>JBDZUV010000046.1:0-11545 GCA_040255345.1 Actinomycetota bacterium | reverse complement strand
GGGCCCGTTCGTCACCTTGCCGGTTTGAGTCCGTTCACACACAGCCTAACTGTCCATAAGCGAAAGCACGAGTAGTGGAAACCGCAAGCACCTCGAATGAGCCCGGTACTGACGACGTAATTGCTGAATGGCGGTCATGGCAATTCGTGAGAAAACCTCACAATACGATCCAAAGTTACGTTGGCATGCTTGCAATCGCAATACTCGCTATGGTTTTCATATCGCTGGGTCGCAAGCTAGTTGAGCTTCCCCAGATATTGATGACCGGTCTTAGTTGGGTACTGGCGCTGATTGTCGTTTCGGTTGCATATCATTTCGTTTTTGGCTGGGACTATATTGGATTTGGCTTACGCAAAACTGGCGAGCGCGAGCAGAATTGCGAGCTGTGACTCCGAAGAATGACTGGGCAGGTTCTAGTCGGTATTGCACCGTGACTACGACTGCACGCCGACTATCATTGCCGGAACGTTGCAATAGCCGATGGCACCGTTCGGGGAGATCCTCTAGACCGAACGCAAGCCTTTGAGCCGCACTATCCGTGGAGCAGATGAATGAGATGCGTGGACGACGGTCGCAGGGGTCCCGGCAGAGCGAGGGCACTGGAAATCGCAGGCGCTCTTGCTTGTTTCATGTTCGTCCTTTTCGGAGCGCCGTCCTGTGCCGAACAGGGGCTACCGCAAGGTTGCACTTCAAGTTCAGGGGATATCGTTGCGGCCCCCCCGAACTCGAAGGATTTCCGCCCAGTCGCAAGGTTGAAGCAAAAAGAAGGCGTTGATGCAGAGATGGTGCGAGTTTGGATGCGCGACCAGAGCAATTCCCTGAAGCTTGCTTGCGATAGCGTAGCGACGGTGCATTCAGGTCATGTATGGAAGTTTTATGTGCCGAAGAGCGTGGATCCGGATCGTGATCCCGAAATCAGAGCTTGGCTTATGGAGTCAAGCTTGTTTGAAGCATAAAATGCCAGCGGATAGCTCCAATTAGGGCCGTGGGGGTTTTGGTCGCGAGGTATGTGGGCGGGGTCGCCGATGAGGCCGAAGTGGTGGCACGCAAGCGGGGACTGCGGAGCTGCCGACGGCCCAGGCTACTGCGCGTGCGGCGAGCTCGCCGCGCGGTGGCCGATCGGGGGCATGATCGGAGCACGTTCCGGCACCAACGCGCGGGCGCGATGCTCGTCGTCGTCGGTCGAACGGCGACCGAGCCGGTGGTCGCCGTCGCAGACGCGCACACCGAGCGCGCCGAGATGTATTGTCGTCGTGGCGGCAACATCGCTGCATGACTGATCAGTCGAACCCTGGCGGGTCGCGGGAAAGGAAGAGATCATGGGTGGAGTTCGTCGGCGGTCGATCGCACTCGGCGCGATACTCCTGGTGACGGCAACGGCATGCCAGCCGTCGGCATTGTTCGGGTGGGGTGCCGATGCCAGCGGTCAGGTGGGTCGGGGAAGCACGGGACAGCAACGCACACCGGTTTCGATCGACGCGCCGTACCGTGACATCTCCTCGGGTGGGATGCTCGGCGCCGCGGTGGACACCGAGGGATCGTTGTGGCAGTGGGGCCGCCAACCCACCAGCGGAGGACAGCTCGTGACCCGCGCGGTGCCCGAGCGGCTGGAAGTGCCGGGGGAGACGTTCGCATCGGTCTCGCAGGGCACCGATCATCTGCTGGCGCTGACGCCCGAACGGCGTCTCATCTGCATCGGCCAGGACGACACCGGCCAATGCTCGTCGAGCGAGCTGGACCGGTACACGACCGGCTTCCAGAACACCTGGGTCGACGGGACGACGCGTCGGAGCGACTGGCGTCGCGCCGCGGCCGGTGATCGCTTCAGTCTCGCCATCGCCGCGGATGGTTCGCTCTGGGCCTGGGGAGACAACAGCTTCGGCCGCCTCGGGCTCGGCCTGGACCCCGCGACGTACCCGGCGAGATATTGGGAGACCCGGGTCGGGTCCGGGCTCTGGACGGACGTGTCCGCAGGGGCCGATCATGCGCTCGGCATCGCAGCCGATGGCACGCTGTGGGCCTGGGGCGACAACGACCACGGCCAGCTCGGCGCGTCGCCGGAGGCACTCCCCGAAGCCCATGCCCCGACGCAGATCGGCGTGGCCGACGACTGGACGTCGGTCAGCGCCGGCTACGGGTATTCGCTGGCTCGACGCGCGGACGGCACGCTCTGGGCGTGGGGGCGCAACGATGTCGGTCAGCTCGGGATCGGCACGACCGTCGAAACCGACACCCCGACACCGGTGGGTTCGGCCGGCGACTGGAAACAGGTCAGCGCCGGGCGACTCCACGTGCTCGCGCTGAAGGTCGACGGCAGCCTGTGGGCCTGGGGCGACGACGAATTCGGGCTGCTCGGTGACGGACACGCGACCAGTGACCTGTTGTACGAGATCAGGGGATGTGAACCCGGCATGCCGGCCGTCCGGTCCACCCCGGCACGAGTCGGATCGGCGACCGGGTGGCAGGTCGTCGCTGCGGGCGACTGCACATCCGCGGCCATTCACGGCTCGGGAGCGCTGCGGGCGGCATGGGGCATCAACCAAGACAACCAGTCGGGCGATGGCACCTCTGCTTCGACCGGGTCGGTCACCGACGTCGCGCCGGTGCACGACTGGCGGTCGGTGCACGAAGGCCGGGACCATTCGGTCGGCATCCGCGCCGATGGCACCCTGTGGACCTGGGGTGGGAACACCTTCGGCCAACTCGGTGACGACACCATCGTGGCGCACCAGGCACCGACCTCGGTCGGAAGCGCCACCTGGATCGACGCCGCCGCCGGCGACGGCTTCACGATCGCGGTGCGCAGCGACAAGACCCTGTGGGCCTGGGGCCGCAACGACGCGGGTCAACTCGGTGACGGGACCACGATCGACCGACATGCGCCCGTGCAGATCGGCGTCGACAACTCCTGGATCGACGCGTCGGCCGGGAGCGATCACGCGCTGGCCCGTCGTTCCGACGGCACCATCTGGGCCTGGGGAGCGAACGACTTCGGCCAGCTCGGCGACGGCACCACCGACGCACACCTGGTTCCCGCACCGATCGGAACCGACCGGTGGAAGTCCATCAGTGCCGGCTCGGGAGACAGCCTCGCCCTACGCGCCGATGGCACCCTGTGGGCATGGGGATTGAATGCCTGCGGCGAGCTGGGCGAAGGCACGACCTCCACGCGCACGGCGCCGACGCCGGTCGGCGGCGCCTGGACGTGGACGGCGGCATCCGCCGGCCGCCTCCACTCCGCCGCCGTACGCGCGGACGGCACCCTGTGGGCATGGGGTCGGAACGCCGACGGCCGGCTCGGTGACGGCACGACCACCGATCGTCATGCACCGGTCCAGGTCGGCGACGCCGCGACCTGGCGGTATGTGAGCGCCGGCTACGACTCGACGGTCGCCACGCGAACCGATGGCACCCTCTGGGTCTGGGGCGACGATTCGGTGGGGCAGTTGGGCGACGGGTCGACGGTCGACCGTCACGAGCCCGCCCAGCTGGGCTCGGCACACAGCTGGGGAGACATCGCCGACGGATCGACCCGGCGCACCGATCTGGCACTGCGCAATTGAATCGAGGCGCCATGCGCGCGGCCCACCGGCACGATCCCGTGGCGTCGGCCCGCGTGCGGAACCGTCGGTGCACCAGCCCGGACGGTGGCCCGGTGCGCCTCACCGTCCGACTCTCAGCGTGAGGCGACGGAGCCGCTCGGCCGCGCGCCGTTCACGTGGTCGACGTGGTCGGTTCGTCATCGGGATCCGGTGAACCCGCACGCGTGGCGTCGCGGCGGTCCGACCAGCGATGAACCGCCAGCGCGAGCTGCCAGCCCAACAGGGTACCGACGCCCAGGGTCACCAGGCCCCCGGCGGCGTCGAGCCAGTAGTGGTTCGCCGTGATCAAGATGCAGAACAGCGTCGCGAACGGGTACAGGATCACCAGCACCTTGACCCAACGGCGACGGGCCCTCGGGGCCACGACGATCGCGCACCACGTCGACCAGCCGATGTGCAGACTCGGCATGGCCGCGAACTGATTCGAGACCTGGGCCATCGCGGTGCTCCCGAAGTTCCAGAGCCCTCCGAACGACGCGAGGGTGTCGTTGAACCCGAAGTGTTGACACGCGAGCCGCGGGTTCGCGGCGACGATCGACGCGGGCAGGCTGCAACCGCCGAACTCGCCGCGGAAGTCGAGCAGGCGTGGCGGCATCAACGAGAACGAGGCGAACCCGACCAGCGCCAGGATCGTGGTCAACACGAGCGCATTCCGCCAGATCGTGTAATCCCGAGGGAAGCGACGGAACAGCCAGATCAGCACCACGATCGGCACGATGAAGTGGAACGACCCGTAGTAGACGTTCCAGAACTTGATGAGACCGTGGCCCGGCAGGCCCAGATACCAGTCCTGCAGGTGGGGTTCGAAGAACAGCCCGAGACGTTTCTCGATGTTGATCACGTCGTGGGCGTGGCCGAGCGCGATGGCGACGGCATCGGGCGACACGACCGAGTCGACCGAGCTGCCCGACGACCCGAACGTGTTACGGACGAGGCTGTAGACCTCATAGAGCACGACCACCAGCAACAGCTCCCGCCACCACCGCAGTCGGCGTCTGGCGGTCGGTTCGTCGGGCCGTTCGCGCCAGCGGCGTCTGGTCTCGGTCGCATCCAGCACGATCGATTCTGGCGCCATCAGGTGCGGCCTCGGGATGGGTCGAATGCCCCGGGCCGTACCGGACCGGGCTCAGCGGGCATCCGGGGAGGATAAGGGGTCACGTCGTGACGAGGCCAACGTCGAGCGTCCGGTGCCGCTCGCCGCCATGACGATGCGGCCCCCGACGGGTGGGCCATCGTCGGCATCGAAACGGCGACCAAGCGACGATCCGACGCGACCGCCGGTGAGAGCGACCGGGGCCGCCGCTCTCAGGTGAAGCCCACGAACCCGCCGACGAGCAACCCGTAGCCGACATGGGCGACGAGCGTGACGAGCGCGGTCGAGTGGCCGTAGTTGCGCATCAGGAACCCGGGCGGTTCGAGCAGCGGCGCCTCACCGGCCGCACTGAAATCGTCGCCCATGCGCGGATGCACCGCCGGCAG
Source organism: Actinomycetota bacterium (assembly GCA_040255345.1). GTDB lineage: Bacteria > Actinomycetota > Acidimicrobiia > Acidimicrobiales > Iamiaceae > JAFDWI01. Next base: position 6,464 of record JBDZUV010000046.1, on the reverse strand, counting down.
GACCACGTTGACCAGTGCGGTCGCGGAGAACACGCCATGCGCGGCGCCGAAGGCCGCGCCGGGCAACCAGCCGCTGTGCCCGATGGCCTCGAACAGGGCGAAGTAGCCGACGGCGAAAGCCAGACCCAATCCGAAGTGCGCCACGTAGCCGACCAGCTTGGCGCGCCGCCGATCCGGAGTGAACATGGTGCCGAGCAGAAACGGCAGGTCCATACGGGTCAACCGCGCCTCGCTGGCCGCACGCAACACGGTGGTCAGCACGAGTGTGCCCGCGAACCCACCGGCCAACGCTGCCCAGATGCTCACGGTTCCGTTTCCCCGATGGCCGTCTCCTCGAGCGCGGTCCGGCGCCCCATGTCGGCGCAGGAGCGTTGCTCGTCCAGGGCCAGCGCCGCGCCGATCAACGCCAGATGTGTGAGCGCCTGGGGAAGGTTGCCGAGAAACGCGCCGGTCTCGGGGTCGACCTCTTCGGCGTAGATGCCGACGTCGTTGCCGAGTGCCACGAGTTCGTCCATCAGCGCCACGGCCTCGGCGCGCCGTCCCTGCATCGCCAGCGCCTCGACCAGCCAGAACGAACACGTCAGGAAGGCACCTTCGTCGCCTTCGAGACCGTCTTCGCCCGAGTAGCGGTACACGTAGGGCCCGTGGCCGAGTTCGTGGCGGACCGCATCGACGGTCGAGATCATCCGGGGATCGTCCGGTGCCCGGTAACCGAACAGCACCGCGAGCAGCAGGCTCGCATCCAGATCGTCGCCGGCCGAGCTCCGCAGGTACGAGTTGCGTTCGTCAGACCAGCACTGCTCGTCGATGAAGCGCCGGATCTCACCGCTCGTGGCCGTCCAACGCCCGACGTGCCGGTCGGGGATCGCCCCCTGTGCGGCGAGACTCACGGCACGGTCGAGCGCGATCACGCACATCATCTTGGACTGGGTGAAATGCAGCACCTCCCCGCGGACCTCCCACAGGCCCGCGTCGGGTCGGTCCCATCGTTCACAGACGAGATCGGCGGTGCCCTCGAACCGCTTGGCGATGTCCGGGTCGATCCTTCGGCCGCCCGAAGAGTACCGCCACGCGGTCTGCATCAGGTCGCCGTACACGTCGAGCTGGAGCTGACCCGACGCGCCGTTGCCCACCCGCACCGGCGCCGAACCGCGGTAACCGGGCAGCCCGAGGGATCGTTCGCCCGATTCTTCACCGCCGTCCATCCGGTACAGCACCCGCAACTCGGGATGGGTCCGCTGCGATGCCTGCATGAGCCACCAGAAGAACGCGTCGGCCTCGGCGAACATCCCGAGACCCATGAACGCCCCGAGCACGAACGCCGAGTCACGGACCCAGCAGAAGCGGTAATCCCAGTTCCGTTCACCGCCGATCTCCTCGGGCAACGATGTGGTGGCGGCCGCCGCGATCGCACCGGTGGGCGCGTGCACGAGCAGCTTCAACGCGAGCGCGCTGCGGACGACCGCGTCGTGCCAGCGACCCGTGTGGCTCAGCGATGCCGCGAGGCTTCGCCACATCTTCATCGTCGCGTGCAGACGCGCCTCGACATCGCCGCGGGCGGGCGACACCAGCGGACCCTGGTGCGCGAAGCCGAGCGCGAACAGCGGCGTCGTGTCGGGCGTGACCTCGAAGACACCCTCGAATGCCGCGTCGACCAGTTCGGCCGCGCCGGTGTCCCAGCCGAACAACGCCAGCGCGTCGGCCCCGCTGGTCGCAACCGGTAGGGTCCCGCCGCGTAGCGACAGTCCGGTCGTCCGTTCGCCGGACGCGAACCGGGGCGTGAGCCGCCACCGCATGGGCACGGTCCCGGTGAGCCCTTCGATCCGTCGGACCAACTCCCGTTGGGGCGCGAGCTGCCCGGTCGGCACGGTCATCGCGTCGGTGACACGCACGCTGCCCGATGCGGTGTGGAAGGTGGTCTCCAGCACGTTGGTGCCCGGTGTGTAGCGGCGCTCCATGGTGGAGGGCTCGGCCGGGCACAGCTCGAAGCGACCGCCACCGTCGGCGTCGAGGATCGCGTCGAACACCGCCGGCGAATCGACGTTCGGCGCACAGAGCCAGTCGATCGAACCGTCCCGCGCCACGAGCGCCACGGTGCGACCGTCGCCGATCGCGGCGTAGTCGCGTAACGGTGCGTACCCAGCGTCTCTGGTCGGCGCCACGGGCCTCATCGATTGCGAACCATACCGAGCCCGGGCCGACTTCGTGCTGCCGGGCCCGGGCGTCGTCGGCGTTCCCCCGCCGACCGGTGTGACGACCGAAGTCGCTCGGGCTGGGCCGCACGATCGTGCCGGTACGATGGACCGCCGGACCGCGCGGCCGTCGACGAGCGTCGGCGATGCCGGGTGCGGTGTGACCAGTTCGCCAGAGGCGCGCCCGCGAGCGCGACGAGGAGCCACGATGTCCCTACCCGATCTGATCGACCCCGACACCCTGTCGGCGACGCTTGCCGAAGCGCTGCGCACGGGCGGTGAGTTCGCCGAGGTCTTCGCCGAGGACAAGTCATCGACATCTGCGCATCTCGACGACGGTCGCATCGAGGAACTCGTGTCGGGCCGTGACCGGGGTGCGGGCATCCGGGTCGTGCGCGGTGAGACGACCGGGTTCGCCCACACCGCGGACCTGTCTGCCGACGGCCTCGCGGCGGCCGCCCGGGCCGCGGCGGCGGCGGCACACCGCGATGACGGCGCCGTGCACGAGATCGCCCTCGACGCGCACCTCGTGGCTCACCCCTCACCGCCGAAGGTCCGCCCCGGCGATGTCGCCAAGGCCGACAAGGTCGCGCTGCTGCAACGCGCCGACGAGGCGGCCCGGGCCGGGGGGGCCGAGATCTCCCAGGTCGCGGTGAACTACGGCGACTCGCGACGGCGCGTGCTGATCGCGAACTCCGACGGGCTGTTGACCGGCGACGACCAGACCCGCACCCTGTTCAGCGTCGGCACGGTCGCCACCGGTGACACCGGCATGCAGACCGGCCGTGAAGCCGTGGGCCACACGGTGGGTTATGAACTGTTCGACCGTTACGACGTCGACGAACTCGCCCGGGCCGCGTCGGCGCGGGCCCGAACCAAGCTCGCCGCCCGGCCCGCCCCCACCGGTGAGATGCCGGTGGTGATCGGCCCCGGCGGCGGTGGCGTGCTGTTCCACGAGGCCTGTGGGCACGGCCTCGAAGCCGACCTCATCGCCAAGGGCGCGTCGGTGTTCGCCGGTCGCCGCGGCGAGAAGGTCGCCTCCGAGCTGGTGACCCTGATCGACGACGGCACGGTGGCCGGCGAATGGGGCGCCTACGGCATCGACGACGAAGGCACCCCCGCCCAACGCAACGTGCTGATCGAGAACGGCATCCTCACCGACTACATGTGGGATTTCCTGCGGGCCCGCAGAGAAGGCCGGGCCCGCTCGGGCAACGGCCGCCGTCAGAGCTACCAGTTCCTGCCGATGGTGCGCATGACCAACACGTTCATCCTGAACGGTCCCGACGACCCCGACGACATCGTCGCCGGCACCGAGCACGGCGTGTACGTCGCCAAGCTCGGCGGCGGCCAGGTCAACACCGCGACCGGCGACTTCGTCTTCGGCATGACCGAGGCGTACCTGATCGAGAACGGTCGCATCACCGAACCGCTGCGTGAAGGCAACCTCATCGGCAACGGCCCCGGCGTGTTGTCCGCGATCGACGCCGTGGGCAACGACTTCGCGTTCGGGCCGCCGGGCACGTGCGGCAAGGACGGCCAGGGCGTGCCCGTCGGCGACGGCGTGCCCACGCTGCGCGTGCCGACCGGTCTGACCATCGGAGGTCAGGCCGCATGAGCTCCGAACTGCTCGCCATCGCGGATCGGGTGATCGGTTGGGCCCGTGACGACGAACAGGTCGAGGTGGTCGTCGGCCGCTCGACCGAGACCGAGATCCGCGTGTACGAAGGTGACATCGAGTCGCTGTCGTCTGCCGGAACCGCCGGGGTCGGCGTGCGGGTCGTCACCGGAAACCGCCAGGGGTTCGCCTATGCGGGCACCCTGGACGAGAACGTGCTCGGCGAGGTGCTGGCCGAAGCCCGCGACAACGCCACCTTCGCCACCGAAGACCCCTACCTCGGCCTGGCAGAACCCGATGGCGTGCCCGTGCCCGAACTGGACCTGTACCGGGACGCTCTGGAGACCGTGTCGACCGATGACAAGGTCACGCTCGCTCTCGAGCTCGAAGCCGCCGTCCGTGCCGCGGACGACCGGATCACCGGCGTCGAATCGGCCGAGTACGGCGACGCCGTGGGTGAAGGGGTCGTGGTCACCACCACCGGCATCCGCTCCGCGGGCCGCGAATCGGCCTGCTACGTGGGCGCCTATCCACTCGCGAAGCAGGGGGAGGAGACCAAGACCGGGTTCGGGTTCTCGGTGGGCCGCGAACCGTCCGATCTCGACGTCGCGTCGGCCGCCGCCGATGCGGCCCGGCGCGCCACCCGACTGCTGGGGGCCACCAAGCCGACGGGCGGTCGGATGACCGTGGTGCTCGACCCGTTCGTGACGGCCCAGTTCCTCGGGATCGTGGCCGGCACCATGAACGGTGAGGCGGTCAACAAGGGCCGCTCGTTGTTCGCCGGGCGCCTCGGCGAGGCGATCGCGAACGAGATCGTGACCCTCGTCGACGACCCGACCGATCCCCACGCCTACCGGGCGACCGAAGCCGACGGTGAGGGTCTCGCCACCCGCCGCAACGTGCTCATCGACGGCGGCGAACTGCAGATGTTCCTGCACAACACCTACTCGGCCCGTCGTGCCGGGGCGGCCTCGACCGGTTCTGCGGTCCGCGGCTTCAAGTCCACCCCCGGGGTGGGAGCCCGAGCGGTGCAACTCGCACCCGGTGACAAGGATCAGCCTGCGCTGCTCGCCGAGGTCGGCGAGGGGATCCTCATTTCGTCGGTGTCGGGGTTGCACTCGGGCGTCAACCCGGTCAGTGGCGACTTCTCGAGCGGCGCCGAAGGCCTGCGCATCGCCGGCGGCTCGCTGGGAGAACCGTTGAAGGAGTTCACGATCGCATCGACCCTGCAGCGCATGTTGCTGGACGTGACCGCGGTCGGCAACGACGTCGAGTGGCTCCCGATGGGCGCGGCCGGGGTGAGCCTGGTGATCCGCGACGTGAGCGTCTCGGGGCTGTAGAACCCGTAGCGACCGGCCGGGCGCAGTCGGTCCACGTCGGCATCGAAACCCCGGGCCGACGCGCCCGGGGCGCGCCTCGGGTCCTGCCCGGAGTTTCGGGCAGCGAGTTTCACCGCCTTCGTCATCGGAGCGGCGGCGTGGTAGTCCACTGGGGAGTGAGCGGGATCCCGTCTCGTTCGCAGAACCGAGGACCACGCCATGCCCACTTTCACCGGAATCTCCCACGTCGACCTGTCGGTCACCGACGTCGAGGCCAGCGCCGAGTGGTACGTGACGGTGCTGGGGCTCAAGCGACTGGCGCGCCAGGACCTCGACGGTCGGGTCATGGTCGTGTTGGCCCACCCCGAGACGCGTCTGGTCGTCGGACTCAATCAGCACGAGGATCGCACCGTCGAACGGTTCGACGAGACGAGCCCGGGGCTCGACCACGTCGGGTTCTCCGTCGACGAACGTGACGACCTCGACGAGTTGGAACAGCGCCTGACCGAACTGGGGGTCGACCACTCGCCGGTCACCGACGCGCCCTCCGGTTCGGGTGCCGCATTGGTGTTCCGTGACCCCGACAACATCCAGCTCGAGTACTGGTGGACCGCACCGCGGTGAGGGACGTGGCCCGACGGCGTCCCACCCCGGTGCCGCTCGTGGCCAGTGGCCGTCGACGGCCGATCTGCTTCGATCTCGTGACCGACGCCTTCTACGATGCTCGGACGCCATGACCTCGTCCCCGACTCCGACTCCGTCCTTTCTGTCCGAACTCGACGACTTCCTGCGCGCCCGGCTCAACGCCGCCCCGGAAGGTTCCTATTCGAGCCGACTGATGGCCGACCCGGTCCTCGCACAACGCAAGATCATGGAGGAAGCCTTCGAGGTCTGCCTGGAACTCGGCGCGGCGCGGCCCGACCCGTCGGCCACGGCCGAAGAGGCGGCGGATCTCGTGTTCCACCTCGTCGCGGGGCTCGTGGGTGCCGGTGTGGCCTGGGCCGACGTCGAGGCCGTGTTGCGAGAGCGCCATGGTCGCCCCGCACGAGACAGCACCTATGGCACCGAGGAGACCCCGTGACCGCGTCGGTCTCCACCCGGGTGGCCGTGCCGTCGAAGGGGCGTCTCCGTGACGCCACGCTCGACCTGCTCACCGCGGCCGGCTACCCGGTCTCGGGGCTCCGCGGTCGCGGCTCGATCGTGCAGGCCGAAGGCCTGGAACTCATCGAGATGCGGCCCCGCGACGCCGCTGCGGCGCTGGCAGCCGGAACGCTCGACGCGGCGCTTCTCCCCACCCACATCGCGCTCGCGCACGGCGCCGCCGCCCGGCCGTGC
>JBDZUV010000189.1:0-4126 GCA_040255345.1 Actinomycetota bacterium | reverse complement strand
AGCTGCGGCCGACCCGAAAGCTGCGGCCGGCCCCAAGGGCGCTGACGAGCCCAAGACCGCAAAGGCGCCGACAGTCGCGGCAGCGGCCACCTCTGCCGATGCCGAGCTCGCCTCGCTGTTCGAACGCCGTGACGCCGCGGTCGACGAGGTCGGCCGCAGGCTCACCAAGCACCTCAAACGAGCCTTGTCCGACCAGCAGAGTTCGCTCCTCGACGACCTCCGTCGGCACCGGGGGGCCCTCGTGGTCGACGAATTGCTCGGTGCACCCGAGACGTTCGGCGCATCGTGGGAATCGGTGGCCCGGGCCGACCTGCTCGGCGCGGTCGCGGCCGGCGTCGCACTCGCCGGCGACCTGGACCCGGCCGCGTCCGATCACGCGGACGTCGACGTGGCGGGTCCGACAGCGGAGCTGATCGGCGCGATCGCCTCACCGCTTCGGGCGCGCCTGGCCCGGGCGCTCGGCGAAGGCGTCGACGTCGACGTCGACGACGACGCGCCTGCCGCGGCGGTCGACGACCTGGAGCTCGCCGACCGCATCCGGGCGTGCTACCGCGAGTGGCGGGGCGCGCGCCTGGCCACGTCGGTGACCGATGCCTGCGCCCTGGCCTTCGGTCTGGGGGTCAGGGCGGCGGTCCCTGCGACGACCGGGCTGCGGTGGCACTGTGGGCCGGGCGACGGCCCGTGTTCGGACTGCAACGACAACCAGCTCGCGGGCATCGTCAGGGCTGGGCAGACGTTCCCGACCGGTCAACACGTGGCCCCGGCGCATCCGGGTTGTCGCTGTCTCGCGCTTCCGGCACCGGACTGATTCCCGTTTCGTCCGTGCGGTCGGGTGCCGTGTGCGGCGGCGTCTCCCCGTGGGCGCCTCGCCGGTGATCGGCCGGATGGCGACGATCCGCCGCTGGCGCCCGACGGTGTCGTCGACCGCCCGCGGCGCCTTTCAACGCGCGTCCGCCGCCGTGGCGTCCGACGCGGATCGGCGCCGACCTCATCCCTTCAATCGAAAGACACGCCACTAGGCTTGGCGCGTCATGCGACGGTCCGAAGGGAAACAACCCAAGCGCCGCCCACGCACGTCGTACGAGGCGCGCCGACGACGCCGGATCATCGCGCTGGTCGCGCTGGTGGCCCTGATCGTGGTGGTGGCATCGCTGCGTGGCGCGTCCGGGTTCTACGTGGACTACCTGTGGTTCGCAGCCCAGCAACGGACGGGCGTGTGGCGCGCGGTGCTGGGGGCGAAGCTGGTGCTCGCGGCGATCTTCGTCACGCTCGGCTTCGTCATCGTGCTGGTCAACCTGTGGATCGCCGACCGCTCGGCGGGCGAGTATTCGCTGATCACCAACGAAGACCCGGTGGTGCTGCGGTTCCAAGAGTTGTTCGGTCATCGGCGTGGCGTGCTGCGCGTCGCGTTCGCCCTGTTGCTCGGCCTGTTCATGGGAGTGGGCGCCGCGACCCAGTGGAAAGACTGGATCCTCTTCACGAACCAGGTTCCCTTCGGTGAAAAGGACGCGACGTTCGGCCGCGACATCGGCTTCTATGTGTTCCGGTTGCCCTTCATCGAGTTCCTGATCTCGTGGCTCTTCGCGGCGCTGATCGTCGCGTTGCTCGCCACGCTCGTCGCGAACTACTTCAACGGGAGCATCCTCATCCAGGCGTCACCGTCGATGCACCTGTCCGACCGGGTGTCGCAGCGGGCCAAGGTGCACGCCTCGGTGCTGCTCGCCCTGCTGGCGTTGACCAAGACGGCCGACTACTACTTCGGCCGGTTCCAGTTGGTGTTCTCCACACGTGGAACCGTCGACGGCGCTCTGTACACCGACACCAACATCCAGCTCAAGGCGATCGATCTGCTGCTCGTGATCTCGGTGTTCGCCTGTGTGCTGTTCCTGGTCAACATCTGGCGGCGTGGGTGGGTGCTGCCCATGATGGCGGTCGGATTGTGGGCGGTGGTCGCCGTGCTCGGCGGGGTCGCCGTGCCGGCGCTGGTGCAGCGCTTCAGCGTGCAACCCTCGGAGGAGACCAAGGAACGGCCCTACCTCGTCCACAACATCGAGGCGACGCGGACCGCGTTCGGTCTCGACAAGGTCAATGTCGAACCGTTCGCGAACGACGGGGCGCTGAACGCCGCGACCCTGAACGACAATGCCCTGACCGTCCAGAACGTCCGCCTGTGGGACCCAGCGGTGATGCAGGAGGTCTTCACGAAGCTCCAGGGGATCCGCAGCTTCTACAAGGTGCCCGAACCCGACATCGACCGCTATGACATCGACGGGCGCATCACCCAGGTGCTCACCTCGGGCCGCGACATCGACGGCGCATCGCTTCCCCAGAAGTCCTGGGTCGCCCAGCACCTTTCGTACACCCACGGGTACGGCAACATCATGGCCCCGACGAACGCGTCGGATTCGGGCCAGCCGGTCTTCACGAACAAGGACCTCCCGGTGGCGTCCACCGGGACGGGCACCGAGGTGAAGATCCCGGCGACCTACTACGGCGAGGGTCTGAGCGGGTACGTGATCGCGGACTCCAAGACCAGAGAGATCGACTACACCGACGAGGCCGGCAACACGAAGTTCACCAAGTACCGTGGTGATGGCGGGATCCGGATCGGATCAGGCTTCGCCGGCCTGGTGCACCGCGCCGCGGTGGCGCTGCGTTTCGCCGATGTGAACCCGTTGATCTCGTCGAACGTCGACGCGGGTTCCAAGGTGCTCATGTACCGCGACGTCCGCACCCGGGTGCAGAATCTGGCACCGTTCCTGGCCTTCGACAACGACCCGTACGTCGTCGTGCGTGCCAACGGGAGCATCTCGTATGTCATCGACGGGTACACGACCACGGCCCACTATCCCAACGCCCAGCGCGCGGCCACCTCGGACATCGCGGATTCGTCGGGTCTGAACAGTCGCTTCAACTATGTGCGCAACTCGGTCAAGGCCGTCGTCGACGCCTACGACGGCTCCGTGTCGATGTACGTGATCGATCCGTCCGATCCGATCATCCGTGCCTATTCCAAGGCGTTCCCCGAGCTGTTCACCCCGGAGTCGAAGGTACCCCGCGACCTCGCCGAACACTTCCGGTACCCCGAAGACCTGTTCAAGGTCCAGACCAAGATGTACGGCCGTTACCACCTGACCGACCCGAGCGGCTTCTACACCCAGGAGAACGCGTGGGAGATCTCGGCCGATCCGAACAAGGCCGGCATCCAGACCGGGTCGGCGCCGGGCGCGGTCGACGCGAACGGCAACCCGATCGAGTCGGGGGCGGCGCCGATGGATCCGTACTACCTGTTGATGCGGCTGCCCTCGGCGAAGAACGAGTCGTTCCTCATCTTGCGTCCGTTCGTGCCCAAACAGTCCGGCGCGCCGAACAAGCAGGTGCTCACCGGGTTCATGACCGCCGAGAGCGACCCCGACGACTACGGCCGGCTCGACCTGTTCCAGTTGCCGGGCAGCAATCTGCCCTCGGGTCCCTACAACGTGGCGGCGTCGATGATGTCGGACCGCAAGGTGTCGTCCACCCAGACGTTGTTGTGCAACTCGGGGGAGCAGAGCGGAGGTTCGGAATGTGAGTACGGGAACCTGCTGGTGATCCCGATCGACCAGTCGCTGCTGTACGTGCGGCCCTGGTACGTGAAATCGTCGGGCAACTCACTGCCCGAGTTGCAGCAGGTGATCGTCGCCTACGAAGACGACGGCGGCAACCTGCACGTGGCCGTCGAGTCGACGTTCCGTGGGGCGTTGGTGGATCTGTTCGGCGACGACGTGCCCGAGACGTCCGAACGGAACCCGGCCCGCGACGTGGACCTGTCGCTGGCGAACTCGCCGGGGTCGTCGAATCCGTCGGGGTCCACGACCACCACGACCGCGCCGTCGACCTCGACGACGACGACCACGTTGCCGGCGGCAACGGGTTCACAGGCAGACCTGATCCGTCAGCTCAACGCGGCGTTCGCCGAGGCCGACACCGCGCTCAAGGCCGGTGATTTCACCGGCTACGCCGCGGCGATCGAGCGGGCCAAGACGATCGCCGCGCAACTCGAGGCCGCCGGCGCCGGTGCCGGTCCCACGACCACGACCGTGCCCTGACCGACCCCCCCCCGAGCCGGTCGCCCACGCCCCGACCG
>JBDZUV010000188.1:0-4138 GCA_040255345.1 Actinomycetota bacterium | reverse complement strand
GCCGGTCTCGCCTGTCCAGATGACCGGCGCCCGCGAACGTATCGCCGCCACCTCATCCACGGGTCGGCCGGTTACCCCACTCGGCTGCTGCGGCTCTGACATGGGAGATCGGTCTGACACCCGGGAGTCTTCGGGCGCGGGCCCGGGTCGCCATGCGCGCACTGGGAGGACTCTCCGTGAACCGCCTTTCGCCGCTCGGTCGTCTCACCCATTGGCTACGGTTCTTCTCCATGGCAACGAATGCAGAACAGGCATACGAGAAGTTCCAGGCCGCAGTCGGCGAACCGGAGGGCACCGGCGAGTGGCTCACCGTGACCCAGGACCAGATCGACGCCTTCGCCGACATCACCCACGACCACCAGTTCATCCACGTCGACCCGAAAGCCGCGGCCGAGTTGTCGCCCTGGGGAGTGACGATCGCCCACGGTTTCCTCACCCTGTCGATGCTCACGCATCTGTCGGGCTCGATCCCCCAGGACATGTCCCGACTCTCGGGCATCGCGATGGGCGTGAACTACGGCTTCGACCGCGTGCGGTTCATCAACCCCGTCAAGGTCGACAGCCGGATCCGCGCCTCGAGCGTGCTCGCTGCCGCGGACCTGCGGGACCCGAACACGATCCAGACGACCCGCACGATCACCGTCGAGATCGAGGGTGAAGACAAGCCCGCCTGTGTGGCCGACTGGATCACCCGTCTCACCTACTCCTGACCGCTCGCGCCCGCGGTAGGGTCTCGGCGGACGTCGACAGAGGCGAAGTCGGCGAAGGCGAAAGGGGAACCCACATGGATCGGATCGCGCAGCGCGTGTTCGGCAGCGCCGTCGTCGTCACGCTCGCCGCGGCGACGCTGGCCGGCTGCAACACCCGGTACGGATCGAATCTGCAACGGTCCAGTGACCCGGTGGTGTTGACCGGATCGCAGGTACCCGGGCTCGAAGGCGCCGACCCGCAACACGTCGTCGCGTTCAGCCACAACGGTTCGACCTGGCATCAGATCCCGGTCCAGGTCGACGAACGCGACCTGGTCTCGCCGGGTGAGATCCAGCATCTGCCCACGAGCAGCTACCCGAAGCTCTACGGCACCGCGACCCCGTACGAGATCCTCGTGTACACCCCGCCGCCCACCACCACCGCCGGGTACACCACCTGGAGCACCTACACACCGCCCGACAGCGACCCGAGCCTCGACGCCGACGACGAGATCTCGTTCCTCGCCAACGACGCGGGGCGCACCACCGATGCCGCCGCGCCCCCGGGCGTCGACGCCGCGTCGCGCACGCCGCTGTACCTGACCGATCCGATCGACGGCCACACCGGCACCGTGTACCTGTTCACGAGCCCGCCGCTCACCGGCGGCAGTGCCGGCACCACCGGCGTCGACTACACGTTCAGCCTCGACTCGGGCGACTACCGCGACACGTACCACATCGGACCGTCCGCCCTCGCCCCGAACGACGCGAACAGCCCGAATCCAGAGCACTCGACGGTCACCACCCCGTTCTATTCACTCGGATTCTCGGACCGCTGGCTGAACGACGCATTGACCATTCACCACAACGGATCCTCGGGCGCCGACCTGCTCGACCGCTCCAAGTACTTCGCCGTCACCGGTGGTTGTAGCCGCACCGAGAACACCTTCGATGCGATCATCGGTTATACCGGCGAATTCGTGGTGAACATCTCCGGTCCGGTCCGGGCGATCAGATCGGGAATGGGAGCCAACAGTTTCACCTACACCGTGCTCACCGACGTGTTCTACCCCAACCGACAGGACACCACGATCGAGTTGCGCGGCCACGCCGGCATGCCGGGATTCGGCCAGGCCGACGACCTCGCCACCGATCTGGAGGGCATGACCTACTCCGACCCGTCGAACACCCGGGTACCGGTCGACGGCGTCGCCGACTCGGTGACGCCGATCACCTCGACGACCGACGACGCGTTGCCGCCGTCGTGGCAGGTCGTGTCCGGACCGGCGGGGACGATGATCACGACCCGCTCGCTCACCACCGACCTCGACCTCGACGTCGCCACGACGTACCGGGACGACAGGGCCACCAAGGTCTGCACCGGCGACGGATCGACGTGGGGCCAGGCGGGCCTCGACGTCATGTCCCCCGTGAACTCCGTGCCCAACACGGATCCGACGCTGTCGGCCGACCCCGGCCACCTCACCTCCCAGCGCACCCGCTACTACTCGGGGCCGGACTTCTCGCTCGACGACGTCCCGGCACTCGACGCGCGGGCTCACACCCCGATCGTCGTCACCGCCGGCTGAGAAGCCCGGACCCGGGCCGACTCCGGTGAGGTCGATTCGGGCGCCGTGGTCGCGGCGCCGACATCTGGCCGGTCCGCATCGATAGGGTCACGGCGATGACCTCCCGCGAACGACCGACGTTCATCCGCGACGGACTGGTGGTCGACGGGTCCGGCGCCGAGGGGCGTCCCGCCGACGTGCTCGTCGAAGACGGCACCGTGACCGCGATCGGCCGAGACCTCGACGTGCCCGCGGGCACCGAGGTCATCGACGCGCACGGGTGTTGGGTCACGCCGGGCTTCATCGACCTGCACACCCACTACGACGCCGAACTCGAGATCGACCCGGGTCTCACCGAGTCGGTCCGGCACGGCGTCACCACGGTGCTGATCGGATCGTGCGGGTTGTCGTTCGCGATCGGCGAACCCGAAGACCTCGCCGACATGTTCTGCCGGGTCGAGGGCGTGCCCCGATCCGAAGTGCTGCCCCTGCTGGAGCGGATCAAGGACTGGTCCGACCCGCCCGGCTACCTCGACCATCTCGCGTCGCTCGACCTCGGCCCGAACGTCTGCTCGTTCCTCGGTCACTCGGCCATCCGAGCGCACGCGATGGGGCTCGGCCGTTCGCTCACCGACGGCGAACGCCCCACCAAGGCCGAACTCGACGACATGGCCGGCCTGCTCGGCCGCGCGCTCGACGCGGGCTACCTGGGCCTGTCGATCAACACGCTGCCGTGGGACAAGATGGACGGCGACCGCTTTCGGAGTCGCCCGACCCCGTCGGTGTACTCCACCTGGAAGGAGTACCGCTACCTCGCCGAGGTGCTCCGGCCCCGTGGCGCGATCCTCGAAGCCGTCCCCGACATCTCGGCCCGGTGGAACTTCGCGCTGTTCGCCGCGATCGCCTCGGGCATCGGGCGCGACCCGCTGCGCACCACGATCATCTCGTTGCTCGACGCGAAGTCGGCGCCAGGCGCCTTCAAGGTGCTCGGCGGGTTCGCGAGCCTGATGCGGCGCGCGGCGCGCGCTGACATCCGCCTCCAGTCACTCCCCCAGCCGTTCCGATTGTGGACCGACGGCCTGGAGAACCCGGTGCTCGAGGAGATCGGCGCCGGCACCGAAGCGTTGCACCTGGCGGGCAAGGCCCGCACCGAGCTGCTGCGCGACCCGGCCTGGCGGGAGCGCTTCACGAGTCAGTGGTCGAACAGGTGGAAGGGGCGCGCGTACCACCGTGACCTGGCCGAGGCCCGGATCGTCGACGCGCCGGACACGTCGCTGGCCGGCCGCACGTTCGCCGAGGTGGCCGACGCCCGGGGCGCCGACCGGGTGACCACGTTCCTCGACCTACAGGCCGAATTCGGCAACGACCTGCGCTGGACGACGACCGTCGGCAACGCGAACCCCGAATCGGTCGCCTGGATCGTCGAGCACCCTCAGGCGATCATCGGGTTCTCCGACGCGGGCGCACACCTGCGGAACATGGCGTTCTACAGCTTTCCGTTGCACCTGCTGCGTCTGGTGAAGCAGCGCCGTGACGATGGGCAGCCGGTGTTGTCGCTCGGTCGGGCCGTCCACCGGGTGACCGGGGAGATCGCCGACTATCTGGGCATCGACGCCGGGCGTCTCGCCGTCGGGGCGCGGGCCGACATCACCGTGATCGACCCCGAAGCACTCGACGAACGGGTCGACGAGGTCGTCGAGGCACCCATGCCCGGGATGCCCGACCTCCAGCGGCTCGTGAATCGGACTGACGGGGCGGTGCGGGCCGTGTTGATCAACGGCCGCGTCGCTTGGAACACCGAGGGGCGTACCGATGAGTTCGGTCGTTCTCCCGGGTTCGGCAGGGTGTTGCGTTCCACCCGCCACACCGTCGACGCGCCGG
>JBDZUV010000187.1:0-4193 GCA_040255345.1 Actinomycetota bacterium | reverse complement strand
ACCCACGCCACGCCAGGGGCGTCGTCCTCTAGTCTGCTCGCGATGGAGCGTCCCCCACTGTCGGAAGCCGACCTGGTGCGCTGGGCCGAATCGCTGGCCGGCATCGCCCAGACCGGACTCGCGTTCACCGAGAGCCTGTACGAACGGGAACGCTACGAAGAGGTACTCGCGGTGGCCGCCGACATCCGTGCCCACGCCGACGACCGCCCCGATCAACTGGAAAAGATCGACGAATGGATGCGGAGCGTCGGCAAGGGTGTCGCGGGGTATGTGACCCCGAAGATCGCGGTGGGCGCCGCCGTGGGCAACGACGACGGCGAACTGCTGTTGATCAAGCGGCCCGACTCGGGGTTCTGGCTGTTCCCGACCGGATGGGCCGACGTGGGCTATTCGGCTGCGGAGATCGTGGTGAAAGAGGTCCGTGAAGAGACCGGCATCGACGTCGAGGTCGTGCGCCTCATCGCCGTACTCGACGGGATCCGCCAGGGATTCACCCGCACTCCGCTGTATTCCCTGTTGTTCCAGTGCCGGCCCGTCGGGGGCGACCTCGCAGGCCATCCGCTCGAGACCGCCGACCTGGGCTGGTTCTCACGCGAACAGTTGCCGTCGCCGTTGGCCGGTTACGGAATGTGGGGCGACCGGGTGTTCTCGGCACTGGGAGGCGATGCCGTCGAGGTGTACTTCGAACCGCCCCGCAAGGACCCCTGGGCCCGGTGAATCCCTTTGGCCGTTCTCGGAGGGGTCGTCGGCGCGTGCGAAGATCGATGCGATGATCGAGATCCGGGAAGTCGAAGTGGTCGATGCGGACCTGGTCGAGGCGTTCGCACGTCTCACCCCCCAGTTGTCGTCGTCGTCGCCGGCGCCGACCACGGGAGAGTTGGCCGAGATCGTGGCGTCGGACACGACGGTGCTGTTGATCGCCGTCGATTCGGACGCGACCGGCGAGGCGGCCATCTGCGGCTCGATGACCCTGGTGGTTTTCCGGATCCCGACCGGGGTGCGGGCCTGGATCGAGGACGTCGTGGTCGACGCATCGGCCAGGGGAGCCGGAGTCGGGGCCGCGCTGAACCGCCGGGCGCTCGAGATCGCCCACGAGCGAGGCGCCCGGACGGTGGACCTCACCTCACGCCCCAGCCGGGAGGCCGCCAACCGGCTCTACCGGCGGCTCGGCTTCGAGGTTCGCGACACCAACGTCTACCGGCACACTCCAGAAGACTGACGGGCCCCTGTGTGCGACAGCAACGCGAGCGATCATCGTCTCGTCCGGGGGTACGACACGCCGTATCGAGGAACCAGGCCACAGGCACACTCAGAGGCCATTGGCTACGGGAAGGCTCCTCATGACCGAACCGGGAGCCGGGGCATCGACCGTCGCTCGGCAGGTACCCCCCCGCGCGGCGCAGCGCGCGACCAGGGGGCAGGGCGCGCACGGCGCTTGGGGTCTCTTGGCGCGCGCGCTCGCTGCCCTGGGGGTCGTTGCCGTGGCCGCGGGCTGCGGCTCGACTGCAACGCAGGTCGGGACCGCGCCCCCGGCAACCAGCACTGCGGCCACGGTCCCGCTGAGGCAGGCTACGCCCGTGTTCGGGTTGCCCGCGACCGTATCGGTTGCCGACGTGGCCATGTCGGGTTCGGTCGCATGGGTGCTCACCGGCCCGTCGGCGGAGTCTCTCTGGCGGACCACGCCGAGTCAGGCTCTACAGGAGGTCGTCGACCCCTCGGTGCTCGTCGAGGCAGACCTCAGCGGCCTCTCGATATCCGGCTGGGCGAATGGCTTGGCTCTGATGGGTTTCACCTGCGGGGCCGACAAGCCAACGATCGAGAGCTGTGCGCCCAGCACAGGTGTCGTCGAGCTCTTCGACCAAGCTGGTGCCCCGATCGCCACCACAAATTTGTGGTCGGACGGCGGTGGCATCGACGCCACCCCGCCGCGCTTCCTCGGTGCCGATGCGAACGGCATCTGGCTCACGGGCCCCGAGAAGCTGTACCGACTCGATGCGAATGGGCACATCACCGAGACGATCGAACGCGCGGGCGGCGATCCGTGCGACCTCGGCGGCACGATCTACCAAGTCAGATCGGACGAGCCCGCCCCGCAATCCGGAAAGCCGTTGGTGCTGACCAACTCGAGCGACACTGATCTCCCAGCCGCCCCCGTGAACATCCGGAAATGGGCAGGCAACGAGTGGGAGAACGTCGCCGACTCGTCGACCAGCGGAGCGGGGCCGCTTCCCAAGGTCGTGTGCGGGGGTGACCGCATCGACGCCTTCGACGCCTCGACCTCGAAGATGACCTGGACGCCGAGCGGCGGTTGGACGAAGGCCCCCGGGAGCCCCGACGACCCGTCTCCAGCGGGCACCGCGGCCGGCTCGGCGTTCCCTACGTTCACCGACAGCGGAGACGTCTTCTGGCTCACCGCCGCCAACGCGGTGACCTGGTTCGACCCGAGGTCAGGAACACTCGCCCCCACCGGCCTCACCCTGTTGCCTGGTCAGGCGGATTCGCCCCAGAACCTGCGGGCGGCGCGGTCCGGCAGCTCGTTCTTCGCATGCGTCGACCGGTCCGTCGGCCTTCCCGGGGACACGGCCAAGGCGCCGGACCCGCAATGCGGTTTCGCACCGCTCCCGAAAAAATAGTGCCGTGTCAGGCACGCTGTGCCCTGTGCCAGACGGCCCTTGTCGCGCCTCACGACTTCCCCGTCCTCGCGCCTCCCGTACCTGCCCGTCGGTCAGGCGGCGGGTTCGAGCCGACGGATCTTGCCGTCGAGTGAGAGCGTGTACACCTCGCCGTCCGCGTCGGTGGCGAACGAGATGACCCCTGCGGCGTCCCCGGCTCCGTCGAGTACCCGTTCGTCGGTGACGTGGCCGATACCGGCCTTCGGGGTGGTCGAGCGCAGCGCGTGCACCCCGGCCCGACACAGATCCGCGAACAGGTACGCACCGTCGAGGTCGGGAATCGCCTTACCTCGGTAGACGACGCCGCCGGTCACCGAGCACACACCCTGGTCGTGGGAGATCTCGAAGATCGGCGGCACGGACGGGCCTTCGACCCGGCCCTTCTCGAACACGTGGGTACCCTCGTAGCCGCTCCAGCCCAGGTCGACCCCGGCGCGGATCGGCCCACCGGGCAAACGGTCGATCTCCTCGATGGCGTTCTGGCCGACGTCACCGATCCACAGATCACCCGATTTCTCATCGATCGAGAACCGCCACGGGTTCCGCAGGCCGGTCAGGTAGATCTCCGGTGCGCCCTTGCCGCCTGAGGCGTAGGGGTTGTCGTCGGGAATGCCGTACGGTTTGCCGTTGGCCGGGCGGGACGGGTCGATGCGCAGGATCTTGCCCAGCAACAGATCGGGATTCTGCGCGTGTTGCTTCGCATCGCCCTGCGGTCCGCCGTCACCGAAGCCGGCATACAGCAGACCGTCGTCGTCGACGACCAGGTCGCCGCCCTTGTGGAAGTTCGTGCCCATCTGATCGACGCGCAGCAGGTTGGTGCGCTCGCCGACCCGGGGTCGGTCAGCGCTTCCGGTGATCGGCGCTGCGTCGACCCGCGAGTCGCCGTTTGCGATGTTGTAGCTGAGATACAGCGTGTCGCCCGCCGGGTCGAAGGCCAGGCCCAACAGCCCCTTCTCACCGTCGGTGGCGACCAGCGACGTGAGGTCCACGAGGGCGGCGGGCTGCACCGTCCAGCCGTGGTTCCGGCCGGTTCGGCTGACGAGACGCACCTTGCCGGCCCGTTCGGCGAGAAACATCTGATCGGGGTGACCGGGCCGGGCGACCAGCGCCATCGGATCGTTCGCTTCGGCCACGGTCACGAGCTTCACGCGCACCTTGTCGAGTGATCCGTCCCGTGCCGGGTCGGCCACCGACGGAAAGCTGCCGTCGGGCAACGTGTCGGCAGTCTGCAGACCGGTCGCCGTCGACTGCGGAGCGGTCACCGCGGCATCGCGCGTCGCCGTGGTGCCGCCACCCGAGGTCGTCGATGCGCCGTTCGAGCTGCTGCTACACGCGCCGACCACCAGCACGGCGCCGGCCGCGACGAGCGACGCTGCACGACGCCGTACCGCAGCGGCACGGCCCGTCATGTCGTCCTCCGGATCAGGCCTTCCTGCACGACCGAGGCGACCAGGCGGCCGTCCCGGGAGTACAGCAGCCCTCGGGCGAGACCCCGGCCGTCCGACGCGCTCGGGGTGTCCT
>JBDZUV010000045.1:0-23136 GCA_040255345.1 Actinomycetota bacterium | reverse complement strand
GATCGCGATCGTCGGCTCGGCGTGCAACTACGGCTACGGCATCGTCGACCCGATCGCCGAGCTGGGACAGTTGGCGCTGGATCGTGGTGTGGGGCTGCACGTCGACTGCTGCCTGGGCGGCTTCATCCTGCCCTTCGGCCAGGAATTGGGCCTGGACATTCCCGATTTCGACTTCCGGGTCCCCGGGGTCACCTCGATCTCGGCCGACACCCACAAGTACGGCTACTCGCTCAAGGGCACCTCGGTGGTGATGTTCGCCGACAAAGCGCTGCGCAACTCGCAGTACTTCTTTTTGACCGGTTGGAGCGGCGGCAAGTACACCTCACCGGGCATGGACGGGTCCCGCTCGGTCGGCCTGCTCGCGGCCACCTGGGCGTCGCTGGTGTCGCTGGGCCGCGAGGGCTACCTGGGCTACGCAAGTGAGATCTTCGAGACGTCCGCGAAGATGCAGGAGGCCGTGCGGTCGCACCCCGAGTTGCGGATCATCGGCAACCCGTCGTTCCTGTTCAGCTTCACCTCCGACGACTTCGACGTGTACATCATCAACGACCGCATGCGTGAGAAGGGCTGGCGGTTCAACGGCCAGCAGTACCCGAACGGCCTGCACATGTGCGTGACCCGACCCCAGACCGAACCCGGCGTCGCCGAGGCGTTCGCGGCGGACCTCGCCGAGGCGGTCGCCTATGCCCGCCAGCATCCCGACGAGACCCCGTTCTCGGGTGCGGTGTACGGCGGCGTCGCCGGCGGGCTGACCGACGAGGCCGACGAGTTCATCCGCACGGTCATGGCCCAGATGCTCGACACCCAACAAGGGCTCCCCCCGGCCTGAGCGCGCCCACGAAATTTGGAGCGAAAAGGTCGAATACCACCCTTTTCGCTCCAAATTTCGGGTTTGGTCAGGAGTCCCGATGAACTTGCGCACGAATACGTCCGCCAGATCCCGGATGAGGGGGGCGCTTGTGTAGTCTTGGCGCTGGCGTTGGTCGCCGTTGCGGCGGCATGTGAGGGGCCACCGCAGTCTCCGGGATCGACACCATCGGGTTGTTCAGCGACCCTGTCGGGCAAGGTGGTAGGCGGAACGCTGGTCTCGGGGTCGCGGACCGCCACGGTGAACTTCCCTGCGGGAGCCGAGATCGCGGTCACCGGAACGGTGAAGGACAACATGAGCGGCTTCTTCGCGTTCCCGCTGCCATGGGAGTTGCACCCGATTGGTGTTTCGGGTGGCGTCCCGAAGAACTCTTCGGCCACGGTGAACGAGACGTGGACGAACGGCTCGAGCGCGCAGGACGTGACCCTGAGTTTCGAGGATACGATCGGATTCGTGAGCGATTACGAGTGGGAACTGCACCTGAGCTCGTCCGGTGATGGTTGCCCGCCGGCAACTGCGGAAGCTTGCATGAAGGCCGGTGGCAATGTGTTCTACACCGAGCCGACGGTGGTCGACGGCGAGCAGCGCCAGGGATGCTACGAAGACGACTCGTCATGCATCGATGACATGCCGGTCCAGTTGTCCGCGACCCAGTGCGACCCGAACGACATCCTCACCAAATCTCTCGCGGCGAGTGCGGGTGCCGCCTTCGTCGTCGTCCTCGATGACGAGACTTTGCTGCTCCTGGCCGGAAGCGTCAGCGCACCGGAGGTGGGAGTCGTGCTGGCTGCGACCCTGGTCGTCACGGCGCTCACACAGATCGACTTCGACGACTTGCCCCTCGACGTGGTCCACGTGACCGATGATCCACAGACGATCGCGACGGTGCAGGCCGACCCAGGGGTGATCGACGATGTGATGACGCGCTTGCCGACCGTTGCAGCAGACAATCCCGGCTATTCCGGACAGGGACTTGAAGAAGCAGCAAAGCTCGCCATGTACACCTGCGTGAAGGACATCGTGCTCGACAACGTCATAGCACGCCTGGGTGCGTGGGGGGCACTGGTCGACCCGGTCACCCGCTTGATCGACATGGGTGATGGTGTCACCAGGCACGTCTGTGAGGTCTTCAAGGTGTACGAGCCGGGTGGGAGCACAGCGGGGCCGACCCATGCTTCCACCGTGTCTGCGACCTTCCACATCCGCGACGTGCTCTACGGCGAGCACAACGGTGTTGACACCGAGACGGGCAACCCGACCCCACCGCAGATCCAGTGGCAGACCCTCGATCGGGCGGCCCACCCTGATGACACGACCAATCCGAGCTGGCACTCCAATTCGCCGTACAATTGCACGGGGTCGGGGTCGGTCACTCACTGCGACGAGTGGCCGTGGTTTTCGACCAGGCAGGGCGGCCCGGGGGCACATTTGCGCAAAATAGACGCAAGCGAAAATAGCGCGAGCGGATCGGACCTCGGAGCCTTTTACACGATTTGTGGTGTATCCGACGGTGATCTGTACTTTGTGGCACCCCGCGAGGTGGCTGAAATTGAAGCACACGAACCGTCGTTCCGGTTCTGCCCATGACTGGCACAGCGATCGGCGATAGCTACCGAGCGTTTCTCCGAATCGCCGGGATCCCGGACGACGCACCATGGCTCCTGCCCGGAGCCACAGACGCGGATCTCGAAGCGACGGAAACGGCGCTCGGGTATGCGCTGCCGCCCGACCTCGCGGAATTGCTCCGAGTGCACAATGGCGTGAACTTCTTCGACTACTTCCAGTGGTCCGGCGCTTTCAAGGTGGCCGATGCGGAGCATTGGAGAGTCGAACCGGTTGTTCGCCATTGGCTCTACGGACTACTGCTCGACCAACAGCCGGATCTTGTCTTGGGCTGGCGGACGCTGTTACTCGCGGCGGAAGCTCAGGTCTACATCCTCTACGACATGGACGAGCGACCAGGGAGATTGTTCTACGTACACGTTCTGTCGACACCCTCGATGATCATCCCTTTGTGTGCGAGCCTCGAGAACTTGGTTGATTGCTACCGAGCCCTTGCAGAGGCAGGGTTTGTGACCCTTGAGCCGCTCGGTCCTCGGGTGCATGGGCCGTTCGACGAAGTGCGCCAAATCTTCGTGGAGCATCACGTCGCACATGCCCTCGAGACCGGAATCGACACCTGGCTGGCATGGCCTGGTTCGGCCGATTTCACGATCGACTGACTTCACGACCGACTGACTTCACGACCGACTGACGCTCAAGGCCCCACACCACGACGCTCGGCTCCTTGCCAGTGCTTCGGGGAAGTGACCGCAGCCGAGCCGTGCCCAGGTGGGATTCGGATTCAGGCCATGACGACCTCGACCGAGGGCTCGCCGTGGAGCTTTCGGTCCGTGGTGATGAGCGGAGCCTTGAGTGTCTCGGCCAGTTCGACGTAGATCGCATCGACGAGTCGGAGTCGATCACGGCGGGACCATGCGCCGATCGACTGGCCGGCCACGGGATGCCGCTCCAGGGGTGCCGCAGCAAGACCCCGCAGCATTTCGTCGACGTCGCCGACCTCCAATTCGCCTGCCCCGGTATCGGGCCAGGTCTCTGCCTCCAGGTCTGCTCGTACGCTCCCGGTCAGCACGAACCTGCCTGGATGTCGGTTGTCATCCACAGCGCGCTTGACGGCGGCGAGGACCTGCGGGACGGCCGGCCACTCGTCGAGCAGGACGGGTTCGTCGAAACCGGCCAACGCTGCATCTGCATCTGCGATGAAGGCCGCAGGTTCCGCCGGATTGTCGAGACGGACGATGCTCGAGGCGTGCCGACGGCCCGTCGTGGTCTTGCCCGCGCCCCGAGGCCCCACGAGAATGATTGCCGGGTGTTCGTGAAGGGCCTCGACGAGTTCCTCATCGACGATCCGCGGCCCGTAGTTCGGCACCCGCGCAGCTACCCGAATGGACCACTCCACGCTCCCCATTTAGACCGGCTTCCAGTACCCAAACAGACCGGATCACGTTCCCCACCGAGACCAGGCCGGACTGGCCCAGCACGGTCGGTCAGGTGAGACGTGCTGCGAAGCGAGTCACCGGCCGCCGGTGTGACCCATCGGGCGAGTTCGAGTCGGCCTGCTGGGCCGGTGTGGGCTCACGCGTCGGGGTCGGGGCCGACTCGGACGCCCGGTGGCGGATCGTCGGGTGGGGGAACCTCGGTGATCGGATCGTCGACGTCGTCGAACTCGGTGCGTAGCGCCTTCGACATCACCGCGTGCATGTCGTACAGCGCCGTGATGTAGGTGAACTCCAGGATCTCCTCGTCACTCAGGTGCTCCTGCAACACGGCGAACACGCCGTCCGCGACCCGGCCACCGTCGTAGACGAGTGCGTCGGTGTACGCGAGCAGCGCCCGCTCGACTTGCGAATAGCAGTCAGCGGTCTGCCAGTGGGCGATCGCCTCGATCTGTTCCTCGGGCACTCCCGCGGACCGCGCCGACTTGCAGTGCTGGGAGAACACGAACCGGCTAGCCCGTGCCCAGCCGACCCTGAGCTGGCCGAGCTCACGCAGTTTCGGGTCGATGTGGCGCGGGTTCTGATACAGCGCGAAGCCACCCACACAGTGCTCCAGTACCGATGGCACCAGCGCGAACGTCGTCCACCAGTTTCCCGGGGTGCCGTCGGGCGTACCCGGCTCGGCGACCGGATCACGGTCACCGAAGACGTAGTCGTACATGCCGATGACGGTGCGGTCGTCGGTGTCGGCACGCGCCACCTGACGCAGGCGGGGCATGAGTGGCTCCTTTCGGTGGTTTCAGCGGTCGGCGGACGCCAGACGCACCGGCTCGTGGGCGACGTCGGCGTCGGTGAACGTTCGGGTCCACGCCGCGAGCTCCAACAGCACGCCATCAGGGTCGAAGAAGTACACCGAGCGCACATACACGCCGTCGTCGTCGGCGGAAGGCGCGACGCCCCATTCGGAATCGTCGTGGTTCAACACCTCGGTGTGCGCGATGCCCCTGGCGTCCAACAAGGCGACCTTGTCGTCGAAGCGTTCCGCCGGCACCGAGAACGCCAGGTGGTTCATCGAACCGACCGCCGAGAGCAGGTCCAGATCGGTCGGGTAGCCGCGTGGCGCCGAAATGCCCGGCGCGGCCGGCGGCGCGTCGGGAAACCAGAAGAAGGCGAGCGTGTCGCCGTTGCCGATGTCGAAGAAGAAGTGCTGGCCGCCGCCCTGGGGCAGCGCAACGGTCTTGACCAACCGCATGCCGAGTACCCCCGAATAGAAGTCGACGGTCCGCCCCATGTCTGCACACACCAACGCCACATGGTGCACGCCGCCGAACTCGAAGGTCGCTGTGTCACTCATCGGAGCCGAACCCTTTCCCCTTGTCGGTCGACCGAGGACGCACAAGGACGTCCTGCCGTCCTGCCGTGTTGCCGTGTTGCCGGGAAGCGTAGCCAGTGCACTCGCCCTGTCGTCGCCGGCGTCGGTCCGGGCGCGGATCGTGGCGGGCCGGTAGTGTGGCTTTCGGCACGATCGGGACGTCCGCGAAAGGGCATGCATGCGATTTCGGTTTCTGCACGCGGCAGATCTGCACCTCGACACACCGTTCACCCGCCTGACGGGCGTGCCCGAGCGCATCGCCCGCGAATTGCGTGATGCGTCGCTGCGTGCCTTCGAGGCGCTGATCGCCACCGCGATCGCCGAGAAGGTCGCGTTCGTCGTGTTGGCCGGTGACATCTACGACGGCACCGACCGGGGCGTGCGCGCCCAGCTCGCCTTTCGTGACGGTCTCGTTCGACTCGCGGACGCCGACATCGCGACGTTCGTCGTCTACGGCAACCATGACCCGATCGGCGAAGGCTGGTCGGCGATCGGCAGCTTCCCTCCCGAGGTCACCATCTTCGACTCCGACGAGGTCGGCCGGGTCGAGGTGCACATCGACGACACCCTCGTGGCCACCGTGTCGGGGATCAGTTACGCGACCCGGGAAGAGACCGAGAATCTCGCCCTGCGCTTTCCACCGGTGAAGGGCAAGGGGTTCCATGTCGCGGTGCTGCACGCGAACGTCGGCGGTCACTCCGATTTCAAGCCCTACAGTCCCTGCTCGCTCGACGACCTGCGGGCCGGCGGCTACGACTACTGGGCGCTCGGTCACATCCACCGCCGCGGCGAACTCGGCGACGGCCACCCGCTGGTCGTCTACCCCGGCAACCTCCAGGGGCGCAGCCCCAAACCGAGCGAGCAAGGTTCCAAAGGAGCGATCATCGTCGACGTCGACGGCAGCGTGGCGACGACCCGGTTCGTCGCGCTCGACGTCGTGCGCTTCGACCAGGTCGAGGTCTCGATCGACGACAAGAACCTCGACGATCTCGAACAGGCTCTCGTCGACGCCGCCGAGGCGTGCCGCACCGCTGCCGACGGCCGTCCACTGGTGGTCCGCGGGCACATCGCCGGGCACGGCGACCTGCACGACGATCTCGCCCCCGCCGGGCGACGCGCGGAGTTGCTGGAGCGGCTGCGTGACCTCGCCCGCAACACCGAGCCGTTCATCTGGTGGGACGACCTGCGTTGGCACACCCACCCGCTGATCGACATCGCTGAACGGGCCTCGGGCGACGACTTCATCGGGGATCTGCTACGAGAGGTCTCCCAGGGTGGCGCGCGTGCCGAATGGGTGCCCGGCATCGGCGTCGAATATCGCAACTGGCTCGGCGACCGGGCACCGGCCGCGGACGATCCGGAGCTGTTCGACGAGGCGGTCACCACCGCGCTGGTCGCGCTGCTCGAAGACACCTGACCACCATGGCCGACACGATCACTCACAACCGGAAGAGGCAGTGAGCATGCACATCGAGGGATGGTCCATCGACGCCTTCGGCGCACTCAGCGACGTCGAACGCACCGGACTCGACGACGGCCTCACCGTGGTCTTCGGGCCGAACGAAGCGGGCAAGTCGACCTTGCGGCACTTCGTGCTCGGGGTGCTCTTCGGCTTTCCCGCGGGCAACACCAGCTATCCGCGCTACAACCCGCCGTCCGGCGCGATGCGCTCGGGCCGCCTGTATCTCTCTTCTGGCGGCGAGGACTTCGTGTTGTCGCGACTCGAGAAGAAGGGGTCCCGCGCGGGTGAGTCGACCCTGTTGGGACCGGACGGCAAGGCGCGGGGCGACGCGGAACTGACCGCGCTGCTGGGCGGGCTGAACCGCAAGGTGTACGACAAGATCTTCGCGATCGGTCTCGACGAGCTGAACGACCTGGGCGCGTTGACCGACGGCGACCTACAGGATCACCTGCTCTCGGCCGGCGTCGCCGGCGCGGGCAGGATCGCGACGCGGGCCCGGAACGAGCTGCGTGACCGGGCGGGCGCGATCCACCGGTCACGGGCACAGTCGACCGAAGTGGCGGCGATCCGCGAACAGCTGCGAGCCGTCGAGGTGCGATTGTCCGAGGCGCAACACGCGGCGCGCGATCTCGGCGAGCGCCGCGAGGCCCTGGAGGCCAAGCGACGCCGGGCCGATGATCTGTCCGATGCCGAGCGGGCCGCCAACCGGGCCGTGCAGCGGGCCGACCGTCTCGTCGAGCTGTGGCCCGACTACCTCGAAGCGACCGACGCCCAGGCCGAGTTGGATGCCCTGGGTGACGACGCGACCACGCTGCCCGCCGACAGCAGTGAGCGCCTCACCCGGGCGTTGGCCGCCGTGGAGACCACCGCGGCCGAGGTCGCGACCCGCACCGAGGACCGCGACCGGGCACTCGCCCGACTCGAGGTGCTCGAAGCCGGCCACCTGCCCGACCTCGCAGCGCTGCAACCCGATCTGGCTGCACTGCAACACCGTCTCAGCGGATGGGCGCAACAAGAAGAAGAGGCCCGCACCCGCGGCGAAGAACTCGCCGAACTGAAACGTCGCCTCGCAGCCGAACTCGACGCGGTCGGCGTCGGCGATGCGACCGAGTTGACCCGCATCGGCAAGGTGGTCGCCGCCCGTGACCATCTGAAGGTCACCAGAAACGCGTTCGACGAGAAGGCGACGGCTCGACGTCGGGCGGCCGACGACGTCGAGATGCAGTCCAAGGAGGTCTTCGAGGCCGAGGCTGCTGCGGCCACGGCGTCCGAGGCGATGGAAACCGCGCCGGGCGATCTGTCGGCGCAGTCGCTGCGGATCTCCTCTGATCGTGCGGCCCGTGAAGCGATGCTGCTCGACCGGTTGTCCGACGATCTGAAGGACCTCGAGGGGTATCGTCGCGACCTCGCCGCCGCCGAGGGGAGCGCCCGCAGCGCCGAACAGCCCGCCGCGGGTGGTCGATCGGGGCTGCAGCCCCGCCACCTGCTGTCGGGCCTGGCGGCCGCGCTCGCCGTCGCCGCGGCGGTCGGAGTCGTGCTCGCGGGGATCGTCGCGGGGGCGGTCCTGGCCGTCGCTGCCGTGATCGTCGGCGGGGCGGCGCTCGCGCTCGGCCCCGGCACGGACGGCCACCTCGACGAAGGCACCCGGCGCGAGCTCACCGCGAAGGTCGACATCATCGAACGCAAGTGCGTCGACACCGCGCAGATCCTCGGCTTCCCGGGACTGCCCGAGATGGGACAGGTCGCCGCCGCGAAAGCCGAACGCGACCGCCAGTCGGCCGCGCTCACCGCGTTGGTCGCCGCTGACAATCGGCTGTCGACGGCCCGTGCAGCGATGCGGGCCAAGAAGGAGCACCTGGGCGAGTTGACCCGTGCGCACGACCGGGCGTTGGAGGCGTGGCAGGAATGGCTCGCCGAGCATCACCTTCCCTCTGCACTCCGCCCCGAAGGTGTCGACGAGTGGCTCACCCACCTCGACTCCGCCCGGGCGCTCGCCGACCAGATCCGGGTGGCCGAACGTCGCCTGGGTGGCCTGCACTCGGCGCTCGAGGAGGCCCCAAAGTCGGTGATCGAACTCGCCGATCGTGCCGAGCAGGCATCACGTGGTCACCACGGGCACGGTGACGAGAGCGGGTCGATTCCCGTGACGGTGACCCCACCGCGGGTCGACTCGTCGATCGGTGAGCTGCAGGCCGTGGTCGCGGCCATCGCCGAATTGGTGTCACAGGCGGTCGAGGCCGAACGCGACGTCAGCCGCATGCGCGACCAGGCCGCGGTGTTCCGCGACGAGCTGGCCCGGGCGGAGCAGGCGGCCGGCGACGCCCGTGCCGAGCTGGAAGCGACATTCGCCGCGGCCGGGGTGACCGACGAGGCGCAGCTCCGCAGGCGTCTCGCCGACCACGAACGCCGCGGCGTGCTCACCCGCGACATCGCCGCGTTCGAGCGACGCCTGGCGACCGAATCGGGCGCGCAGGCCGAGGCCGACCGGAGCGCCCTGGCCGAGCGGGTGCCGGACGAATGGGCCGCGGAGCGCACCCGGGCCCTGGAGTCGAGGCGCATGCTCGCCGAGGAGCGAGACGAGGTCTTGCGCGAGGTCGGGGCGATCGAAAATGAGGTGGCCTCCATCGAGAGGTCCGCCGACCTGCCCGCGTTGGCGATGGAACGCTCCGAACTCGTCGAACGTCTGGCGCGGGCCATCCGCTCCTGGACGGTGCTGCACCTCGCCGCGGGCCTCATCGACCGCACCCTCGAGCGCTACCTCGACGAACGGCAGCCGGCGGTGCTCCAACGGGCCGCAACCCATCTGCAGACGATCACCGAAGGTCGGTACGCCACGATCCGTCTCGACCCGGCCGAGGGTTCCACGCCGCGCCTGACGGTCGTGGACGCGAAGGGTCGCCCGCATGAGCCGAACGGGTTGAGCCGGGGCACGGTCGAACAGGTGTATCTGTGTCTGCGCCTGGCGCTCGCCGAACAGCACCACCAGTCGCTGCCCCTGCTGCTCGATGACATCCTGGTCAACTTCGACCCCGAGCGGGCCGAGACGACCACCCGGGTTCTCGCCGAGGTCGCCCAGCACCGCCAGGTCATCGTGTTCACCTGTCACCCCTGGGTCGTCGAGGTCACCGGAGAGGTCGTGGGAGACCTGCAACTGGTCGACCTGGAGACCCGCGTCGCCTGACCGCATCGTTGGGTGCCGGGCGGCTCGTCCGCGATAGTGGTGCGGTGATGATGCGACGCACGGCCGGATTCCTGGCCGTGCTGGCCCTGATGGCGGGCACGGTCGTGGTCGCACCCGACGCCACCGCCGTCGCCGTGACGACGAGCGAGCCGACCGGACCGACGGCGAAAGCGTCGCTCACCTTCGACGTCGGTTCCGGCAAGGTGATCGACGCCGGCAACGCCCGTGAACCCGTCGCGGTGGCCAGCACGATCAAGTTGTTCACGGCGCTGATCGCCAAGGCGAACCTCTCGATGGACGCCCAGGTGCCGATCACCCGCCAGGCGGCCGAGGTGCCGCCGCTCAAGTTGACGATGGAGCCCGGCTCGCGCTGGCGGGCGGGTGATCTGCTGCACGCCATGTTGATCGCGTCGCTGAACGACACGGCCATGGCACTGGCCATCGAGGCCGGGGGTGGGTCGCTCGCCGGATTCGATCGCGAGGTCGCCGCCGAGGCACGCCTGCTCGGTCTGGCCGATCATCCGAAGGTACGGGACCCGAGCGGCCTCGACGGCCCCGATTCGGTCGGTGGCGGCAACCTCATCAGCGCCCGTGACCTGGCGATCGTGACCCGGGCGTTCCTGTCGGACCCGACCCTGGCAGGGATCGTCCGGCTGCCCTCGTACCACTTCGAGGGCGGCGACGGAAAGCCGCACGTGGTCTACAACCACAACGCCTTCCTGAGCATCTACCCCGACGCCATCGGCGTCAAGACCGGTTACACCGACCGCTCCGGCCACAGCCTGGTGGCCGCGGCGACCCGTGACGGTCGCACCCTCGCCACGGTCGTGATCGGCTCGACCGACCCCGTCGGGTTCGCCACCGCGCACCTCGACGCGGCATTCGCCGCCGGCCCGGACACGCCCGGAACCGGTGACGTGCTGCCCGAACGCACGGCCCCTCCCGACCCCGCGCATGCCGCGACCGCCACGAGCCATCCGGCGGAGGTACCGGCGGCGGTACGCCCCGTCGAGGCTTCCGGGTTCGGGCCGTGGTTCATCGGCGTAGGGATGGTTCTGGCCGCCGGCGTGCTGGCTACGCTGACCATCGGTGTCAGACGACGCGCCCGAGCAGGCGCTCCCCGATCTCGCAGCGGTCGAAGCTGACCTGAACGCCGTCGAGCGGACGCTGCAGCGGCTCGACGAGGGAACCTACGGTCGCTGCGCGGTTTGCGGCGAACCACTCGCCGAAGACCGACTCGAACGCGACCCGTTGGCCGAACGCTGTGAGGTCCACACCGCGGGTGCGGCACCGCCACCAGACCAGAGCCATCAGACCGCCTGGGGATCAGGCGGCGTCGCGTCGAACTGATCCGGGTCGTTCTCGGGGTCGTACAGGTGGACCCGTTCCCCCAACTCGAGGTGATGGCCGTTCGTACCCACCGACATCTCGATCCAGCGTGCCCCGAGGTTGGGCAGGTAGCGGCGCGGCGCTCCCAGGCGCGCTTCGAGCGCGTAGATCACGCCGCCGTGGGTGACGACCAGAGCGGAATCACCGGCGCCGAGGGGCCCGACGATCTCGGCAAGCGCCTGCTGGGCACGCACCAGCAACGACGAATCGGGTTCCCACCCCGGTGGACGGCGCTCGATCGACCGGTCGTCGGGGTTCTCGGCGAGGTAGCCGGGCCATGATTCCTTGATCTCGGCGCGGGTGAGTCCCGACCATTCACCGGCGTCACGTTCGATCAGTCGGTGATCGGAGCGGACCGGCCCGACCCCGAGCGACTCGGCGATGATCGCCGCGGTGGACCGGGCGCGTTGCAGGGTCGATGCGACGATCAGATCGACGGCACCGATTCGTCGTGCGGCGACCGCCGCCTGGTGCCGTCCATGGTCCGAAAGTGGCGGGTCGGCCTGACCCTGCCAGCGACCCAGAGCATTCCATTCGGACTCGCCGTGACGCACGAGCAGCAATCGGGACATCGGCCTCAGACCGTACCCGCTGGCACCTGCCTCGGTTACGCTCGGGACCCGATGTCGACCGACGGATTCCCGTGAGCCGACCCGCGAGGCCTGGCGATTCCTCGCAGGCATCCCACCGCTCGACGGCCGCGTCCGGCTCGCTTCGGGGAAAGGCCGCGCGTGGTCGGAGCGGGCCCGGCACCCGTTCGTCGGCACCGATCCGCACGAAGGCACAGGGCGCCAGGTCCGCGGCCCAGACGGGCCGTCGAGGGGTGGCCGGCAAGTCGTCGCCGAACCGCGCGCGGCGAAAGCCGAAGCTGCCCGATCCGTTCATTCCCGGTCCGGCACGGAAGGGCCGCCGGCTGGCGCCGTCCTACGACCTCGAAGGGCCGCGGATCCGCCTCGGTCTGGCCTGGTTCGTCGCGGTGTTCGCGACCTTCGCCATCGGGCGCGCGGCCGGAGATCTCCCGATCGTCGGGGTGCTGTACGCGGCGGTCGCGGCGGTCGCGGCCGCACAGATCGTCGACGTGTGGGCCGGTCGGGGCGCGGAGCTGGTGCGCTGGGGCGCCATGGCCATCGCCGGGGTGGTCGGTGTGTCGGCCTCGTTCGGGACCGCGGCCCTGGGCGGCGCGCTGCTCTTCGGGGTGGTCGTCGGCGTCGTCGCCGGCGCGACCGAGATCTTCGTCCGCCGCCCGCTCTTGCCGGCCACGGCGCTCGTGCTGCAGGCGTCGTTGCCGACCGGGCTGGCGGCCGCGTCGGTCATTCTGGCCATGCGCTACGAGATCGGGGCCGGGGTGATCCTGCTGGCGATGGTGATGGCGTTCGACCTGGGCGACTTCCTCATCGGCTCCGGCGCGGGAAGTCTGCTCGAAGGACCGGTGGCGGGTGCGCTGATGATCGTGCTCGTCACGGCGGTCGCGGCGATCATCGGCGCGCCTCCCTTCCACGGTGCGCTCGTGTGGGCGTTCGCGGCCGGCGCGATGGTGCTGTGCCCGTTGGGCCAGGTGGCCGCATCGTGGCTGCTGCCCGATGCGACGACCCGCGCGCCGGCACTGCGACGCCTCGACTCGCTGCTCCTGGTCGGTCCGGCGTGGGCGTTCGCTGCAGGATTGGTCGCCGCGGCGGGTTGAGAGTTCGTACTCTGGTCTCGGGGCCGTACGATAGAAGCCAAGGCGTCGTCACTGGGAGATTTCATGGACACCGACCTCGAAGAGGTACTCGACGATCGTTTCCTCGACGGGCACGAGACGTTCGAGGCCGACCGGCTGCGCGCGATGCGGCAGAGGTGCCAACGGGTCGAGACGTCGCTGTCGTATCTGCGGCGGCTGGCCCAGGGCCGGATCGACATCGTGACCGCGGAGCTCGACCGTCGGGCCAAGGGTGGCGACCCGTTCGATCTCGATGATCTCGTCTCCCAGCTCCCTTCGGTGCTGTCGGATCGCACCCGCTCGAGCCAGGTCGGGCCGATGCCACAGTTCCTTGCTCCCGGTCGCGTCGGAGGTGCGCTCGCCGAGGAGCTCGCGGGCATGGAACTCGACGCGCACCTGAGTGCGCTGCCCGACGTCTCGGCCGACTGGCTCGAGAGCACACGTGAGCGCCTGGTGGACTACGAGCAGCGGGTGTCGAAGTTGCGGCGCGCCCTGTTCGACCGGATCGACACGCTCGGCGCGGAGCTGGGTCGCCGGTACCGCGACGGCGCCGCCGACATCGACACGATCATCGGCGAACCCAGTCGCGAACGGGCCTGAGACGGCGATGCCCGGTTCGTGCGGGCCTCTGGGCCCTGCCTAGCGTGGTCGACGTGAAGGACGAGATCGAGCAGCACTGGCGTGACCTCGGCTCGTTCATCCGCGATCAGCGCCATGTGGGTCAACTCTCGCTGCGCAAGTTGTCGGAGATGGCGGGCATCTCGAACCCGTATCTGTCGCAGATCGAGCGGGGTCTGCGCAAACCGTCCGCGGAGATCCTGCGGCAGATCGCCTCGGCGCTCCACATCAGCGCGGAGACGCTGTATGTGCGGGCCGGCATTCTCGACGAGCCGGGAGCCCCGGCGGACCTGATCGCCGAGATCCGTCGCTCGCCGGACCTGAACGACGAACACAAACGGGCCCTGGTGCAGCTGTATGAGATGTTCCGCCGCGAATATGCGGACAGTGTGGGGCGTCAGGCCGCGGCGGCCGATGACGACCCGGCCGACGCCGATCTCATCGGCGGGCCGGGTGAGGGCGACGACGGGTCGGCTTCCGGCGACGACCCGGCAGACGAATCAGAGTCCGCATCGGCAGCACGGGGTTGAATCACCGGTGACTTCACTCGGTGTCATCTCGTTGCACACCTCGCCGCTGATCCAGCCGGGCGCCGGCGACAGCGGTGGAATGAACGTGTACGTGCGCGAGCTGGTGGGTGCCCTCGCCCATGCCGGTGTGGACTGCCAGGTGTACGTGCGCCGCTGGCACGACGACCTTCCCGAGGTCGTCGACGTCGAACCCGGCGTGCGGGTGATCCACGTGCCCGCGGGCCCGTCTCGGCTCGCCAAGGAGAAGCTCCCCGCGATCGTGGAGGAGTTCACCGACGGGCTGCGGAGCCACCTCGCGGACCATCCGGTCGATGTCCTGCACGCGAACTACTGGCTGTCGGGTGAGGTCGGTCACCGGCTCAAGCACGAACTCGATCTTCCGCTGGTGTCGACCTTCCACACCCTGGCCCGGGTGAAGGCGTCGACGGGCGACCCCGAGCCGCAGCGTCGGATCGACGCGGAGACCCGGGTCGTGGCGTGTTCCGATGCGATCACCGCATCCGGAGCAGCCGAGGTGACCCAGCTCACCGGTCTGTACCAGGCGGATCCGACCCGCATCGAGATCGTCCCTCCCGGTGTCGACCATGCGTTCTTCTCGCCGGGGAGCCGCCGGGGTGCGCGTCGGGCTCTCGGGCTCGCCGAGCGGATTCCGGTGTTGTTGTTCGTGGGACGCATCCAACCGCTCAAGGGTTTGGGCGTGGCGATCGACGCGCTGGCCGAACTGCGATCCCGCCACCCGGACGCGCTGTTGCTCGTCGTCGGCGGGCCGAGCGGCGTCGACGGTGAACGTGAGGAAGCGGCATGCCGGGCGGCGGCAGCCGAGCACGGACTCGCGGACGCGATCCGTTGGGTGGCGCCCCAGCCGCACCACGTGCTGTCGACCTACTACCGGGCCGCCGATGTGGTGGTGATGCCGAGCCGTTCCGAATCGTTCGGGATGGTCGCGCTCGAGGCGGCCGCGTGCGGCATCCCCGTGGTCGCCGCGGCGGTCGGCGGGCTGCGTTCGATCGTCGTCGATGGCGAGACCGGGCGGCTGATCGACGGCCGCGACCCGGCCGACTATGCGGCAGCGGTGGCCGATCTGCTCGACGATGCGACGATGGCCACGGCGGTGGGGAATCGCGCCGCCCAACGGGCGCGGGGCTACACCTGGCCCACGGCGGCCGCACGGCTGCGACGGGTCTATGCCGATCTGACCCAGCGCGTGCCGGTGCTCTGTCGCTGAAGTTGCCGACCGGTCGCTGAGGCTGCCGTGTCTCAGCCCAGTTCGGTGGCGCGACGGGTTGCTGCGGTCACGGCGTCGAGCAGCGCGGCGCGCACTCCGGCGCGTTCGAGTTCGGCGAGTCCGGCTGCGGTGGTGCCGCCGGGCGAGGTCACCGCGGCGCGTAGTGCCGACGCGTCGGCGTCGTCTTCGGTGAGCAGCTTGGCGGCGCCGAGCAGGGTCTGAGCGGTGAGGGTGGCCGCGGTTGCCCGGTCGAGTCCGTTGAGCACGCCGGCTTCGACGAGCGCTTCGGCGACGAGGAAGACATAGGCCGGTCCCGACCCCGACAGCCCGGTCACGGCGTCGAGGTGGGCTTCGTCGACCCGGACGACCCGTCCGACCGTGGCCAGCAGTGCTTCGGCCCAGGCGAGGTCATCGTCGTCGGCTCTCGAACCGGCGGCGATCGCGGTGGCGCCGGCTCCGACGAGTGCGGGGGTGTTGGGCATGGCCCGGATCACCGCGCAGCCCTCGGTCAGTTCGGCCTCGAGGGTGGCCGTTCGCACGCCGGCCGCGATCGAGACGATCCGGGCGATGCCCAGGTCGGCGAGTGACCGTGCCACCGCCGGGGCGGCATACGGCTTGACCGCCAGGATCGCACCGTCCGCCGGGGTCGGGGCATCGCGGACCTCGATGCCGGGCCACGCGGCGCGCAGTTCTCGCCCACGTTGCTCGGACGGTTCGACCACGACGATCTCAGCCGGTTCCGCCCACGCGGCGCCGACGAGCCCGCCGAGCAGTGCCTCGCCCATTCGTCCACCGCCGACGATCATCAACCTGGCCATGGAGCTCGACGCTACCTGTCCGGGCGGGTGTGTCCGGGGGTACGTCTCGGGCCGGGGCCGCCCTTCCCCAAGAACGGCCCCGGCAGATGGTTCGTACCCGGGACCGTCCGATCTCAAACATCCGGGGTCGCGCCGAGCCCCACTCAGCCGCGGAACAGCGACCGCCAGCCGATTCGCATGGCGGCACGGAAGTACTGCTCGACGGCCTCGAAATGGGTGCCGAGCACGCCGTCGAGCACCTCCGCGTCGAGTCCTTCCAGGGGAGTACGACCCTCGAGGAAGATCGCATCCTCCGCACCGATCGTGAACGCCACGCCGCGCAAGATGTGATTGCGCTTGAGCAGGTGGGCGTAGAACTCCGCATGGTTCTCGATCGGCGAGGGCATCATGAACGTCTCGTGGTGCAGCGTGTGCTGGCCGATCAGCAACCAGACCGTGAACACGGACTTCTCTTCGCCCCGCAGACGGACGAAGCGCCGATTCCCTTCCTTTTCGACTGCGAGCACCGCCGGTTCGGACTGCTCGAGCTGCGACAACCACAGGTCGATGGTGGCGGTGGCCGAGCGGTGCAGGTCACCGATCGTGGCACCGATCCGTACCCTCGCGTCGTCGCCGATGCGCGACCGGGGGTCGGCCCGGTCGCCGGCGATCCGTTCGGCGTGGAGCGCTGCGGGCTCATCGGCCAGACTGGAGCCATGCGCCCGATCACGGCCATCGTCCTCGCGATTCTGCTGGTGCTCATCCTGGGCGCTGCCGCGATCCAGCTCGTGCTCGCCAGCCGCTGAGCGGTCGGGTCCGGATGAACCCGCGGGTTCGGACGTCATAGCTTCGTCGCCAGCGTGTCACGCGCGAAGCGCCGCGCGCCACGGACGTTCAGGGCGATCGCCACCGCCCACACGACCGCCCCGATCACGAGCGTGACCCACAACTCGGCCAGCAACAGCACGCTCGTCTGGGCCACGATCGCCAACACCAGCGGCAGGATCACCGTGCCGCCGAGCTGGTTCGCCTCCTGGGAGGTGCGTGCACGAGCCGACACCCGCACCATGATCCCCAACCCGAACGCGGCCACCGCCGGTGACAACCACAGGATCACCGCCGTCCACAGCCACGTGGGCAGAAACAGTCGGTGCATCACCGGCCAGGCCGAGGCGTTGCCCACCACCAGATAGCACGCGAACCCGACCCATGACACCGCGACCGCCGGCAGGAACGCACTGAGCAGTTTGGCAAGGTACAGGTCACGGTTTGAGATCGGCAGGTGCAACAACGTCTCGATCGTGCGGCGCTCCTTCTCGCCGGCGAACGCATCTGCGGCCAACACCGCGGAGACCATCAGCGGGATGATCAGGAACAGCGGCGCGATCAGATACCCCAGCACCAGCACGACCGCCTGCTGGCGTTCGGGTAACGAGACGATCGGGTCGGCCAGGTTCGACGGCACCCCGTTCAACAACGATCCGACGTTCATGGGCGCGGATCCCGCCGCGAGGATGCCGATCACGATGGGTAGACCCAGCAGCATCACCGCCGGCAACAGCAACATCGGCAACACGACGGCCTTGGACCGCTTCACCGCGGTCACGTTCTTCCAGACCACGGCTCGTACGGCATCCCAGTCGATCGGCGTGCTCACGGCTGTGCCTGCGTTTCGGGTGACCGCGGTGCCGGTGGTGGCGGCGGCGGTGGTGGTGCCGGGCTGATCGGTCGCATCCCACTCGCCGTACCCGCGTCCGCCGCACCCGCGTTCACCGCGGACCCCATCGCCGTGGTCCCGTCGTCGGCGCGCCGACGTTCGACCTCGAAGTACACGTCGCTGAGCGTGTGGGTCTCGGGGCGGGCCGCGAACACGTCCGCGCCGGCCCGCACCAACTCACTCACCGCCCGGGCCAGCACCTCCCGGTCGACGATGCTGAGCGCCAGCGACGCACCGTCGAGGGTCACGTCGAGCACGCCCCGGATCGACAGCACCAGATCGGCCGCAGCCGGCAGGTCGATACCGCCCACCTCGAGCGTCGCCGGGATCCCGTTCCACAACTGGGCGGCCAGCTCCGCGGGTCGTCCGAACGCTTCGAGGTGACCGTGGTGCAACATCGCCATCCGGTCGGCCAACTCGTCGGCCTCACCCAGAAAATGGGTACACAGGATCACGGTGCGCCCCTGTTCGGCGGCGAGCGAGTCGATCATGGCGACCACATCGCGGATCGCCGCGGGGTCGAGACCCGAGGTCGGCTCGTCGAGAAAGAGCACCTCGGGATCATGCAGCAGCGAGCGGGCCAACGCGATGCGCTTGCGCTGGCCCGTCGAGGCGCCGGCGACCCGCTGATCGGCCCGGGCCGACATGCCGAAGCGCTCCAGCAGCTCGCCGATCCGGCGGCGGGCGACCGCGGTGTCCATGCCCCGGATGCGTGCGACCGCCAACAGGTTCTCGGTGGCGGTGAGGCGATCGTCGAGCCCCGCGTGTTCGGTGAGCACCCCGGTGTGGCGACGCAACTCGTCGGGGTCGACCAGTGGGTCGATCCCCAGCACCCGCATCGAGCCGGCGTCGGGAGCGAGCACCGCGTTCAGCAGACGGACGGTCGTGGTCTTGCCGGCACCGTTCGGCCCCAACAGCGCCAGCACCTCACCCCGGGGCACCTCGATGCTCAACGCCGACAGCGCGACCTGGGTGCCGAAGACGCGGGTCAGCCCGTCGGTACTGATCGCGACATCGGCCATGGGGGTCTGGGCGCTCCTCGGAGAGATGGGCCCGTCGGCGAGGTGCAGCGGCGCCCGGGTTCTTGAGGCAAGATAGACGCCCGTGAACCTCGCTGCCATGATCGAATCAGCAGACGACGACGCGGTCGCGCTCATCAGCCGGGGCCAGACCACCACCTATGGCGAACTGCGAGACCAGGTCGCGTCCCTCCGTGGCGGCCTGGCGGGACTCGGCGTCGAGCGTGGCGACCGGGTCGCCGTGATCTGCGCGAACAACTGGTACTTCGTGGTCTCCTACCTCGCGACCCTGGGCCTCGGAGCGGTGGTGACCCCGCTGAACCCACTCAGCCCGACGACCGAGCTGGAGAACGAACTCGCCACCGTCCGGGCGAAGGTCGCCATCGTCGGACCCTCCGCGCGCCGGGCGATCGCCGACGTGGACCGGTCGCGCGTGGCGTCGCTGGAAACCGTCGTGCTGTGCGACGACACGACCGGCGGCAGCCTGACGATCTCGGACCTGCTCGCCTCCGATCCGCTCCCGCTCGTCGCGGTCGACCCCGACGACCTCGCCGTGCTGATCTTCACGTCGGGCACCGCCGGGCACCCGAAGGCCGCGCGGCTCTCCCACGGCAACATCACCGCGAACATCGAACAGCTCCTCCAGGCCGACGGGGCCACCCTGGAGGCGAACGACGTCGGCCTGGGCGTGTTGCCGCTGTTCCACATCTACGGGCTCACGGTGGTACTCGGGCTCACCTTCGCCACCGGATCGAGTGTCGTGCTCGTGGAGCGCTTCGACCCCCAGTCGATCATCACGACGATCGCCGAGCGGGGCGTCACGGTGCTGCCCGGCGTGCCGGCGATGTGGATGGCGCTCGCCAATCTGCCCGGCGTGCCGCCCGGCGCGTTCGCCCAGATCCGGGTCGCCACCTCGGGCGCCGACCGGCTGCCCACCGAGGTCGCCGAACGGATCGCCGAACGGTTCGGGCTCATCGTGCGCGAGGGCTACGGCCTCACCGAGGCGTCGCCCGTGGTCACCTCGTCGATCGGGCACGAGCCCAAGGTCGGGTCGGTGGGCCGGCCGCTCCCGGGTGTGCGGGTGCGGGTCGTCGACGTCGACGGCGCCGACGTGCTGGTGGGAGACACCGGTGAGATCCGGGTGAGCGGACCGAACGTGTTCGGTGGCTACTGGGAAGACGACGACGCGACCGCCGCGGTGCTCGACGCAGACGGTTGGTTGCACACCGGCGACCTGGCAGTGGTCGACGAAGCGGGCAATCTCACGCTGGTCGACAGGGCCAAGGACCTGATCATCGTGTCGGGCTTCAACGTGTACCCCGCCGAGGTCGAAGAAGCGCTCCTCGCCCACCCCGCAGTCGTCGGGTGCGCCGTGGTCGGGGTGCCCCACCCCTACACCGGCGAGGCGGTCAAGGCGTTCGTCGTCGTGGACGGTACGGCGCCGGTGGAGGAAGACGAGATCATCGCCTGGTGTGCTGACCGGCTGGCCCGGTACAAGTGCCCCGACAAGGTGATGTTCGTCGACAAGTTGCCGATCGGGACGGCCGGCAAGGTGCTGCGCCGCGAGCTGACCGAATCGGCGTAGGGCAGAGCTGCAAGGCAACTGAAGTCGTCCGCTCCTCGTTCGCGAGCGAGCGGACCAGACCCGGGGGAAGGCGGGTGGTCAGGAGTGGGGACCGAATCGACGGCCGATTCGTGGGTGCGGCGCGCGGTGTTCGCCGCGTGCGGTGTCGTGGTCTCCTCGCCGCTCGTCGCGGCCGCCGTCGCGTGGCGGCGCGGGTGGATGCCACTCGGTGACGAGGCCGCGGCCGTCGCGCAGTCGTGGGGCACGCTGAGTTCCCGACCTCCGCTGCTGGGCCTCTACTCGACGGTCAGCGGTGTCACCGATGCATCCCAGACGCTGTACCACCCGGGCCCGATGCAGCTGTGGCTGCTCGCCGGCCCGCTGCACCTGTTCGCGCCGTCGAACGCCGGGGCGCTGTTCGGCTCGGCGCTGCTCGTCGCGTTCACCTTGGCCGTGTTGCTCGTGGCGGCGTGGCGGCGCGGTGGCCTGCGCCGTCTGGTCCCGTCGGTCGCCATGGTCTCGTGGTCGACCTTCGTCATCGGGGCGCAGTTCGTGCGGGCGCCGTACCTCGGTGCGGCGGCGATGTTCATGATGCTGGGTCTCATCGGGTCCGGATGGGCGGTCATGAACCGTGACGACTGGTTCTGGCCGGTCGCGGTGGCCTGCGCGAGCGTAGCGGTGCAGGCTCAGGTCTCGTTTGCGGCCCCGGTCGCCGCGATCGCCGGCACGGTGGCGGCCGTGCGGGCCGTGACCTGGGTGCAGGCTCGCCGCCTCGGTGACCTGCGCACGCCCCGGCGGCGCCCGCTCGCGATCGCGATCACGTCGCTCGTGGTCGCGGGGGTGTGCTGGTCGGGGCCGTTGTACGATCAGTTCTTCGGCACCGGAAACCTCCGGGTGCTGCTGTCGGCCGGTGCACGGGGTGACGCGGTCGGGCCGGGCTGGGCGATGAACCGTCTGGTCGACACGCTCGCGTTCCCTCCGTCGTGGACGCATCGTGGGCTCCGCATCGACGGGGAGGTCCTGGCGAACGGCCAGGCGTCGTGGCACACGCCGATGTCGCAGGCGCTCGGCGCGGCGATCTTCGCCGCGGTCTTCGTGGCGCTGTTCGTCTGGAGCGTCCGCCGACGCAACCGACCACTCGTGACGCTCGGGCTCATCGCAGCCGCCGGGCTCGGGGGCGCATTCGTCGCGGCGAGCATGATGCCGAATGATCCGATCAGCCTGATCGGTCACACCCGTGCCTGGCTGATCGCCGGGTTCGCCGCATGGCTGTTTCCGGTCCTCGTGGTCGCCGACTGGATCGGTGACGCGGTACACCGTCGGGTGTCGCCGTCACGGGTGTGGGTGACGGCGGGCTCGGCGATGGCCTGTGTGGCGTCGCTGTGTCTGGTGGGGGCCATGCTCGCGCAGTCCGCGCCGGCACACGACACCAGTTCGAGCGGCTACGGCGCGGTTGCGCGGTTCGCCGACGTGGGCGGCGCGTACTGCCGCGGAGTCCCGGGGGCCGTCGTCGTCACCCAGGACGGCTATGGCAACATGCCGACCACGGTCGGGGTGATCGCGCAGCTCCAGATCGGGGGGTGCACCGTGCATGTGGGCCGTGATCTGTCCTCGACGCTGCCCGGTTCGTGGTTCGAACCGACCGGAGACGAGCGCTTGTCGTTGCAGGTCAGCTTCTCGTCGACCCCGCCGAAGGGATTCCGTCGGGTGAGTGTCTATGACCCGTCCGATCCTCCGGCGGCGTATCGGGGCTTCGACGGGGTGTACTCGGGGATGCAGTCGACCGATCCGGTGTACCTCCACCTGCGGGAGCGTTGACCTGGGGATATCGATGCGGCGGCGGTGCCTTGTGAAACGCTGCACATGGTTGCCTACGCTGGGCTCCCATGGCGTCCAAACCCCGGCGGCCGATTCCCGACGCGACGGTGTCGCGACTGCCGATCTATCAGCGGGTGCTCGACGAGCTGCAGAACACGGGGTCCACGACCGTTTCGTCCGAAGACCTGGCCGAACTCGCCGGGGTCAACGCCGCGAAAGCCCGCAAGGACCTGTCGTTTCTCGGTAGTTACGGCATCAGGGGTGTCGGCTACGAGGTCGACTATCTGCTGTTCCAGATCCGCCATGCGCTCGGTCTCACCCAGCAGTGGCCGGTCCTGATCGTCGGGGTAGGGAACCTCGGGCGAGCGCTCGCCGACTACGCCGGGTTCACGTCGCGGGGGTTTCCGGTCGTGGCGTTGGTCGACGACGACCCGGCGAAGATCGGGACCGAACACGTCGGGGTCGAGATCCGCCCCCTGGCCGACCTCGCCGATCTGGTGCGCGAACTCGACATCGCCATCGGCGTGATCGCCATCCCTTCGAGCGGGGCCCAACGCGTCGCCGATCTGCTCGTCGAGGCCGGGGTCTCGTCGATCCTCAACTTCGCTCCGGCCGTGCTGACCGTCCCCGACGACGTGCACCTCCGGCAGGTCGACCTGGCGGTCGAACTGCAGATACTGAGCTTTC
Organism: Actinomycetota bacterium; assembly: GCA_040255345.1. Lineage (GTDB taxonomy): Bacteria > Actinomycetota > Acidimicrobiia > Acidimicrobiales > Iamiaceae > JAFDWI01. The sequence goes on along the minus strand of JBDZUV010000045.1, from coordinate 194 downwards.
ATCGGCAACGCGGACGACGCGACGTCGAGGCACGCGACCCGGGCGGCCGGTCCGGCTGACGCCACCCGGGCCGGTCGGAATTGGCCTCGAATCGATGCAACCCTCCTAAACTGGCCGGGACGTTCCGGTGACGTCCCGTTCGTCGGGGGCCGGACCGAAGTAAGGAGCGCCTCGAGGCGTGGCAATCGTCGTCA
>JBDZUV010000044.1:0-23203 GCA_040255345.1 Actinomycetota bacterium | reverse complement strand
GGCTGCCCGCGGTGCTTGACGCGGCACAGGCGCGGCTACGTGAACTGCGCCGGCGACGCCCCGACGCCGGTGGGTTGGTGATCGCCACCGACCAGGAACACGCTCGTGCCATCGCGGATCTCATCCGGCGACGGCACGGCGTCGTCGCGGTGGTGGCGACCTCCGATGACGCCGAAGCGTCGGCGCGTATCGCCCGGTTCGCCGTCTCGACCGATCCGTGGCTCGTGGCGGTGCGGATGGTGTCCGAGGGAGTCGACATCCCCCGATTGTGTGTGGGGGTCTTCGCGACCACGACGACGACCGAGCTGTTCTTCCGGCAGGCCGTCGGAAGACTGGTGAGGTCGCGGCGGGGCGACGGCGACCTGGTCGCGGCGCTGTACGTCCCGGCGGACCGGCGACTCCGCGCGCACGCGGACGAGATCACCCGGATCCGCCGGCATCAGCTCGTCACGACGGGCCACCGCCGGGTCGAGGTGGTCGACGAGGAACCGCGCGCCACGCCGACCGAGCAGATGTCGTTGTTCGCGGCCGTCTCGGCGACCCCGGTCGGCCCGGTGGACGGCCTCGTCCACGAGTTGGCCGGTCCCACGGCCGCCGTGGCGACCGCCGACGACGACGGGTTGCTGCTCGAACTGCCACCGCTCCCCTTCCAGGGGTCGTCCGAAGCGGCCTCCCGAGTGGGCGACCCCGTCGCGACGTCGGCATCGGGCGCGGAGTCGCCGCTGCATCGCCGTCGGCAGCTGCGTTCCCTGAATGCCGCACGGGCCGCGGACCTCGTACGGCATGCGAACCTCTCCCATGCCTCGGTCAATGCCGAATTGAATCGTCTCGCCGGGATCTCCCGGATCACCGAGGCCACCGAATCCCAGCTCGAACGTCGCCTCGCGGCCGCCGAGCGTTGGCTTCGGAACTGACCAGGCGCATCGGCCTCTCGACCGGTCGCACGATCGGTTCGGTCGTTCAAGCGGTCCGGTCGCTCGGCCAGTTCGGTTGCAGCAGGTGCCACTGCTCGGGCGCTTCGCGGATCAGGCCTTCGAGTCGGTCGGCGAGTTCCGCGGTGATCCGGGTGACGTCGTCGCGCAGGCGGCCGTGTCGGGTCACCTCCACGGGCTCGTCGACGACGAAGCGGTGGTGGCGACCGTCGAAGTAGGTGGCCGCGGTCACCAGCGGCGCGCCGGTCCGTAACGCGAGCGTGGCCGGCCCACCCGGAAGCGTCGTCCGCTCACCGAAGAACGGCACCTCGATGCCGTCGCCCGCCAGATCGCGGTCACAGACCAGACAGACCACCCGGTTCTGTTGCAGGGCCCGGATACACGCCGTGCCCGCACCGGGGCCGAGCGGGTGGATCTCCATGCCCAGAGAGGCACGCAGCGACAGGAACCAGTCGCTCACCTCGGGCGGTTCGAGTGCCTCGGCCACGGCGGACACCGGGATGTCGTGGACCACGGCCAACCAGAACGCGGCCCATTCCCACCCGCCCAGATGCGGCAGTGCCACGATGACGCCTCTGCCCGCGTCGAGGGCGTCGGTGACCGCGTCGAAGCCGGTGATCGTCACGCCGGCGTCGATGTCGGCGGCGGACGTGTCGGGCAGCCGGAACGATTCGACCCAGTAGCGGGCATAGCTCGTGAACGTCTCGTGCACGATCGCGCGGACGACCGTGGGCGCGAGCTGCGTGCCGTAGACCCGGGCGATGTTGCGTTCGACCTGTTGTCGCCGCCCCGACAGTGTCGCGGCGGCGATCCGCCCGGCGGCGCGTTCCACGCCGGGCAGCCAACGGTCTGGAATGGCACGGCAGACCGCGGATGCGGCCCGGATCCCGGTGAGCGCCCGAGGCTCGCTCAGCACGGTCGACGCGGACATCCGACGGTGATCTCGCCGCCGGGGATCAGGTGCGGGGCCCGGTCGCCCGACGGCGACTGCCCCGCTCGAGACCCAGCGTGCTCCGGCGAACCCGACGGCGGTGGGCGGGGCGACGCGGTCGTGGCACCGACGCCTGCCGCCAGACCTTCACGAACCGTTGCACGGCGGTGACCGCGGTGAGCACGCACATGATCCACAGCACCGGGATCAACAGATTCGAGAACAACAGTCCCAACCCCAGCGCGATCAGCCGTTCGGCCCGTTCCATGAGCCCACCCTTGGCCTCGAACCCCAGTGATTCGGCCTTCGCCCGTTCATAGGAGATCAGCATCGACAGCGCGAGGACCGCCATGGGGAGCAGCGCGATCCGTCCCGGGTGGCCGGTCGCCAGATACCACGCCACCCCACCGAGGAGGAGTGCGTCGGTCAGCCGGTCCGAGACCGAATCGAAGAACGCGCCGCGCGGAGACGCCGTACCCGAAGCCTTCGCCACGGCGCCGTCGAGCACGTCCGGCACCGCGGTCAGGATCAACAGCACCAGCCCGAGACGGAGCGCGCCGGCGCCGATGGCGACCGCTCCGGCGACCGCCATCGCGATCCCGAACGCGGTGAGGTGATCGGCACGGATCCCGGTGCGTTGCAGGTTTCTGCCGATCGGCCGCAGGCGCTGCTCCGCCTGCGTCCTGAAGTGGCCGTCGAACATCGTCGTTCTCCTCGATGGAACCGGTCCAGCCTACCGCTCCATCGGGTCGCCACTGCGATCAACCCGGCCGCGCGTCCACCGGAGGGGCCACCCGGTCAGGACGGCTCGTCCTCGAGTCTCCAGTCGATCGGCAGGTCGGTCTCGGGGTTGCTCTCGGTCAGGTGATCGAGCACCTGACCGTCGAGCCCGTCCACGAGAACCAGACCCCGATGTCGTGGAGGATCTTCCGCGGAGTACCAGAGGATCCGCCAGGTCGGGCGCGACGACCAGCCCCGCCAGCCCATCTGCGCCGACGCATGGCCCATGGGGCGCTGTACCGCCACCGCGGCGATCAGGAGCGCGGCTTCCTCGTCGATCTCGAGGCGACGGCCCGTGACGATCGAGTACACGCCGAAGGCGATCAGCAGCACGCCGGCGACCCCCACACCGGCGTTGACCAGTACGGGGTCGTCGCCGGCCCGGAGCAGCCAGCCGATACCCGCCACGGCACCGATGACGCAGTAGAGGAGGCCGGGGATCCGGCGCCGACTGTTGTCGGCGAACAGGTTCGGTCCGACCGGATCGTCGGCGGTCGACTCTGCGGGGTCGGATCCGTCGATCGTCCGGTCCGGTCCGGGTCGCTCGTCGGGTCGTTCGTCGGAATCGGTCATGATCTCGGAGAGTCGGGCCAGGTCCGTTGGAGCTTCTCCCAGGTCACGTCGAGCGGTTCGGGGAGGACCCGGGTCTCGGCCACCGCGGTCATGAAGTTCGAATCCGCCACCCACCGGGGCAGCACGTGGACGTGGAGGTGATCGGGCACCCCGGCGCCGGCACCACGCCCGAGGTTCGCCCCCACGTTCACCCCGTCGGGGTGGTACGCGGCCTTGATCGCCACCACCGCGGACCGCACCCCGTCCCAGAGCTCGGTGTGTTCGTCGTCGGTCAGGTCCTCGAGCATCGCGACCTTCCGCTTGGGCAGGAGCATCAGGTGACCGCTGCCGTAGGGGTAGGCGTTCAGGATCGCGAAGCACCGCTTCCCGTGCCAGACGATGTGGGTGACCTCGTCGGGCTCACCGGACTGGTAGATGCGCTCGAACAGCGACCGCCCGTCGGCATCCGGCTCGAGTCGCAGGCCCTCGTCGTCGGACACCGACTCGACGTAGGCGCTGCGCCAGCCGGCCCAGATCCGGTCGATGCTCATGAGGTCGTGGCCACCGTCGCCGAGGCACCGCCGTGTTCGGCGATCTCGCTCAGCACCCGATCGAGGAACTCGTCGACGCCCACACCGCGTTCCACGTCGCCGCCGCGCGGGTTCACGCCGACCGAGTCGGCGGCCACGTCGTCGTCACCGACGACGAGCACGTAGGGAATCTTGTCGAGTTTGGCCTTGCGGATCCGGTTGCCCAGTTTCTCGTCGGCCGGGTCGGAATCGGCCCTGACGCCCGCGGCGTGCAGTCGGGACACCACGGTGGCGGCATAGGCCTCGTGGTCGTCGCGCACTGCGAGGACCCGGGCCTGGATCGGCGCCAACCACGTCGGGAACGCGCCCGCGAAGTGCTCGAGCAGCACGCCGAAGAACCGTTCGATCGACCCGAAGAGCGCCCGGTGGATCATGATCGGCCGTTGTCGGGATCCGTCGGCGGCGACGAACTCCAGCCCGAAGCGTTCCGGGAAGTTGAAGTCGGCCTGGATCGTCGAGAGTTGCCAGGTGCGCCCGATCGCATCGCGGATGTCGATGTCGATCTTCGGTCCGTAGAACGCACCCGCGCCCTCGTCGACCTCGTAGGGAAGGCCTTCCTTTTCGAGGGCGGTGCGCAGTGCCGCGGTGGCGGCTTCCCAGTTCTGGTCGGATCCCACCGTGTCGGCGGCCGGGCGGGTCGACAACTTCGCCTCGAAGTCGTCGAACCCGAAGGCCCGCAGCACGCTCAGGATGAACTGCAACAGTTCGGCGATCTCGTCGACCACCTGATCGGGGGTGCAGAAGATGTGGCTGTCGTCCTGGGTGAACCCGCGGATCCTGAGCAGGCCGTGCAGGGTGCCGGATCGCTCGTAACGGTACACGGTGCCCAGTTCGAACAACCTCAGGGGGAGCTCACGGTACGAGCGCTGCCGGCTCCGGTACACGAGGATGTGCATGGGGCAGTTCATCGGCTTGGGGTAGTACTCGCCGTTGTCGAGGGACATCGGCGGGTACATGTCCTCGTGGTAGTGCTCGAGGTGCCCGCTCTCGACGAAGAGTCGTCCATTCGAGATGTGCGGGGTGTACACGAAGTCGTAGCCGCCGCGCTCGTGGCGGAGTCGGCTGTAGTCCTCCATCGTCTTGCGGATGATCCCGCCCTTGGGGTGCCAGATGGCCAGACCCGCACCCAACTCGGTCGGGAACGAGATCAGGTCGAGTTCGGTTCCCAGCTTTCGGTGGTCGCGCGCGGCGGCTTCGGCGAGTTGGTGCAGGTGCGCGTCGAGTTCGGCCTTGGTGGCCCAGGCGGTGCCGTAGATGCGCTGGAGCATCGGCCGGTGCTCGTCGCCCCGCCAGTAGGCCCCCGCGACGCGCATCAACTTGAAGTGACCCAGGAACCGGCTCGTGTCCGGCACGTGCGGACCACGACACAGATCGACGAATCCGTCGTAGCCGGCGAAGGGCCGGTTGTCTTTGGGCCTGGCCGGTGGGTTCTCGTAGGTGCGGACGCGCCCGGGTTCGGTGACCGAGGTCGGATCGTCGGCCTCCCCGTCGATGATCTCCAGCTTGAACGGGTGCGCCGCGAACACGTCGCGCGCCCGGTCGTCGGTGAGTTCGTCGCGTACGAAGGGTTGGGCCTCGCGAATGATGTCGCGCATGCGCGCTTCGATCCGGTCGAGGTCTTCGGGCGTGAAGGTGCCGGGGGTGCCGTCGGCACCCTCGGGGAGCAGAAAGTCGTAGTAGAAGCCGTTCTCCACGGGAGGACCGATCGCGAAGGTCGCCCCTTCGAACAGGTCGAGCACCGCCTGAGCCAGCACGTGCGCAGTGGAGTGGCGGATCGTGTAGAGCCCTTCGTCGCTCTGCGCGGTGCGAATGGCGACCCGGTCACCGTCGGCGAGGACGGTGCTCAGGTCGCGTTGGGTGCCGTTCACCTCGGCGATGACCGCATCGGCGGCGAGCCGTCGCCCGATCGAGGCGGCCAGATCCGCCGCGGTGGAACCGTCCTGCAGCGCGCGTCGGGATCCATCTGGCAGCGTGATCGTAGGCATCGGACAAGCATCGTAGTTTGGGGCGCCCGCTGCGCTTCCTTCGGAATCGTCGGCGCCCGGTGGTGCGGCCGGTTCAGGCAGAGGCGGCCTCTGCCAGACCGGTTTCGACCAGCGGCGGGCCCTCGGCGACGTGTGCGGTGTGCGCGACGACGAGCGCCCGGTCCGAACGGGTCGCATAGCGGTCGATGTACTCCTGCCCGGACAGGCCACGGATCTCGAACATCAGCTCGTCGGTGATCTCACGGAGCACCAGGTGATCACCGGCGCGCCCCTCGTACCGTTTCACCGAGATGGGTCGACCGAAGCCGATCGACACGGGCCGGAACAGCCGCGGCGCCTTGGCGTCGGGCGGCATCACCTCCCGTGATCCCCGGATGCCCACGGGGATCAATGGAGCCCCGGTGCGCAGGGCCAGGCGGGCCGGCCCGGTATGGCCCCGGAAGAGTTGCCCGGTCCGCGAGCGGGTTCCCTCCGGGTAGATGCCGAAGTACTCCCCCGCCTCGATCAATCCGGTCGCCGCGTCGAGTGCGCGTTCCGAGGCGTTCCCGCCGGATCGGTCGATCGGAATCATGCCCAACGCCGGAAAGAGTTTCCGGGTCTTCCAGTCGTCGAGGTATTCGGCCTTGCCCACGTAGGTGATGCGCCGTTGCAGGGCGAGGGGCAGGAAGAACGAATCGAGCACCGAGGTGTGATTGGGGCAGAAGATCGCGGGGCCGTCCAACGGGACGTGTTCGATGCCGCGGAAGTGGAAGTCCCAGAGGAAGTTGAACGTCGGAAACAGCACGCTCCGGGCGACCCGGTAGAGCTGTCCCACTTCACGTTGGGCCACGACGGTCCTCTCTCACGAGCGTTGACCGCGGCGATTCTAGTCGACCGCACGGGGCGTCGACAGGGGGTCGGAAGCCGCCGTCCGGACGGCCCGGGCGCGTCAGTCCACCGGTGTGGCGAGGGTGACGCCGAGCAGCGACGCGGCGTCACCGATGGGCAGGCCGCGTCGGGCGGCATCGTCGATGATGCTCACCGCACCCGGCGTGTCGAGATCGTCGTCGAGCGCGGCCCGGACCGCGTCGGTCACTGCCACCGAGGTCCCGGGTGGCGTCGCGGTCCATTCGCCGTGACGCCGGATCGCACGGTCGAGTTCGGTGTCGTTCCACTCCCACTCGGTCCGGTAATGGTGGGTCAACAACGCGACCCTGACGGCCATCGGGTCGATCGTCTTGCGGAGTTCCGACACGAAGACCAGATTGCCGAGCGACTTGGACATCTTCTCGCCGTCCATGCGCACCATCGCCTGGTGCAGCCAGTGGCGCACGAAGGGCTTGCCGGTGGCGGATTCGGACTGGGCGGCTTCGCACTCGTGGTGGGGGAAGATCAGGTCGGCCCCGCCGCCGTGCAGATCGATCGTGTCGCCAAGCTCGCGCAACGCCAACGTCGAACACTCGACGTGCCACCCGGGTCGTCCTGGTCCCCACACCGAATCCCACGCAGGTTCGTCGGGAAGGCTCGGCTGCCACAGCACGAAGTCGAGGGCGTCATGCTTGTTCGGGTCGTCGGGATTGCCGCCTCGTTCGGCCGCGAGTTCGAGCATGGTGGCACGGTCGAGGTTGGAGACCCGGCCGAACGCGGGGTAGCTGGACACGTCGAAGTAGACCGCTCCCCCGGCTTCGTACGCGTGGCCCGCTTCGAGGACCTCGCCGATGAAGCGACGGATGTCGGCGATGGCGGACGTCGCCCGGGGCTCCGAGTAGGCCTCGAGCATGCCGAGTGCCGCCATGTCGGCGTCGAAACGGTCGATCTCGGCGGCCGCCAGATCGAGGTAGTGGACACCGACCTCACGTGCCTTGCGGAGCAGGTCGTCGTCGACGTCGGTGATGTTGCGGACACAGCGGGTCTCGTGCCCGAGGTCCCGCAGGCGCCGCTGCAACACGTCATAGGTCAGATACGTCGCCGCGTGCCCGAGGTGCGTGGCGTCATAGGGCGTGATGCCACAGGTGTACATGGTGACGACCCGGCCGGGCTCGAAGGGGACGATCCGGCCCTTGGCCGTGTCGAACAACCTCATCGGACCCTCGACCGCAGCGCCCGGAGTCCCGTCGACACTCAACGGGATGCTGCCTCGGCGTTCTCGGGCAGTCCGCTCAACCGGATCGAGAGGTGAGCCTTGTAGCGCACGTTCATCCCGATGAGCACCGCCGTGAGTGCCTCGATGGAACCGGCCGCGGTGAGGCGCCCGGCGTTCACGGCGCGCATCCCCGGTATCGATCGCGCCAGCTCGATCACGAGGTCGGCCGCGTCGGGGTCGTCCGAGCACACGAGCACGTCACAGTCGACCGTCCCGTCGAGATCGCCGAGCTCGCGTGCGGGAACGTGATGGAAGGCGGCGACGACCCGGGCACCGGGGATCGCCGCGGCGACATCGGCGGCGACGGACCCCCGTGGCGGAATCAACGGCTGGAACTCCTTGCCCACCCGGGTCAGGGCGTTCGCCATGCAGATGACGACCTTGCCCTCGAGGTCATCGGCGAGTGCCCGCACCGTCGGAGCGGCGCCGTCCCAGGGTGTGGCGACCACGACGACCTCGCAGGCGGCGGCGCCGGAGTTGTCGGCTCCGCGCAACCCGGACAGGTCGTGGTCGGGCCACTGCGCGACCAACTCGGCACGGACCGCTTCGGCACGTGCCGGGTCACGGGAGCCGAGCGTGACCTCGTGGCCCAGGTCGCACAGTCTGACCCCGAGGGCACTCCCTGCGGGACCGGTTGCTCCGAGAACTCCGATATGCACGCCGGTCAATCTATGCGCGCAACCCGACGGCACCGTGCACCGGAGGTCGAGCGGACCGGTCGGTGACCGGTAGCCTCGCCGTTCCGTGGACCCCTTGATCGACCTCGACGCGGTGACCGTGCAACGCGACGGCACCGTGATGCTGGCCGATGTCTCGTGGCAGGTGCGCCCCGACGAGAACTGGGTGGTGCTCGGCCGCAACGGGTCGGGCAAGACGACCCTGTTGCGGGTGGCGTCGCTGTACCTGCACCCGACGCGGGGCACGGTGCGGATCCTGGGGGAAACCTGGGGTCGGACCGACGTGCGCACGTTGCGGTCGCGCATCGGCGTCGCCAGTCAGGCGCTCGCCGACCAGTTGCGCGGCGACCTGGCGGCCCGCGACGTCGTGATGACCGGTCGGCACGGTGCTCTGGAACCGTGGTGGCACACCTACACCGACGCCGACCGCGCGAAGGCGCTCGGTGAACTCACCCGGGTGGGCGTGGGTCATCTCGCCGAGCATCGCTTCGGCACCCTGTCGGCCGGGGAACGCCAGCGGGTGCAGCTCGCCCGGACGCTCATGGCCGACCCGGCCCTGTTGCTCCTCGACGAACCGGCCGCCGGCCTCGACCTGGCCGGCCGGGAAGACCTCGTCGACCGTCTCGCCGACCTCGCGGCGGACCGGTCCGCTCCGCCGATCGTGTTGGTGACCCACCACACCGAGGAGATTCCCGACGGCTTCACCCACGCGATGCTTCTCGCCTCCGGCTCGGTCGTGGTGGCCGGGCCGATCGAAGAGGTGATCGACGCAACGACGTTGTCCGACGCGTTCGAGTTGCCGCTGCGACTGGAACGCCGGGACGGGCGGTGGCTGAGTTGGTCCCCGCGGCTCGGGCCGCGCGGCTAGCCGCGTCCGGGAACGGTTGCGACGTTCACGGCCGAGGTGGCGGACCCCCGGTGTCGCCGGACACGGCACGAGGTCACGTCCCGTCCGGCTCTCGGTCGACCGGCCACGGTGCCCCCCGGACGGCACCACCCGTCGGTGCCCCTCTCACCCGAGTGGGTAGCGCTCCAGCAGCATCCGGCGACCCTTGCGGATCTCGTCGCGCAGGATCGGTGCCAGCACCGGTGCGAAGCGGGTGCCGCCGTAGTGCAGTTCCATGGTGAGTGTCGTGACGCGGCCGTCGGACGCTTCGGTGGCCACGATGTGGGCCTCGAGTCGCCACGTCGCGTGGTCGCGCCCGTCGGTCTCGTGGCGTTCATAGCGCACCAGGCGGGGTCGTTCCGCGGCGGTCTGCACCATACGGAGTCGTTTGGAGCGCGCGAAGGGACCGATCCGACCCTGTAGTTCCACGATCCATGAACCGCGTGGATCCCTCTGCGGTGGGGTCTCGGCGTCGACCCGCGCGATCAGGCCGAGCCAATCCGGGTAGTTGCCGAGGTCGGCGAACAGGTCGAACACCTCGTCGGGGTCGGCGCCGAGGCCGAGCTCTTCGGACAGGTCCATGGAACCGTCGAGTCTTGTCGAGTCGCGCTGGTGGCGGCCAACGCCCCGGTGTCAGGCCTCGGCCGAATCGAGCAGATCGAGCAGGTCGGCCTTGCGCCGGATGAAATCCTCGCCGGTCGTCACCGACCGGGGGCGTGGGCGGGGGTCGTCGAGTCGTAGCTCACCGATGACCCGACCGGGACGTGGCGAGAACACCACGACGCGGTCCGAGAGCACGAGTGCCTCGTCGACGTCATGGGTGACGAAGAGGACCGTCCGCGGGTCGGCGGTGAGAACTTCCTGGAGCCAGGTGTGCATCCGGCGCCGGGTGATGGCGTCGAGCGCGCCGAAGGGTTCGTCGAGCAGCAGCAGGTTCCGGTCGGTCAGAAACGTCCGGAGCAGCGCGAGTCGCTGCCGCATGCCCCCCGACAGCTCGTGGGGCCATGCAGCTTCGTATCCGGCGAGCCCGAACCGGTCGAACAGGGCATCGGCACGGGCGCGGGAGACCGCCCGGCCAACCCCGGCGACGTCTGCCGCCAGGGTCGCGTTGTCGCGTGCGGTGCGCCACGGCAGGAGCCGGTCGTGCTGTGGCATGAAGCCTGCATGGCCGGGCCGTGAAGGCAGCGGGGCTCCGTCGAGGCGGATCGTGCCCGCCGTGGCGTCGATCACCCCGGCGATGATGCGCAGCAGCGTGCTCTTGCCACACCCCGACGGTCCCACGATCGTGACGAACGATTCGTCGGTCACCTCGAGGTGGTCGATGGTGAGCACTTCGGTGCCGTCGAAGACGTGACGTACCCCGTCGAGTTCGAGCACGCCCGACTCAGCCCGATCCGGGAAGGAACCGGTTGGTGAACGCGGCGTCGACGTCGAAGCCCTTCCCGACGATGTCGTGGTGCTCGAGGAACGTGACGAACCGGTCCCAGACCGACGGGTCCTGGTGACCCCAACGCATCGGATCGGCGGCGTAGCGGGTCGACAGGAACTTCATGGAGCGGGTCACCAGTTCGGGGTCGAGTCCGTCCGCGCCGGCGAGCAGCGCAGCGGCCGCCTTGCGGGGTGAAGCCATGGCGTCCCGGTAGCCGTGCGCGGTCGCGGCCGTGAACTTCGCCACCAGCTCCGGGTCCTCGGTGACGTGACTCTCGCTCGTCACGATGATCGGCGTGTACCAGTCGGGGATGCAGTCGAGGTGGTCAGCGAAGCTGATCCGGTCGAGGTCGAGGCCGTCGATGTCCGCCAACCTGATCACGTCCCACGCATCGAAGACCCACACGGTGTCGAAGTGCCCCGACGTGAGCCCCTGGCGGTAGTCCGAATCGCCGACCTGGGTGAAGCGGACCTTCGCCGGGTCGCCGCCGTCGCAGGAGACCAGGGCGTCGATGAGCGCCTTTTCGAAGGTGGCACCGTAGGCCCCGTAGGTGTGGCCGGCGAGGTCTCTGGGCCGGGTGATCCCCGACGAGGCGAGGCTGATCAGGCTGGAGGTGTTGTGCTGGATGATCGCGGCGATCGAGACCACCGGCACTCCCTCGGCACGCGCCGGCACGAGTTGTTCGGCCGCGCTCACGCCGAAATCGACCGTGCCGGCGCCGACCGCCTGGTTCGGGTCCGACGTCGCCCCGGGTTCGATGATGTCCACGTCGAGTCCGGCGCTGCGGTAGTAGCCCTCGGCCTTGGCGAGATACATGCCGGCGTGATTGGTGTTGGGTGTCCAGTCCAACATGACCCGGACGTGTCGGCGCCCGGTGTCGGCGCCGCCGCCACCCGGGTCGTTGCCGCCGGCGCAACCGATGACGAGCAGTGCCGCGCACCCGAGGGCCGCGAGGGCGGTGAGTCGTGAGACGAAGGGGCGTTTCGATGAGATGGTCACAGGTCGAATCCGATCGTGGTGGTCTGGGCCGGGTGGTCACGTCGCCAGGGCATCAGCAGGCGACCGATCCACCCGACCAGGCTGAACAGGACGATGCTCACAACGGCGATGACCACGACGCCGGCCAACATCCGGTCGGTGCGGTAGGAGCGGTGCGACTGGTCGATGAAGATGCCGAGGCCCGAGGTCCCACCCACGTATTCGCCGATCACCGCGTTGCCCACGGCGTACGCCGCGGCGATCCTGACTCCGGCGATCACACTGCCCATCGACGCGGGGATCCGAATGTGGCGGAGCACGTCCCACCGCGACGCGCCGAACGACCGGACCAGTTCGACCTGCTCGGGGTCGGCGCCGGCGAGTCCGGCCACGGCCGCGACGGCGACGGGAAAGAAGCAGATGAGCGCGACGAGCACGATCTTGGGGGTCAGGCCGTACCCGAACCAGATCGCCACCAGAGGAGCCAGCACGATGATGGGGATCGTCTGGGACGTCACCATCACGGGCCACACGGCGCGCCGCACGGCGGGGATGATCGAGATGACGAGCGCCACGCCGAGCCCGACGGCGGTGCCCAGCACGAGACCCACGACCGCCTCGATCGTCGTCGTGGTGGCGTGTTGGAACAACGCCCCGCGGCTCTGCCAGCCGGCGGACGCGACGGTGCTCGGTGCGGGGAGGATCCAGGGTCGCACGTCGCCGATGCGTACCCATGCCTGCCACATCGCCACGGCGACCGCGACCGTGGCGATCGGGGCGAGCCCGGTGCGCAGTCGCTGGATCACCGCGCGCGGTACCGGTCGGTGAGGCTCGTCATCGTGACCCGGTCGGAGCCGGTTTGCTCGAACACCTTGATCACCGAGATGCAGTGGTCCGCGCCTGCGACGAGCGTGGCCTCGTGGACCGCGCGGAGCAACGGCCAGAGCTGATCGGGTGGCCCTTCGATCGAGGTGCCGCATGGTCCGACCTCGTAGTCGAGCCCCGATGACTCGATGACCTCGATCGCGGCGTGGACGCGTGCGAAGGGTTCGTCGGCGGTGCCGGCCGGGTCGGGAATGCACTGGATCTCGACGATCATGGAACTGCTCCTCGGTTGTCGTGGATGAGTCGGGAGACGGCGTCGGGTTCGATCACCAGGAGGCGGCCCTCGTCGAGGGTCACCGACGCCGGTGGGGCCGCGACCACGTTGCTCAGTCCCCGGGTCCGTCGGACGTCCAGCGCCTCGTCGTGCAGTTCGAACCGCATGCCCTGGGTGGTGACGCCCCTGGCGTGGGTGCCGACGGGGACGAGGGAGACGACCTGACCGGCCCGGTCGCCGACCGACACGGGATGGGTCGACGACGCGACGGTCGTGACCGCGTCGCCGAGCAGGGCGGTCACCGAGAACGCGGCGAGATCGTCACCGCCGAGCACCGCGATGTTCCCCAGGGCGTGATCCAGGCGGCCTCCGGCGCCGCCGACGACGAGAACGTCTTCGACCCCCGGTTGGGCCCGGTGCCGCACGAGCTGTGCCGCCAACTCGAAGTCGGTGAAGTCCTTGTCGACGTCGAAACGGTGGACGCGGGTGCCGCCTCGGGTGAACCAGTCGACCTCGGCCGGGGTGAGGCTGTCGAGGTCACCCACGAGATCGGTGACGGTGACCGCTTCGTTCCGGGCGTGCCGGGCGCCCCCGTCCGCCGCGATGACGGTGGCGGTGGGGGCGACGAGGGCCTTCCACCCGGGCACCGGTGAGGCGCCGTCGACGACGATGACCAGATCCCAGGTCACGAGGTGCGCAGCCAGGTCGAGGGCCGCCGGCTCTGAATGTCGGTTCGCCGAGCGGGCGAACGACCCACGGTGCTCACGGTGCCCATCGGTCGGATGCGCCCATCGGCGCATCGTCTCGGGCCACCACCGGCTCGTTCTCGGGATCTGTTCACAACGCGTCCCTTCGCTGGCATTACCCAGATCAGGTTGAAGGGTCGGCGTCGACGGACGCCCTCTCAGCCCGGCTGACCCGAGCTCCCCTGCTTGGATGATCGTTCCACCGTCGACCCTAGCGCCGGTTGCCTCCCGTGCGCCATCGCCGCGCCCCGCCGGGTCGCTCCGGTCGGTGCGCGGCGTCGGCTCCGACCGTCCCGGTCACCCGGTCGGGCGCGGTTCGGCCTGGCATCGGTTCCGGATCGGCCGGGCGTCGTGGGGGCTGCCAGAGCGGGTCTCAGGCGCCGCGTTCGAGGAGATCGCGGGCGATGTGGGTCACCTGGATCTCGTCGGTGCCCGCGTAGATCTGGAAGACCTTGGCGTCACGGGCGAGCTGTTCCACACGGAATTCCGACATGTAGCCGTTGCCACCGAGGAGCTGCACCGCCTCCATCGCCACTTCGGACGCGGCCTGGGCCGCGTACAGCTTCATCGCCGAAGCCTCGGCCAACGTCAGGGACTTGCCGGCGGCCGAGAGCTCGATGTGACGGAACACCAGGTTCTCGACGTTGAGTCGCGCCACCTCCATCCGGGCGAGCTTGAGTTGGATCAACTGGAAGTCGCCGATGCGCTTGCCCCACAGGGTGCGATCACGGGCGTAGTCGACCGAGATCTTCAGGCACTGCTCGATCAGGCCCAGCGACATCGCTGCGACCCCCGACCGTTCGGTCGTGAAGTTCGACTTCGCACTCTCACGACCCTTGCCCGAGCGGTCTTCACTGCCTCCGAGGAGCCGGTCGCGACCCAGACGCACGTCGTCGAAGAACAACTCACCGGTCGGCGACGAATGCAGCCCCATCTTGCGCATCGGCTTGGACTGGGTGAGCCCCTCCATGCCCGAATCCAGGATGAAGGTCAGCACGGGACGGTCACGGATGTCGGTGCCGTCTGCTTCGTCGAGTTTGGCGTACACGACCAGCGTGTCGGCGTAGGGGCCGTTGGTGATGAAGGTCTTGTTGCCGTTGAGGATGTACTCGTCGCCGTCGCGGCGCACCGTGGTCCGCATGCCGCCCAGGGCGTCAGAACCCGAGTTCGGTTCGGTGATCGCCCAGGCACCCACCTTCTCCATGGTCAACAGCTCGGCACCCCAACGTTCCTTCTGCTCGATCGTGCCGCTCCGCATGATCGTGCCGGCGGCCAGGCCGAAGCTCACGCCCATGGCGGTGACGATCCCGGGACAGTACCGGCACAACTCGATGATCGGAATGATCGTCATGGCGGCCGAGCCGCCGTCGCCGCCGGTGCGTTCGGGTCTGGTCGGCGGCTCCTCGCCCGCCGCCTGTGCCGCTGCGACGGCCTTGTCGAACGCGATCTGCTTGGCGAAACGGTCCTTGGCCATGGCGTCCATGCCGAACGTGGCGTACATCTTGCGGACGATGTCGTACGGCGGCAGATCGCCGTGTTCGAGTTCGTCGATGTGCGGGACGACCTCGTCGGCGATGAAGCCGCGGATGGCGTCACGGAGCATGAGCTGCTCGTCGGTCCATTCGAACATGGCGGGTTCCCCTTTGGTGGTCGGCCGGCGGCTTCGCCGGCGTGAGGCGCGTCGTGGGTGAACCGTAGGGGCCACGCGGACGGCCCCGGAAAACCGGCCCCACGTGGAACACGTTCTACTATCTCTGGCCACCATGACTTCCCACTTCGACCACAAGATCGTCCTCGTCACCGGCGGCGGCTCCGGTATCGGCCAGGCCACGGCGACGCTGTTCGCCGAACGGGGCGCGACGGTGCGCATCGGCGATGTGGACGAAGCCGGTATGGCAGTGACGTGTGCGGCGTCGCCGGCGATCACCGCACGGCGCGTGGACGTCGCGGAGGAGTCCTCGGTCGCCGCCTTCGTCGAGGGCGCGGTCGCCGATCTCGGTGGGCTCGACGTGGTGGTGAATCTCGCCGGAGTGCTCGGTTTCGCGAACACGCACGAAATGCCGTTGGAGGCGTGGCGCCGCATCATCGACGTCAACCTGACCGGCACCTTCCTGGTGTGCCGCGCCGCGCTCCCCCACCTGCTCGACGGCGGCGGCGTGATCGTCAACACCGCATCGACGTCGGCGCACATCGGCCAACCGTGGGCTGCGGCCTATGGGGCCTCGAAAGGTGGAATCCTGGCGATGACCCGGACGCTCGCCGTCGAATACGGCCGACGGGGGGTCCGCGCCAACACGGTGAGCCCCGGCGGCATCGACACCCCGATGACGGGCGCGTTCGCCTTCCCCGAGGGTGCGGACCGATCGTTGCTGCCCCGCACGATGCCGCTCGGCGACATGGGAACGGTGAGCGATGTGGCCGAGACGATCGTGTTCCTGGCGAGCGACGGGGCCGGGTATCTGAACGGTTCGGACATCAGGGTGGACGGCGCCACCACCGCGTGAACGAGATCGCGCGCCCAGGAGGCGACGGCGCAGCGCGCGCCCGCGCCACGGGCGGTGAGCCGGCTCCGATCCGGCACGAACCTCGCCGTCTGATCATCACAGCGGGCGCGCCCGGTTCCCGGCGGGCGTCCGCCGTTCACCGAAGGCAGTGAGCGGGTCGGCCGGGTACCCGTCCTTCGTCTCCTAGTCTGGCGCCCATGCGCATCCGGACCGGGCTGATCGGCGCACTGGCCGTGTGCAGCATGCTGATCGCGTCCTGCACCACCACGATTCCCGATCAGACCGGCTCGGGTACGACGACGTCTCCGGCGTCGTCGGGCATGCGAGACCGGTCGGGCGGGCACAGCGAGAAGATCACCTGGAAGAGCTGTCAGGGATCGTTCGAATGTGGAACCCTGGAGGTGCCGCTGGACTGGTCCGATCCCCAGGGCGAGCACATCGAACTGGCGCTGATCCGCAAGCCGGCACGGTCGGGCCACCCGATCGGATCATTGTTGATGAATCCGGGCGGACCGGGCCAACCCGGCACCGAGTTCCTCCCCCAGTTGCTGAGCGCCGGTGAGTTCCCCGACGAGTTGGCGGACCGGTTCGACCTGATGTCCTGGGACCCTCGGGGCACGGGGAACTCCGCAGGCGTCGCGTGTCTGACCGACGCCGACTTCACCGACCCCGAACCGCTCCCGTACCCGCCCACCGCGGCCGAACGGGCCGCGGTCGCGGCCAAGGCCGAAGCCCAACAGGACCGCTGTCTCGACGTCGACGGCAAGGTGATCCCCCACGTCGGCACCATCGCGACCGTGGAGGACCTCGATGCGATCCGCGCCGCGGTCGGTGATGCCGGGCTCGCCTATGTCGGTTTCAGTTACGGCACCACCATCGGTCTGGAGTACCTGCGCAGGTACCCCGATCGCGTCCGCGCCATCGTCCTCGACGGTGTCGCCCTGCCGGGGACCGATCCGGTCGCCACGACCAAGGCACAGATGACCTCGTTCGAGGACAACCTCGACCGCTTCCTCGACGCCTGCAAGGCCGACGCGTCGTGCGCGTTCGGCGGTGACGACCCGCACGGGGCGCTCCTCGCCTTCCTGGACCGGCTCGCCACCGGCGTGCGGATCCCGGCGTCGTACTCGTTGCCCGACGAATCCGGTGAACGTCACGACCGCGCAGGCACGCTCGGCTACACCGAGGCCGTCACCGGCATCGCGGCGGCGCTCTACAACCAGCAGACGTGGTCGGTGCTCCGTAGTGGCCTGGCGTCGGCGACCCGTCCCGGCAGCCCCGACGGGCATCTGTTGTTGACGCTGCGCGACCTGCTCGTCGGGCGACAGCTCGACGGCACGTGGAACCACTCCACGGAAGCCAACCAGGCGATCAGTTGCGCCGACCAGTCCGAGCGGGCGACGTCGATGTTCGGCGACCCCGCGCGCATCGGAGCATGGGCGAAGGACCTGCCGGTGTTCGGCGCTTTCGGCGCGGCGGGTCTCCCGGGCTGCTACCGCTGGCCCAAGGCGATCCAGCCTCTGCACGAACTCACCGGGGCCGACCTCGCGGGTGCGCCAGGGGTGGTGATCGTGAACAGTTCGCATGACCCGGCGACGCCGTATGCGAACGCCGAGAAGGCCCACGCCTTGATGCCGGCTTCGCGGTTGGTCACCTGGGAAGGCGACGACCACACGTCGTTCGGCAGCGGGCACGACTGCATCGACGACGCGGTGGTGCCCTATCTGGTCGACGGGAGACTGCCGCGCGCAGGGATCCGCTGTGCGTCGGGCGGCGACTGAGCGACCGTGTTTCAGATCTCCATGAGCTCGGCGAAACGTTCCTGGGCCTCGACGCATTCGGTCACCAGGTCCATCACCACCTGACCGGCAGGCCGGACCTTCTTGGCCCGGCCGATGATCTGGCCGGCCGGGTTGAAGTTCACGTCTTTCGCCTGTTCGGGGTACGCGTGGCCGCGGCGCACCGCGTCGGAGGTGACCATGAACTGCAGCGGCATGCCGAGCGGCTTGGGATTGGCGGGGTCCTCCCACGCGTCGGTCCAGTCGTTGCGCAGCATGCGGCACGGTTTGCCCGTCCAGGCCCGGGAGCGCACGGTGTCGCGCGACCCCGCGGCCAGGTAGCTGTCCATCTGGCCGGGCGGGATGTCGGCTTCGGCCACGGTCAACCACAACGACCCGGTCCACACGCCCTGGGCGCCCATGGTGAGCGCCGCGGCCATCTGGCGGCCCGACCCCACGCCGCCGGCGGCGAGCACCGGGAGTGGCGCGACCTCGTCGATCACCTCGGGCCACAACACCATCGAGCCGACCTCGCCGGTGTGACCGCCGCCTTCGGTGCCTTGGGCGATGATGATGTCCACGCCACCGTCACGATGCTTGGCGGCCTGGTGCGCCGAGCCACAGAGCGCCGCGACCAAGCGACCCGACCCGTGGATCTCGTCGATGATCTCCGCGGGCGGGGTGCCCAGGGCGTTGGCGATCAACTTGACATTGGGATGTTTCAGCGCTTCCAACACTTGCGGGGTCGCGGTGGCTTCGGTCCAGCCGATCAGCTCGCGGTTTTCGACATCGTCGGGCATCTCGGGTACGCCGTGGTCGGTGAGCAACTTGGCCGCGAACCGGCGGTGCTCGTCGGGGATCATGTCGGCGAGCATCTTCTCGAGCTTGCCCGGGTCGAGCTCACCCATCCCTTCGTACTTACCGGGGATCACGATGTCGACGCCGTAGGGGGCGTCGCCGATGTGGGCGTCGATCCATTCGAGTTCGGTGGCGAGTTGCTCGGGGGTGAACCCGACGGCGCCGAGGACGCCGAAGCCACCGGCCTTGGACACTTCGACGACGACGTCGCGGGTGTGACTGAACGCGAAGATCGGGAACTCGATACCGAGCGACTTGGCGAGTTCGGTTTGCATGGATTCCGGCTCCTGTGGTGGATCGCCTGGGTCGGCGGGGAAGGGAGAGAAGGACACGACCGGGATCGGCCGGTGTCGGGCGGCTCAGGAAGACAGCTTCACGGGCAGTTCCTTGATGCCGTTCACGAAGTCCGAACGGAAGCGCTTCGGGGTGCCGGCGTACTCCGCGTCGGGGAAACGACGGAGCAGCTCGCGCAGCATCGTGCGGATCTCGAGCCGCGCCAGGTTGGCGCCCAGACAGAAATGGGTGCCCCCGCCGCCGAAGCTGACGTGGTCGTTGGGTGAGCGGCGGATGTCGAAGGTGTCGGGGTTCGGGAACACCGACTCATCACGGTTCGCCGCGTGGTAGTAGATCACGACCTTGTCGCCTTCGGCGATGTCGGTGTCACGGATCCGGGTGGGCTGCGTGGCGGTGCGGCGGAAGTTGTGGATCGACCCGTTCCACCGCAGGAACTCCTCGGTTGCCGTGTTCCACAGCGCATCGTCGTCGATGTTCGCCGCCAGTTCCCGGCGGGCGTCGGGGTGTTCGATCAGCGCCATCATGGCGTGGCTGATCAGGTTGCGGGTCGTCTCGTTGCCGGCCACGCACAAGAGCACGAAGAACAGGTTCAGCTCCTGATCGCCGAGGCGGTCGCCGTCGACCTCGGCATGCACGAGGGTCGACATGATGTCGTCTCTCGGGTTGGCCCGACGGTCCGCGGCGATCGCGTCGCAATAGGCGTAGATCTCGGTCTGGGCGACCATCTGGTCGTCTTCGCTGGGCGAGAAGTCCGGATCCTGGCCACCCACGAGTCGATTGGACCAGTCGAACACCTTGGCGCGGTCTTCGGCGGGCACGCCGATCATGTCGCAGATGATCTGGAGCGGGAGCGGCACCGCGACCGCCTCGACGAAGTCGACCTCGCCGTCGGCTTCCGCCACCCCCTCGACGATCTGGCGGGCGGTGGTCTCGATGCCTTCGAACAGGCTGCGGATCATGCGGGGCGTGAAGCCCGCGCTGACCAGTTTGCGGTAGCGCGTGTGCTTGGGCGGGTCCATGTTCAGCAAGGTCATGCGCACCAGTTCCATGGCGGCCTCGTCGAAATCCCTGATGAACGTCGAACCCAGCTCGGTGGAGTAGGTACGCCAGTCTCGGCTGATCGACTTGACGTCCTCATGGCGGGTCACGGCCCAGAATCCGTCCGCCTCGGGATGATCGTGCCAGTACACCGGTGCCTCGGCACGCAGCAGGCGGAACTGGTCGTCGGGGACACCGACCGCCCAGGTGTCCTCCAGCAGGTCGATGTCGGCCAGGGTGATGTCGGATGCGTGGAGATCGCTGAAGGTCACGGGTGCCTCCGGGGCTCGGTGACGAGGAGATGAACCGCGTCGATCACCTCGCCGGCGGTGACCGAGGCGGCGTCGAGTCGGTGTTGCAGCGCGGCACCGAGCAGGAACGACAAGGCCCGGGTCGCCAACTCCGGTGCCGGGGCGACGAGCTTGGTGTCGTGGGCGTGTGCCCAGGCCGTCAATCCGTCGGCGAGGTCGCCACGGACGTGTGCGTATCGCTCGGCGAGTTGGCGGCCGATGCGGTCGTTGCGCGCGCCGTGGAGCCAGAGCTCCATCTCGAGCAGCAACCAGGGTGACCCCGGCGCGTGCGAGGCCGCGATGATGTGGTCCCAGGCGGCGGCGATGATGCCGTCGAGGTCGCCCGGGTCGGGCACGCTGGCCGTGACGGCATCGGCGGTGGCGTCGCGGTAGTCGTCGACCAACGCGAACAGCAGGCCTTCCTTGCTGCCGAAGTGGGCGTACAGCGCCCCGGTGGTGCGGTTCGCAGCTTCGGCCACGGCGTCGGTGGACACCGCATGGAAACCCTTGCGGGCGAACTGGTCCGCGGCGGCGTCGAGCAGACCTGCCCGGGTGGCGGCCTTGCGTTGTTCCTGGGTGCGGGCCACGAGGCATTCCTCTGGGGGTCGAGTCCCAGAAATATAGCACCGATTATCTATGTGGTCAGGGCTACGGATTCCGACACCCGCGCGGCAACTGGTCCGTGGCCACACGGCCCGCCGGGCGTCCCCGCATCAGCCAGTTCGGTCAGCCGGCGGGCGGGGTGAGGGCCCGCAGGCCGAGTTCGGTGAGCTGGGCCGTCTCGATCGGCGCGGGCGCGCCGGTCAGCGGGTCCGCCCCCGACTGGGTCTTGGGGTAGGCAATGACCTCGCGGATCGACGGGGTACCGGCCAGCAGCGCAGCGACCCGATCCCAACCGAACGCGATGCCACCGTGTGGCGGTGCGCCGTAGCGGAACGCCTCCAGCAGGAACCCGAACTTCTCGGTGGCGGCCTGCTCGGTGACGCCCATGACCTCGAACACGCGCCGTTGGATGTCGGGGCGATGGATACGGATGGAACCGCCGCCGATCTCGTTGCCGTTGCAGACGATGTCATAGGCGTAGGCGAGCGCCGAGGCAGGGTCGGAGTCGAACGTGTCGGCACATTCCGCCTTGGGTGAGGTGAACGCGTGGTGCACCGCCGTCCAGGAACCGGCGCCAACCGCGACGTCCTCGGACTCCGAGGTCGGCTCGAACATCGGCGCGTCGACCACCCAGACGAACGCCCACGCGGTGTCGTCGATGAGCCCGGCCCGACGTCCGATCTCGAGTCGGGCGGCACCCAGCAGCGCCCGCGTGGGGCGTAGGGCACCCGCCCCGAAGAAGATGCAGTCGCCCGGTGCGGCGCCCACGTGCGCCACCAGACCGGCGCGCACGTCGTCGGAGAGGTTCTTCGCGACCGGCCCGCCCAACTCGCCGTCGTCTCCGACGAGCACGTAGGCCAGCCCCTTGGCCCCGCGCCCTTTCGCCCAGTCCTGCCAGCCGTCGAGCGCCTTGCGCGTCTGTGATGCCCCGCCGGGCATGACCACCGCGCCCACATAGGGGGCCTGGAACACGCGGAACGTGGTGTCGGCGAAGTACGCCGTGCAGTCGACCAACTCGGCGGCGAAGCGCAGGTCGGGCTTGTCGGAGCCGTACCGGGCCATGGCCTCGGCGTAGGTCATGCGGCGGATCGGTCGGGGCACCTCGTATCCGATCAGGGCCCACAGGGCCGCCACCAGCTCCTCGCCGAGGGCGATCACGTCGTCGGAGGTGACGAAGCTCATCTCGACGTCGAGTTGGGTGAACTCGGGTTGGCGGTCGGCGCGGAAGTCCTCGTCGCGATAGCAGCGGGCGATCTGGAAGTAGCGCTCGAACCCCGAGACCATGAGGAGTTGCTTGAACAGTTGCGGGCTCTGGGGCAGCGCGTACCACGAACCCGGCTGGAGCCGGGCCGGCACCAGGAAGTCGCGGGCGCCCTCGGGCGTGGAACGAGTGAGCGTCGGCGTCTCGACCTCGATGAATCCATGGTCGTGGAGCAGATTGCGTGCGGTGCGGTTGATCTCGCTGCGGAGCCGTAGGGCGGCCGCCGAGTCGGCGCGGCGCAGGTCGAGGTAGCGGTATTTGTAGCGGACCTCGTCGCTCAGCGAGGTCGCCTCGTGCTCTTCGATCGGGAAGGGCAGCGGCGCCGACTCGCTGAGCACCTCCAGGTCGGTGACCTCGACCTCGATCTCGCCGGTGGGCAGGTTGGGGTTGTCGTTGCCGTCGGGGCGGCGCCGGACCTCGCCGGTGACGCGGAGGCAGAACTCCGAACGCAGCGGGTGGGCCACCGCCTCGTCGTTGATCACCACCTGGACCACGCCGGACGCGTCCCGCAGATCGATGAACGCGACCCCACCGTGATCTCGCCGCTTCGCCACCCAGCCGCAGAGCGACACGTCGGCCCCGATGTCGGTGGTGCGCAACTCGCCGCAGTAGTGGGTTCGCAGACCGGTCGCGTCTGCCGTGAATTCCATGGTCATGCGTTTTCTCTCGATGGGTCTCGGGTGGCGAAGGTGGCTTCGAGTGTCTCGACCAGGCGGTCTCGGGGGACTTGGGACTGGGCCTCGGATTCGTCGGTCGCCCGGAGGGCCCGCAGCGAGACCACACCGTCGTCCACCTCGTTCGGTCCGACGATCACCGCCATGGCCGCTCCGGAACGATCGGCGGCCTTCATTTGGGCCCGCATCGAACGGT
>JBDZUV010000043.1:0-23303 GCA_040255345.1 Actinomycetota bacterium | reverse complement strand
AACACCGTCATCGCCAACCTGCAACGCCTCTGCGGCCCCCACAACCGAGCGAAATGCGACCGGGCCGAGCAACACCGTGACGCGCCGCCACCGGAGATGGTAATTTGAATACCATGTCGAGTACCATCGATCGTTCCGGTCGCGTGGTCATCCCCAAGGACGTCCGCACACGCGCCGGTCTCGCCGACGGCGGACCGGTCGACATCACCGAGCGCGACGGAGTCATCGAAATCACCCCCCGGCACGTCGCGACCCGACTCGTCGCCGGCGAGGACGGCCCGGTCATCCAGCGCTCCGACGAGCACGCCGACTCCCCCCTCGACACGCAAACCGTCCGCGCCGTCACCGAATCGGTCAGGCCGTGAACGCGGTCGACACGAGCGTGGCCGTCGCGGCACTCCTGGAATGGCACGTGCAACACCGACCATGCGTCGAGGCCGCTCGGCGTGCGGCCATCCCCGCCCACGCGCTCGTCGAGACCTACTCGGTGCTGACCCGTCTACCGGCCGCCCACCGACCGGCACGGACCGTGGTCGTCGAAGCTCTCGAGGCGCGCTTCGGGTCCGACGCGGTGCTCGTTCCGTCTGTCGCCACCCAGGTCGGGATCATCGAACGACTCGCCGCCGCCGACATCGAGGGAGGTGCCTGCTACGACGCCCTCGTCGCCCTCACCTGTGCAGACCACGACCGGCGACTCCTCACCTGTGACACGCGTGCCCAACGCACCTACGACGCCCTCGGTATCGACTACGAACTGCTCGTCACCCCGTCGAGCAGCACGGACGATGACCGGTAGCATCGCCCAGGCCGACACCGGCAGAGCACCGATTGCCGAGTGCCGAATCGAGGGGACGACCGACGAAGATGAGCGACATCGACGGCTGAGATGAGCAACAACGCCCGCGTCGGCGAAGCATTCGACCTGCTCGCACGGCACCGGCTCTTTGGAGGCATGACGCGGCAGCTCGACATCCGGCCCGCGACAGGCGGTTGCCACGGTCCTGGGGTCGGCGTGTGCCAATAGGCTTGGGGCCGATCTTCGTCGGTGCACCCTCCGCCATGGGCGTCGCCGACTCGCAAGTGACTCAGGAGCCGCACATGATCGCAAGTGCCCAGCGCCCCGACCGCAGCCACACGCGACGCCTCGCCGCACTGGTCGGCGCCGTCGCGTTGGTGGTGGCATCGTGCGGCGGCTCGTCGTCCACCTCGTCTTCGTCGACGGGCACCCCGGTCGAGCTCCCACTCACCGCCAAGGGCTCGTTCACCACGACGTCCGCCGCATGTTCGGGCATCAGCATCTACCCCAGCCCCGACACCGCGACGGCGTCACCGGCCACCCAGGTCTCGTTCCGCAACGCCGACGCGGCGACCATCACCGACACCGCGGTCACCGTCTCTGGCTCGACAACCGGTAGGCACACAGGAAAGATCGTGGCCGATTCCGACGCACGAGGGGCCAGCTTCCATCCCGACAAGCCCTTCGATGCCGGTGAGACGGTGACGGTGACGGCGCCCAAGCAGATCTGTGGGGCCGACGGCACCACGGCCACCTTCGACATCATCGACGCCGACATCGCCCCGCTACCGAAGGCGAAGGCCGGGTCCGCCGACGAACGGTCCGAGACCACCGACGACGACCTCCAGCACTTCGCAAGCGAGCCGACGCTCGAGCCTCCCGTCCTGGATGTCACGAAAGCCCACACCGCCACTGATGAGGGCTCGTTCTTCGTCGCTCCCAAGGGCGGCACGATCGACAGCGGACCCATGATCGTCGACGGTGACGGCGACCTCGTCTGGTATCGGCCGGTTCCCGACGGAACCCAGGCGACCGATTTCCGCGTGCAGACCTACCAAGGCGAGCCGGTGCTGACCTGGTGGCAGGGCGTCATCGACCGAGGGAACGGCGAGGGCAAGGGTGTCATCATGGACCGCTCCTACGACGTCGTCGCGACGGTCGAAGCGGGCAACGGGTACGCCGCCGACATGCACGAGTTCCTCCTCGAACCCGACGGGACGGCATGGGTCACCATCTATGAGAAGGCCCCCGGAGACCTGCGCTCCGAAGGTGGACCCACGAACGCCGCGGTGCTCGACAGCATCGTGCAACAGATCGACATCGCCACCGGCAACGTGCTGTTCGAATGGCACAGCCTCGACCATGTCGACGCGGACCTCGGCGCGGTCGACTACGACACCACGAGTCCGCGGCCCTATGACTATTTCCATCTCAACTCCATCGACCCCGGCGGCGACGGCACGATCCTGATCTCGGCCCGGAACACCAATGCCGTGTACCTGTTGAACCGGGCGACCGGGAAGGTGATCTGGACGCTCGGCGGCAAACAGAGCACCTTCGACATGGGACCCGGGACCGACTTCGAGTTCCAGCACGACGCCCGGCTGCGCGGCGACCACCATGTGACGATCTTCGACAACGAGAGCGGCGACACGCCCGCACGGATCATCGCGCTCACGCTCGACGTGGAAGCCCAGAAGGCCTCGCTCGCGTGGGACTACACCGCGCCCGGCGACATCCCCGTCGTCGCCCAGGGGAACCTGCAGCTTCTCGACGACGGCAACCTGGTGGCCGGGTGGGGATCGTCGAGCCGCGCGGGCGAAACCGAGCATTCCACCACCATCACCGAGCACACCGGCGCGGGAGACCTGCTCTTCCACGCCGCGTTCGCGGGAACCGGCATCAACACCTACCGGGCGTACCGCTCGCCCTGGACGGGTCGACCGAAGTCCGACCCCAAGGCGGCGGTGCGGTCGACCGCCGCGGGGAAGTCGGTCGCGGTGAGCTGGAACGGCGCGACCGACGTGGCGAGGTGGGACCTGGCCACCACGGGAACCGACGGCACGACCACGGTCATCGCGACCCACGCCAAGGACGGCTTCGAGACGGTGATCACCGTCGATGCCGTGCCCGCGGATACGGTCGCCCGGGCACTCGACGCCGAGGGGAAGGTGCTCGCGACCACGCCGGTCGTCGATGCGTGACCCGACCGGGGCCGGGGTGGACCCGATGGCCGGGTCCCGTCAGTCGGCGCAGGAGTCGACCGGTTCGGCGCCAGCCAGGCGGGCCTCGAGAAATGCCTTCACGTCCGGGGCGCTCTCGGTGACGATCGAACCGTGATCGGCACCGTCGAAGATACGGAACCGGGTGACCTGGCCGACCTTGCACAGACTCGCGTACAGATCGCGTACCCGCTGTTCGACGACCCGGTCGTCTTTGGTGCCCCCGGCCAGATACAGCGGCGCGTCGACACGGTGACCCGCGACCTCGTTCTCTGCGATGAGCGCCTTGGCGCCGGGAGCGGTGCGCGGGTCGGTCTCGAACATCTTCCCGTCGATGACGAGCGGGACGAGGTCACTGGTGATCTCATCGAGGCAGCCCGTCCGGAACACCTTCGATGCCTTGGCGAGTTCCGGGGTCACGTAGTCGGCGACGTGGACGTCCGCGTGCTCGGTCGCCGCCCCGTAGAGCACCATCGAGGTGAGCACGCTCGTCACGATCGGGTCGATGCCGCCGTAGACCTTGTCGAGCATCGCCGCCGGGGCGAGCGCGACGGTTCCCAGCAGGTGCAGCTCGGGTGCGTACCCTGCGGCGACCTGCGACGTCGACAGCGCCCCGTGGCCTCCTTGGGAGTGCCCGATCGACAAGAAGTCGGTGCCGGCGTGCACCCCGGGCAGATGACGCGCCGCACGGATCGCGTCGAGCGCACTGTGACCCTCGGAGGGTTTCGACAGGTAGGCATGCAGCGGCTGACCGGTCGGGCCGAGTCCGATGTAGTCGGTCTCGACCCGCACGACCCGCGCCTCGTCGAGCCCCCAGGCGGGCGCCTGTTCCTGGAAGTGGGAAACCCCGCAGTGCGCGTCGAGCCCGACGGTTCCCGGTGACGTCACGAGCACCGGCCAGCCCTTCGCGGGGGCCTCGGCCGTCGGATAGGTGATCATCGCGGTCGCGGGCCGGTCGACGTCGGCAGCATCGCGGGAGTGGTACATGACCTTGAGCGTCTCGGTCGTCGGCGTACTGCCCGCCTTCATGACCCGGATCACCGCACCCGGTTCGCCCTTGGCGAGCGGGTCGGGAGTCTCGTAGAACGCCGCGTCGGTTCCGGTGAACATCGCGGGCACCGTCGTCGAGGTGGCGCCCGTGGTCGTCGTCGTCGTCCGCGCATCGCTCGACCGCCCCCCCGACGAGGCCGAACATCCGGCGATCAGCGTGCCTGCGACGAGGACCACGGCCACGCGGGTGGCGATCGAGCGGCCCAGTCGGTCCTGAACATCCGTGTCCATCACAGCGGCGCAGCGTAGCCGCTCGGTCGGGGCTGAGCGCCCGGTGTTCCGCGGGGATGAAGGCTCCGGCGGCCACGGCGATGACGCCGGGCCGGACCGTGCCCCTGCCGAAGACCGTCCGCCCCCGTCGAACGTGACCCATGCGCCCACGACCGAGCTCAACTTCGATGACGGTACCGGCTTCGCCGATGCCCGACATCGAGGTCGTCGTGTCGGCGGTGGCCTACCGCGTGTGGCAGCGTGACCGGCTCAGCGAACCTCGTTGAAGGCGAGCTTCTCGCCGCCCCCGTCGACGACGAGCTGCGCGCCGGTGATGAATTCGGCCAGGGGCGACGACAGGAACACCACCGCATCGCCGACCTCTTCGGGTTCGGCGACCCGGCCCATCGGAACGGTCGCCGAGACCGCCGCGGCACCGTCGGGTCCGCCGTAGTAGTCGTCGAACACCTCGGTGCGCACCATGCCCGCCGCCACGGCATTCACGCGCACCTTCGGCGCCCACTCCATCGCGAGCGAACCGGTCAGGCTCGCCAGCCCGGCCTTCGCGGCGCCGTACGCGGCGCTACCCGGCGACGGTCGCAGCCCCGACATCGAGGTGATGTTGACGATGCAGCCGCCCTCGGGCTGGGCGACCATGCGGTGCCGGGCCGCGGTCGCCACGTGCAGCGCCGCGAGCAGGTTCAGCTCCACGATCTTCGTGCTGAAGCGGGCGCTGGCCTCCGCGGCGGGCACCACCGGTGTGCCGCCGGCGTTGTTCACGACGATGTCGATCGACCCGAGATCGTCGACGATGCCCCCGATCAGCGTCTCGACGGCATCGGGGTCACGCACGTCTGCAACGCGGAACGCCTCGGTCGACCTCGACCCGTCACTGGACCGGGGCAGCACCTCAGGTGCGTTCCGGCCGCAGATCGTCACGGTCGCCCCCGCGTCGAGCAGGCGGGTCGTGATGCCACGGCCGACGCCGCGTGCCCCGCCGGTGACCAGTGCCACCCGGCCCGACAGATCGATCTCGAGCGCCATTGGCGATCAAGGCTGACACGACGAACGGGGTGCGACAAAGCCCGCGGTGCCGGCCCGTCAGACGGGGACCTCCGCCGAACCGGACGGCTGGCGGTCCGCATCGGACAGGTGCACGGTCCCGCGCATCGTGACGGTGCCGTCGGCGTTGTGCGAATGCAGTCCGAGCACGTCGGCCCGAGGGCGTCGACCGCCGGTCGGCCGCTTCGTGATCCACTTCGTCGTCTGCTCGTGTGCCCGGTCGATCAGCTCGGCAGTGTGACCGAAATCGACCGGGAGCACGTCGAGCGGGCACAGCGGCGGCACGACACGCAGGTCGCACTGGTCGCGGTAGCGCTCGACGTCGATGTCGAGCCGGGTGTGGATCATCAGGGTCAACGCCTGCATCACCACGCCGAAGGCCGCACGCGGTCGGGTTCCGCTGGCACAGGCATACCCGGTCGGCAGCACGTAGATCTCCTCGGCACCTTCGGCGACCGCGACCGACACCGGGGCGTTGTTCACCACGCCGCCGTCGACCAGGGCGCGTCCACCGATCTCGACCGGAGGGAAGATCCCCGGGATCGCCGACGACGCGCACAGGGCATCGATCGCATCACCTCGAGACAACACGACCTCCTGACCGGTCGCGAGATCCGCCGCGATCAGGTGGATCGGCAGCGCTGCATCCTCGAGCCGGGCGAAGTCCAGATTCGCCCCCAGCATCGCCCGCAATGCCTCGGCCGACAGCAGGCTGTCGTGCAACCCGACGAACCCGAGAAATCCGTTGACGAGTTGCAACGGGAACACGTCGTCGCGCCGCACCCGTTTCCAGATGTCGACGAGTCGGTGCGCGCCGTCCAGGTCGGGGTGCGCCGCACACCAGGCGGCGTTGATCGAACCGACCGACGCCCCCACCACGAAGTCCGGCTCCACGCCTGCTTCGGCAAGCGCGAGCACCATCCCCGCCTGAACCGCTCCGAGACTACCCCCACCGGAGAACACGAACGCTGTGGACATCTCGACCTTCTTTCTCGCTTCCGACGGGTACAACCGCTTTCGCCACCCGTGGATTCCGCACGGCGCCACGCACCCCGATATCCGGTGGGTTCAGCCCGACGCGCCGTCGGCTGCGGCCACGGTCTGCTCGGCGGTCTGCGGAGTGAGGATGAACTCGCCCGAGTCGACGTCGTAGTCGAACAATTCGCCGTACCGCCCCCAGTCGATCGCGATGTCGAGTTGGGCCCGGGCCGCATCTGCGGGGTAGCCGCGGCGGAGCAGATCGAGAAAGAAGTCGTCGCGCAACTTGCCGTCGTCGGTGCGCTCGAGCGCTCGGACGATCGTGCGCACCATCGGTGCCCGTTCGCCCACCAACGAGGCGAACAAGCGCTTGCGAACCTGGATGTCACCGGTGAACCATTCCCGGCCGACCTCGGTCAGCGACACGTCCGCGTCGGCCACCCGGGCCAATCCCAGCATCGTTCCCGCATCGACCAGCGGCAACAGATCGTCGACTTCGAAGGCCAACTCGTCGGCCAACTCGGGCAGGTCCGCGACCCCTTCGTGCGCGTACACCAGCTCGATCAGGCCCGCCAGACCGCCGACCGTGGCCGCCGGCAGTGGGTGCGACAGCGGACCGGTCACCGCCCGACCGGGCTTGTGCGCGGTTTCCTCGCGACCGGTCAGGATCCGGTACAGCCGGTCCACCAGCGCGTCGAAGGTCACCGAACGGCGGTCCCGGGGACGGGCCAGATCCACCGGAACCTCGGCGATCAGATGCCCCGGGTTGGACCCCATCACCAGCACCCGATCGGCCAGCAGTACCGCCTCTTCGATGTTGTGGGTGACGATGCACACGCACCGGGTCGGAAAGTCGGGTTCGGCCCACAGGTGCATCAGCTCGGTGCGCAGGTTCTCCGCGGTCAACACGTCGAGCGCGCTGAAGGGTTCGTCCATCAACAAGGTGTCGGGTTCGAGCACCAGCGCCCGGGCGAACCCGACGCGTTGACGCATGCCGCCCGAGAGCTCGCGGGGATACGCCGTCTCGAATCCGTCGAGACCGATCAGGTCGATCGCGTCGAGCGCCGCACTTCGCCGCTCGGCCGCCGACACACCCCTGGCCTGCAGGCCCAGCTCGACATTCGCCTGGACGGTCAGCCACGGCATCAGCGCGAACGACTGGAAGACCATCGCCACGCCCGGGTTCGCACCGCTCAGTGGCCGGCCCCGGTACCGCACCTCACCCGAGGTCGGTGGAATCAACCCGGCGATCGTCCGCAACAGGGTCGACTTGCCCGACCCCGACTTGCCCAGCAATGCGACGATCTCGCCCTCGCACAGGGTCAGCGAGATGTCTTCGAGCACCGACAGGTTCGTCCCGTCCGCGGACGGAAACGACTTGAACACGTGCTCGATCTCCATGATCGGTGTGCGTGGGTGCGTCATGTCAGCGAATACCGCCTCTCGGCCAAACGGTACAGCGGTCGCCAGACGAGCCGGTTGGTCGCCACGACGAACAGGCTCATCACCAGGACACCGACCAGGATCTCACCGTACGCGCCGTCGGCGGTGGCCTCGGTGATGTAGGCGCCCAGACCGAACGCGACGAGCGTGTGGTGTCCGTAGAAGACCACCTCGGCCACGATCGACGCGTTCCAGGCGCCACCGGCGGCGGTGATCCCGCCGGTCACCCACGACGAGAAGATGGCGGGGCCGATCAGGTGACGCCACCGCAGCCGGCGCGACAGTCTCAGACTGGCCGCGGCCTCACGCAGATCGTTCGGGATCGACGAGGCGCCGGCGATGACGTTGAACAGGATGTACCACTGGGCGCCCAGGGCCATGAGCACCGTGCCCCCGATGTTCAAGGAGATCCCGGTTCGGATCAACACCAGCGTCGCGAGTGGGAACAGGAAGTTCGCCGGGAAACTCGCCAGGATCTGCACCACCGGTTGCGCATAGCGCGTGACCCGGGGGTTCATGCCGATCCAGACTCCGACCGGAACCCAGACGATCGTCGCCCCGATCACCAGGGCCACGACGCGGGCGAAGGTCGCCAGGCCGAGCAGGCCGGCATGCCCGAACTCGCCCAGCCCCGTGGTCTCGTCGATGAAGCCGAGCATCCGGCCCGTTCCGACCGCCACGACGGTGACGAGCACCACGCCGAACACGGCGTCCCCTGCCCGGCGGCGGGTCCGGTTCACCCCGAGACGCTCGTCGGCCAACCCGAGTGGCCGGGTCAGGCGGTCCAGGCCACGACCGACCGGGGCGAACAGGCGCCCGAGGAGTCCGGGAATCGCCGAATGGCGCAACAGGTCGAGCACGAGACTGCGTTGTTGCACGTGCGCGGTGGTGTCTCCCGACCTGAACCGCTCGGACCACGCGGTGAGCGGCCGCCAGAACAGCACGTTCACCGCCACGATCATCAACACCATCACCCCGATCGCCAGGACCATGTTCGCGACCTGGGTGCGTTGCGCCGCGGCCGCCACGTACGAACCGATGCCAGGCAGCGCGTAGGTGTGATCGTTGACGCTGATCACCTCGGCGGCGACCAGGAAGAACCAACCGCCACCGAAACTCATCATCCCGTTCCAGACCAGCGGGATCATCCCGCCGGGCACGTCCAGCTTCCAGAACCGCTGCCATTTGGTCATCCGAAGCACGCGCGCCGCTTCGTCGAGTTCACGGGGCTGGGTCGTGAGCGACTCGTAGAACGCGAAGGTCAGGTTCCACACCTGCGAGGTGAAGATCGCGAAGATGCTCGCACATTCCAGACCGAGCATCGTGTCGGGGAACAGCGTCAACCACATCGTCAGCGTGATCGACAGGAACCCCAGCACCGGCACCGACTGGAGGATGTCGAGCAGTGGCACGAGTACCTTCTCGGCGCGCCGCGAGCGGGCCGCGGCGGTGGCGTACACGAAGGTGAACACGACCGAGAGCCCCAATGCCACGAACATGCGTGCCAGCGACCGCAGAGCCGCATAGGGCAGGGTCGACGGGTCGGTCGAGACGGCAGTCGGCGCGTGCGCCGGATCGAAGGGCGCGTTGATCCCGTGGGCGACATGCACGAGCAGCCACAGACCCACCGCGACCGCCACGAGGACGAGCGCGTCGGCCGCGACCCGGGTCCGCGACTGCAGGGTCGCATCAGGCCCGACGAACGGGCGCAGTGTGCTCACGACGATGCTCACCTCCTCACACGGACGGATCGCCGCCGGGTGCGAGAAACGCGAGCGCGCTCAGGTCACGGCAGCAGGGACGGAACGGGCCACGGCACGCCCCGGTATCCGGCAGGCGTCGGCGGCCTCGTGACTTCGACTCGTATCGACAGGATCGGCGCCCACCGGATCACCTCCTCACAGGCCGGGCGAAATGGGTCACAGCTGTTGTCTCGCACGGTCGTGATCCACCATGAGCTGCTTGGCGCACAGACCGCTGTGCCCCTCGGTCGGACTCGCCTGCCGGCTCGTCCGCGGTGGCGCACGTGGACGGTTCGTCGTCCGGCAGCGAGTGTACTCACCGCCACCGGGTTGCCCCGACCCGGTGGACGTGTGCGAAACTGCGGAGCCGGCCGAGCGGTCAGACGAACCGTCGATGGCCGAGCGGAGGGGTCGTCCACGAGCCGAAGGATCGATCTGTGAACCAAGAAGCGCCACCGCCGCCCCCGGCACCGGCCACGATGTCTTCCCCCACGGGCACGTCAGCCGGCCCCACGTCGGGCCGAGGGGTAGCCGCTCGCGCGGTCGACGCCACGAAGTGGTACGGCCACGGCGACACCGCCGTCGCCGCCCTGCGCGGGGTGTCCGTCGACTTCGGAGCCGGCGCGTTCACCGCGGTGATGGGTGCTTCGGGGTCGGGCAAGTCCACCCTGATGCACTGCCTGGCCGGGCTCGACACGCTCACCGAGGGCAGGATCTTCATCGGCGACACCGACTTGTCGCTCCTCGGCGAGAAGGAACTCACCGTGCTGCGTCGTGACCGGATCGGGTTCGTGTTCCAGGCGTTCAACCTCGTCCCGACCCTCAGCGCGAAAGAGAACATTCTGCTGCCCCTCAGCCTCGCCGGCGCCAAGGTCGACGACGACTGGTTCGCGGAGGTGATCTCCACGGTGGACCTCGCCGACCGGCTCAGTCACCGACCCAGCGAGCTCTCCGGCGGACAGCAGCAACGGGTGGCGGTGGCCCGGGCCCTCGTGTCCAGGCCCGAACTCATCTTCGCCGACGAACCGACCGGCAATCTCGACTCGACGTCGAGTGCGGGCGTGTTGCACTTTCTCCGCGACGCCGTCGACCGGATGGGCCAGACGATCGTGATGGTGACCCACGACCCGGCCGCGGCGAGCTGGGCCGATCGGGCGGTGTTTCTCGCCGACGGCCAGACCGTCGCGGATCTCACCGAACCCACCGCCGAACGGGTTCTGGGGCAGATGCGCAAGCTCGACACCCGCATCAGCGCCGGCCACGAGCGCAACCGCGACTGACCGGCGTTCCCGACATGTTCCGTACCACGCTCGCAAACCTCGCACGACGCAAGCTGCGCCTGCTGGCCACCAGCCTCGCGGTTCTGCTCGGGGTGATGTTCACCTCGGGCACGCTCGTGCTCACCGACTCGTTGCAGGGCACCTTCGACGACCTGTTCTCGAACGTGTACGCCAACACGTCTGCCGTCGTCCGCAGCAACCAGAACGTCGAGGGTGGCGTCGAGTTCGGATCCACGCCGACGCGGGGCACGATGCCCGACAGCCGCGTCGACGAGGTGGCCGCCATCCGGGGCGTCGCCCAGGCCGAAGGGGCGATCAACGGCTACGCCCAGATCGTCAAGGCCAACGGCAAGGCACTCGGAAACCCCAATCAGGGTCCTCCCACCCTGGGCGGCAACTGGATGACGGACGCGGGCCTGAACCCGTACCAGGTCGTGCAGGGGCACGCCCCCCGAACCGCCGATCAGATCGTCACCGATGTCTCCAGCGCCGACGACGCCGGCTACCACATCGGCGACGACGTCCCGCTGCTCACGCCCAGCGGAGAGGTGACCAAGACCCTGGTGGGCCTCACCAGGTTCGGCGACGCCGACTCGGCCGGCGGGTCGACGATGGTCCAGTTCACCTTCGACGAAGCCCAGAAGGTGCTCTCCAAGTCAGGCGTGGTCGACGAGATCTGGGTCGCCGCCGATCCGGGCCTCACCCAGATCCAGGTCGTCCGCAACATCGAGGCGGCGCACCTCACCCACGCCGAGGTACTCACCGGCACCGACGCGGCCCATGAGGCCAAGGACGCGGCGACGTCGTTCCTGTCGTTCTTCTCGGTCTTCCTGCTGGTGTTCGCGGCCATCGCCCTGCTGGTCGGCGCATTCATCATCGCCAACACGTTCTCGATCCTGGTCGCGCAACGCACCCGTGAGCTGGCACTGCTCCGCGCCATCGGGGCCTCACGACGCCAGGTACTCGCCTCGGTGGTCGCCGAAGCGGCCGTCGTCGGAGTCATCGCGTCCGCGGTCGGCCTGGGTCTCGGCTTCGTGATCGCGTCGGCGCTCCAACGGGCGCTCATGGGCGACTCGAGCCTGGCGTCGGGGACGACCCTGACGGCACGGACGGTGATCGCCTCGTTCGTGATCGGCATCGGCATCACCGTGCTCTCCGCACTGCTTCCCGCCCGCAAGGCCGCACGGGTCGCTCCGGTCACCGCACTACGCGACGCCGCCATCGAAGACACCTCGCACGGTCGGGTCCGCACGATCATCGGCGCCGTGCTGTTGGTCGCCACGGCGCTGCTCCTGATCGGCGCCGCCACCCAGAACACCGCGCAGCTCGTCGGTCTGGCCGCGATCACCGGGCTGGTCGGCGCGGTGGTGTTCGGTCCGTCTCTCGCCGGCGGCATCGCCCGTGCCTCACGGATGCTCGTGCGCCGCTCGGGCATGGCCGGCCATCTCGGCATCGAGAACGTGCTGCGGAATCCGCGTCGCACCGCCTCGACCGCTTCGGCACTGATGATCGGCGCCACACTGGTGTGCGCGATCTCGGTCTTCGCCGCATCCGCGGTCGCCTCCATCAACGACCTCGTCGACACCGGTTTCAGAGGTGACGTCGTGGTGACGAGCACCGGCAACGGCATCTCGATCGGCGACATCGACCGCGCCGCGGCCACCGGCGGGGTCGCCACCATCGCCGCGATGGAATACGGCCCGGCGACGGTCGGCGGCAAGGGTACCCTGGTGTCGGCCACCGACCCGGCCGCCCTCGCCGAGCTCGTCGACATGAAGGTCTCGTCGGGTGACCTGGCCGACCTGGGCACCGGCGACGTCGCCGTCTCCGAGACGTACGCGAAGTCCAAGAAGGTGAAGGTCGGTTCGAAGCTGCACGCCCGGCTGCTCGACGGGTCGTCGGCGGACTGGACCGTGCGGGCGGTCTACCGCAACCCCCTGGTCGCCCAGAGTCTGCTCACGAACACCGACACGCTCGAGGGGTCGCTGCTCCTGCCGGTCGCGCAGATCGCCTTCGTCGGCGGCTCGGAAGGCGTGTCGGCACAATCGCTCGTCGACCGCCTCGACAAGACCTTCGCCGACAATCCCACCGCCAAGGTGCAGACCAACGACGACTTCAAGAAGTCGGCCGCGTCACAGATGAACACGTTCCTGACCATCGTCTACGCCATGCTTGCCCTCGCCGTCATCATCGCGATCATCGGCATCGTCAACACCCTGGCGCTGTCGATCCTGGAACGCACCCGCGAGTTGGGCCTGCTCCGGGCGGTGGGCATGACCCGACGGCAACTGCGCAAGACCGTCAGGATCGAAGCGCTGCTCATCGCGATGACCGGCACGGTCATCGGTCTGGTGCTCGGCACGGCGATCGGTGCCGCACTCATCAAGTCGTTCGGACCCGACCAGGCCCTCACCGGGTTCGCGATCCCCTGGGTCCGCCTGATCGTGGTGCTCCTCGCCGGGATGCTCGTCGGGTTCTTCGCCGCGGTGATCCCGACCCGGCGCGCGACCCGGCTCGACCCGCTCGACGCGCTCGCCACCGAGTGAGCGCCCCCGGGCGACTCCGACCCGCGGATGAACCGGCGCCGCGCGGGCGGCGGTACAGTCGACACCAGCAGATCTGACGGTACGTCAGAAGTCGGCAGGTCAGGAGCTTTCGATGACGACCAGGACGACGGCGGCAGCCTTGGGCGCCGAAGGATGGTTCAGCACGGACGGCGAACCTCATCTGATCGGTGTGCGGTGCAGCACGTGTGGCACCTACGCCTTTCCACCACGGGCGCAGTGGTGCCCGAATCCGTCGTGCCGCGGGACGTCGATGGAGCCGACTCCGCTGTCGCGGCGAGGCCGGATCTGGTCCTACACCGACGCCCGGTACCAGCCGCCAGCGCCGTTCGTGCCTGACGGCGACGACTTCACCCCGTTCGCGATCGCCGCGGTCGAACTCGAGGCTGAAGGCCTGGTGATCCTGGGCCAGCTCACCCCGGGCACCGGCGTCGACGACGTGGCGGTCGGCGACGAGGTCGAGGTCGTGGTCGGCACCCTCTACCGAGACGACCACCACGACCATCAGGTGTGGCGCTGGCAGCCCGTGCGGCGGGCGTCATGAGCCGGTCCGACGATGTGGTCGTGCTCGGGGTCGGTATGCACCCCTGGGGCAAGTGGGGCCGGAACTTCGTCGAGTACGGGCTCGCGGCGGCCAACGACGCCCTCGACGATGCCGCAGTGGCGTGGCGCGACATCGACTTCGTGTCGGGTGCGGACACGATGCGGAACGGCTACCCCGGCTACGTGGCCGGCGCGACGTTCGCGCAGGCACTCGGGTGGACCGGCTGCCGGGTCGCGTCGTCGTACGCAGCGTGCGCGTCGGGTGCCACCGCCATCGAAGCGGCCAGACTGCGGATCCTCGCCGGCAAGAGCGACGTCGCGCTCGTCGTGGGAGCCGACACGACCCCCAAGGGCTTCCTGGCACCGAACGCCGGCGACCGGCCCGACGACCCGGACTGGCTGCGGTTCCGTCTCGGTGGCATCACGAACCCCACCTATTTCGCGCTCTATGCCCGACGCCGGATGGACCTCTACGGCGACACCGACACCGATTTCGCCCAGGTGAAGGTGAAGAACTCGCAGCACGGACTGGCGAATCCGAACGCCCGCTACCGCAAGGCCACGACTGTGGACGAGGTGCTCGCCTCGCCGATGGTGGCGAACCCGTTGCGTCTGCTGGAGATCTGCGCGACCTCCGACGGCGGCGCCGCGGTGGTGCTGTGCTCGGCCGACTACGCGCGGCGCCACGCCGGCGGCGATCCGGTGCGGATCGCGGCGGTGTCCACGGTGACGCCCACGTACCCGAACACGATCATCGAGATGCCGAACCTCGCCACCCACTCGTCCGCGGTCGCAGCGGCTCCCGCACGGCCCTTCAGGGCCTCGATCACCGATGCGGCCTATGAGGAAGCGGGCATCGGCCCCGATGATCTCGATGTTGCCGAGGTGTACGACCTGTCGTGCGCACTCGAGCTGGACTGGTACGAGGACATCGGGCTGTGCGCCCCGGGAGAGGCCGCCAAACTGCTCCGCAACGGCGAGACGACGATCGGCGGACGTATCCCGGTGAACCCTTCGGGTGGCCTCGCCTGTTTCGGCGAAGCGGTGCCCGCGCAGGCGATCGCACAGGTGTGTGAGATCACCTGGCAGCTCCGTGGCCAGGCCGCGGGTCGTCAGGTGGCCGACGCCAAGGTGGGGATCACGGTGAACCAGGGCCTGTTCGGCCACGGCTCATCGGTGCTGCTCACCCGCTGAAGACGCCCTGCCGCCCGGGCCGCGGCATCGCTGACGTCACCGACCACCTGATCGGACGTGTCCAGACCGAGAGCCGCGACCGGCACGAGCCGCTCCGGGGCCCGCACCAGAAGCCGCACGTCGTGACCCGCCCCGGCCGCGTCGCCGCGCTCCAACCGCCGACGACCCCGCTACCGCCGGTCACCTCTACCCGCATGGCGACACCTCCCGTCGGTCAGGTGAAGAAGCGGCTCAGCGCCTCGACGACACACGCCGGCCGGACCGAACCTTCGACCTCGACGGTGACACGCATCGTGGTCTGGACTCCGCCGGGCACGTCGTCGACCGCCACGAGGTCGGCTCTGGCGCGCACCCGCGACCCGACCGGCACCGGCGCCGGAAAGCGCACGTTGTCGACTCCGTAGTTCACCCCCATCGACACGCCCCGCACCTCGACGATCCGGGGGAGGAACTCATTGGTCATCGCGAGGGTGAGATACCCGTGGGCGACGCGTGTGCCGAAGGGTGATTCGGCGCTCGCCCGTTCGACGTCGACGTGGATCCACTGGTGGTCACCGGTGGCATCGGCGAAGCGCTGCACGCGCTCCTGGGTCACCTCGGTCCAGTCGCTCGTGCCCAGGTGCGTGCCCACCGCGGCACGAACCGCGTCGACCCCATCGAGCACGGTGACGGCCATGCGGGAAATCTACCGCCGGCAGCCGGTCAGGAACCCACGAGGCGGGCGGTGAGTCGTTCGGCTGGTTCGGGAGTCGAGAAGAGGAAGCCCTGCACCCGTGTGCACCCGAGCTGTTCCAGGACTTCGCTCTGCCGGGGAACCTCGACCCCCTCGGCCGTCGCCGACATGCCGAACGCCTTCGCCAACTCGAGCGTGGCTTCCACGATCGCCCGATCCGACGGGTTGTCGGCGACACCCGCGACGAACCGCTGGTCGATCTTGATCGATGACAGCGGCAGTTCCTTGAGTTGCAGGATCGACGAGTACCCGGTGCCGAAATCGTCGATCGCCAGGCCCACGCCCAGTTCACGAAGGCGTGCGAACTGCAGGCGAGACCGTGCCGGGTCGTCCAGCAGCGAACTCTCGGTCAGCTCCAGGCACAGCGATGCCGCGGGAAACCCGACGTCGGCGAGAATGCCGGCGACCTCGTCGACGAAATCGTCGCTGCGGAGTTGGTGAGCCGACACGTTGACCCGCAGCACGAACCCGTCGACGAGCTCGATCCAGGATCGTGCCGCGCGACATGCCTCTGCGAGCACGTGACGTCCGATGCGGCCGATCAACCCGGCCGACTCGGCGAGACGGATCGGCTCGGTGGCACCGACCAGGCCTTCGTCGGGATGCATCCAACGGAGCAGCGCTTCCGCCCCGACGATCCCACCGGTCTTCAGGTCCCATTCGGCCTGGAAGAAGGTGACCAGTTCGCCTTCGCCGATCGCGTGTTCGAGCTCACCGACCCGACGGAGACGCCGCAGTGGGCTGTCGTCGGTCAGGTCGACCTTCTCGAGTTGACGCCCCGACTGCTTGGCGTGGTCGACGGTGTGCGTGATGCGGCGCAACACCTCCTCGGCCGACAGCAGATGCTCATGGCGGGCATCGAAGTGGACCGCGCCCGCCCGGGCCGTGACCGAGGTGATCGATCCACCGACCTCGAAGGGCACCGAGAACACGTCCAACACCGTGTTCGCCAGCCGCATCGTCGCCGTCTCCGACACCGAACCCGGCACGACGATCAGGAACTCGTCGGCGGCGAGGCGCGCCAACTGGCTCGCCGCCGGCGTCGCGCTGCGGAGCCGACCGGCGACCTCGGTGAGCAACACATCACCCGAGTGGTGGCCGAGCGCCTCGTTCACGAGCTTGAACCGGTCGAGGTCGACACCGATGACACCGACGCCGGTCACCCATTCGCGCTCGAGCGCGACGAGTGCCTCGTCCAGATCGCTCTGGGCGGCCCACCGGTTCGACAGTCCGGTCGTTCGATCGGTTCGTGCCTGGTAGGCGAGCTCTCCTTCGGCGTCGTTCCGCATCATCGCGGCAGCGATCACCGCCGCCGCGGCGCGGCTCGTCGCCAGATGTGCCACGTCGTCGGTGATCGTGGCGAGCGTCGACTCGAGCATGATCGACCCGATCACGTCGTCACGGGCGACCAGTGGCAGTGCCAGCACCGACTCGATACCGGCCGCCGCGAACGCCTGACGCTCCACCTCGAACTCCGGGCCGGTCGACCGGGTCGTCCTCAGCCGTACCTCCTCTCCGGAGGCGAGCCGTGTCAACATCGCCGAGCGTTCGATCCGCATCTGATCCGGAGGCGGGGTCAGGGGCGCACCGTAGGCGGCATCCCAGCGGGACAGCAGGTCGAAGTGACCTTCTCGCATCGCCCAGACCGTGATCCGGGTCAACCACTCCAACCCCGCCAACTCCCGCACCGCCGTGTCGAGACCGACACCGAAGTTTCCGAACGACGTGTCGAGGAACGCCGCGGCGACCCGTGCCACCCGGTCCGCGTTGTCGATCAGGGCGGGGACGATGTCGGCGTCGCGGCCGGCAGGATCGGCCGGAGACAGCGTGACGACGAAATCCCCCGCAGCGAACACCCCGTCACCGAACTGGGCTCGATAGTGGTAACGGTGCACCGTCCCGTCGCTGGCCACGAG
Source organism: Actinomycetota bacterium (assembly GCA_040255345.1). Classification (GTDB taxonomy): domain Bacteria; phylum Actinomycetota; class Acidimicrobiia; order Acidimicrobiales; family Iamiaceae; genus JAFDWI01. Next base: position 5,570 of record JBDZUV010000043.1, on the reverse strand, counting down.
GTCCACTTCGCTTCCCCGCGGTCGGCCACGACGGCCACTCCAGCGGGCCATCGCCTCTGCCACGCGGGGCAGGTGGTCGGCCGTCACGAAATCGGCGATGTTCCGGCCGAGGATCGCGTCGGGCGAGTAGCCGAGCCGCTCGGCCACCGCATCGTTGACGAACCGGATGGTCCCCACCGCATCGCTCGCGATCACGATGTCGCCGACTCGTCCGAGCAGGGTGCGTACGACGTTCATCGACTCGGGGTCCGCGCTGTTCGCCAACTCGACCGACGTGGTTTCCGCGTCACGCATGGCTCTCCCGATATCGCCGCCAGGACGAGTCCCGACCTTAGAGGATGCACCCACGGGCGTATCCGAACGGTGGGCACCCGTGGCCTCTTCACCGAGCCGTGTGCGGCGAAGTACGACCGGGAGCGAAGCGAGATGCGACCGGCCGGACCGCCCGCTCGATGGCCGGCGCACGCCTTGGGTTCACGCATGCTGGGACGAGACCGAGATCACTTCTCCGGTGAGGTAGCTGGAGTAGTCGCTGGCCAGGAACACCATGGTGTTCGCGACCTCCCAGGGTTCGGCGGCCCGACCGAACGCCTCTTTCGACTCGAGTTCGGCCAGAAGGTCTTCGGTGGTGACCTTCGCCAGGAACGGATGGCGCGCGATCGAAGGGGCGACGGCATTGACCCGCACCCCGAACGGTGCGGCCTCGATCGCGGCGCAGCGTGTCAGAGCCATGACGCCGGCCTTGGCCGCGGCGTAGTGAGCCTGGCCGGCCTGGGCACGCCAACCCAGCACCGACGCGTTGTTGACGATCACGCCGGAGCCACGCGGCTGCATGTGGGCGAGCGCGGCTCGGGTGGCTCGGAACGTGCCGTTCAGGGTCACATCCAGCACCATCTGCCACTGGTCGTCGGTCATGTCGACCAGGTTCGCGGTGCCGCCAAGGCCGGCATTGTTGACGAGCACGTCGACGTGCCCGAATGCATCGACCGCGGTGGCGAACAGCGCATCGATGTCGCCCTGATCGGTCACGTCGCACCGCGCGGTGGCCGGCCGTCGACCGGTTTCGGCCTCGAGGCGCTCCGCGGCTTCGCCGAGACGGCGTTCGTGGATGTCGCTGATCAGCACCGCTGCGCCCTCTTCGGCGCAACGTTTCGCGACGGCGAAGCCGATGCCGGTTCCGGCTGCGGCGGTGACCACCACGGAGCGGTCGGCGAGCAGGCCGTGGCCCGGCACGTAGGTCGGCGCCAGCGGTGAGGTGGGGTTCACCATGGAGACTCCAGGGGCGGAGGGACGGACGGGAGCGATGGGACGGACGGGCGGGCTTCACGAGGCAGGCCGAGACCACGTTCGGCGATGATGTTGCGTTGGATCTCGTTGGATCCGGCATAGATCGTGTCGGCGCGACTGAACAGAAACAACTGGTGCAGTGGGTTGAGTCGCTCGGGCTCATCGGGGTCGTGGGCGGACCACTCGACGGCGGCGGGGCCGAGCACGTCCATGGCCAACTCCCCCAGGTCACGGTGCCAAGACGCCCAGTAGAGCTTGGTGACCATCGCCTCGGGGGTGAGCGCGACGTCCGACGAGAGCACCCGCAGCATCAGCAGGCGCATGATTCGCAGACGCAGCCACGCAGCCGAGAGGCGCTGCCGCACCACCGGATCGTCGATCGACCCGTTCGCCCGGGCGGCCGCGACGAGCGCTTCGAATTCGTTGGTGAAGCGCAGTTGCTGGCCCAGCGTGGATGCGCCCCGTTCGAAGGCGAGCGTGCCGTTCGCGACCTTCCACCCGTCCCCCGGTTCGCCCACGGTGTTCGCGACCGGGGTGCGCGCCCTGTCGAAGAAGACCTCGTTGAATTCCGAGGTACCGGTGATCTGTCGGATGGGGCGGATCTCGACGCCGTCCTGGTCCAGTGGAACCAGCAGATACGACAGCCCCTCGTGCCTGGGCGCTGCACGGTCGGTTCGGCACAGCACGAACGCCCACCGCGCCCACTGTGCCAGCGAGGTCCACACCTTCTGACCGGTGATGACCCACTCGCCGCCGTCACGCACCGCCACCGTCGCCACGTTCGCCAGATCGGACCCGGCATTCGGTTCCGAATAGCCCTGCGCCCACAGATCGGTCCCGGCGACGATCCCGGGTAGGAACCGGGCCTGCTGGTCGGTCGTGCCGAAGTGGATCAGCGTCGGGCCCAACAGGGTCTCACCGATGTGGCCGAGGCGGCCCGGCCCACCGGCACGGGCGTACTCCTCGAACCAGATCACCTGCCGGTGCAGCGACAGGCCGCGCCCGCCGAACTCGGTGGGCCAGGCCACACACGTCCACCCCGCCTCGGCGAGGGTGTGCTCCCAGGCGAGGCGCTCGGCGAACAGGGCGTGCTCGTCGCCGGGCCCACCCCGGTCGCGCACGGCCCGGTGGGGGCCTGCGAGCTGCTCGGTCAACCACGAACGAGCCTCGGCCCGGAACGCCTCGTCGCCGGGCGAGAACGACAGATCCATCGGGTCGGGTCAGTACCGCAGGCCGGGAGCGCGGGTGCCGAACACGTCGGTGGCGAGCTGCCGGCCGAGCTTGGTGGCATCCCACCGCGTGGTGGTGGAGATCGTGGGGCCGTCGCTCCAGCCCTCCATGAGCACGATCTTGTCGCCGACCGCACGGATGACCTGTCCGGTCACCATCTGGGATTCATCACTCGCCAACCAGGCGACCAGTGGCGACGACGTGGCCGGGTCCATCGGGTTGAACTCGTCGTCGGGCACGTCGTTCGCCTCGATGACGGCGGGGGCGTTCGGCATCGTGCCGGTGATGCGCGTGGCCGCGGCCGGGCCGACGCAGTTGACGGTGACGCCCAGCTTGTACAGCTCGAGGCTCAGGGTCTGGGTGAGCCCGGCGATCCCGGCCTTCGCCGTGGCGTAGTTGGACTGGCCGAAGTTGCCGACCAGGCCCGCCCCGGAAGTGGTGTTGATGATGCGGCCGGTGAAGGTCTCACCCGCCTTGGAACGATTGCGCCAGTGGATCGCGGCGTGCTTGGACGGCGCCCACGTTCCTTTGAGGTGCACGCCGATGACCGAGTCGAAGTCGGCTTCGTCCATGTTCCAGATCGCCGAGTCGCGCACGATGCCGGCGTTGTTGACCAGGATGTCGAGCCGGCCGTAGGTGTCGACGGCCTGGGCGACCATGCGCTGCGCGCCGTCGTGGTCGGCGACGTTCTCGTAGTTGCCGACGGCCTCGCCGCCCCGCTCGGTGATCAGATCGACGGTGAGGTCCGCGTCCTTGCCGGTGCCCTCACCCGACACCGACGAGCCGAGGTCGTTCACGACGAGCTTCGCCCCGTGCTTGGCCAACTCGAGGGCGTGGCCTCGGCCGATGCCGTGACCCGCTCCGGTGACGATCGCGACCTTGCCGTCCAACATGCCCATGTGCGCTGCACCTCTCCTGACCGGGTTCTCTCGGCCCCGTGGTCGTGTCGTTCTTCGGCCGTCCAGTTCTGACGGACCGTCAGATCCTAATGACTGCGGTCCGGCACCGCCCCAACCGGTCACGGTCGTCGGTCCCCGGGTGACGGTGCTGCCGCAACCCCGGACGGCGGCCGTGTGCCAGACCCACCTGGACGCGACCGACTGCCGACGTCGGCGACCGGTCAGTCCGAGTAACGGTCACGGAGTTCGTTCTTGACGATCTTGCCCGAGGCGTTGCGGGGCAGCTCGTCGACGTGCTCGAGCCGTTCGGGCAGGGCCTGGTTCCGCAGCCCCTTGCCCCGCAGGAACTCCTGCATCTCCTCCATCGACAACGGCACGGCCTCCTTCTCGAGGGCGAGCACCGCCACGACCATCTCGCCCCGTTCGGAGTCGGGCACCCCGATGACGGCGACGTCCCGGACCCGTTCGTGTTCGTAGAGCAGGTCCTCCACCTCTTTCGCTGACACGTTCTCGCCCTTGCGGATGATCACGTCCTTGAGTCGTCCGGTGATGCGCACGTAGCCCTGTTCGTCGATCACCCCCAGGTCGCCGGTGCGGAACCAGCCATCCGCGTAGCCGTCAGCGTTCAACGCTTCGTCCAGGTAGCCGCGCATGAGCTGGGGCGCCTTGGCCTGCAACTCGCCTTCTTCGTTCGCACCCACGACTCGGCCGTCCGCGGGCGACACGGCGCGGAGCTGCACGCCGGGCATCGGACGACCCTCGGTGTTGGCGAGCTTCTCGTCGGGGTCCTGGACGTGGCCCATGGTCAGGATCGGCGCCTCGGTGAGCCCCCAACCCGAGATGATCCCCTGGCCTCCCAGTTCGGCCTGGATGTCGTAGTGCAGTTGCGGCGGCTTGGGCGCACCGCCGCCCGGGCAGTTGCGCAGATGCGGGAACAGCTTCTCGTCGCCGTGCTCACGTTGCGCGGCGAGGTAGGCCATGTGGAAGAACGTCGCCGACCCGGCCATCGTCACGTCGGTGCGCGAGGCGAGCAACGGGGTCAGGTGAGGGTCGAACCCCTCGGTGATCACGTTCGACAGCGGGTACATCAGCGACGAGCACAACCAGATCGCCCCGGCGATGTGCGTGACGGGGAAGGCCATGAGGTTGCGGTCGCCCTCGACGCAGCCCAGACAGTCGCACATGCCCCGGGCGGTGACGATGATGTCGCCGTCGGAGTGCTGCGCCCCTTTGGGGTCCGAGGTGGTGCCCGAGGTGTACATCAGCCACGTGACCGGCTCGTCGCTGCGGGTCGCCGGCGGCTCGGGCGCCGCAGGCAGCGTCGCCGGGTCGCCTTCGGGCAGGTCGGGGGCCGCGGTGAGGATGGCAAGGTCCGATCCGTTCGCCTCGCGCACCCGCTCGCCCATGGCCACGTAATCGAAGCCACGCCATTCCCCGGGCACGATCAGCAGTTTCGATCGGGCCTGGGCGGTGATGAAGCCGACCTCGCGGTCACGGTAGATCGGGATGATCGGGTTCTGGACGGCACCGAGGCGACACAGCGCGGCGATCAGCACCAGCGAGGAGTGCCAGGTGGGGAGCATCCAGGTGACGACGTCGCCGGCGCCGATGCCGTGGTCGGCGGACAGGCCCGCGGCGGCCCGCTCGGCGGCGTCGCGGTACTCCGCGTAGGTCATCTCGACACCGGCGTCGTCGATCGTCATGGCCACATCGGGCGACTCCGCCGCCCGCTTGGTGACCAGTTCCCAGATGTTGCGACCGTCCAGCATCGACGTGTCCTCTCCTCGGAGCGTTTCTGACGGACCGTCAGCTTAGAGGCCACGACCCGGCCCCGGTGGCGCCGATGCCCTTCGACGCGCCGGGGCCACCGAGCCCGGATCATGCCGAGTAACATCGACGTCGTGGAGCTGTGTGGACTCACCCGGACGTTGGTGCCTGCGGCGGTCGTGGGCGTGCTCGTCTCGACCTTCACCGCATCCGAAGTGGCCGGTTGGATCGCGGCCGTCCTCGCCGCCGGCATCGTCTACGCCCTCATGCGATCGGCCGGTGACCGCAGAAGCTGTGGCGCAGCCGTCGAACAGCAGGCCGCAGCCGACACGGACCGTCCCGAGCCGGTCTTCACGCTCGACGAGCTGGTGGGCGCCGCCCAGGAGG
>JBDZUV010000042.1:0-23761 GCA_040255345.1 Actinomycetota bacterium | reverse complement strand
GCCGAACTGCTCGTGGGGGTGGCGGTGATCGTCTGGCAGACACGCCCGGCTGCAGTGCTGCTCGCCCTGTTGTACCTGGGATTCGTCGGGTACTCGCTACGGCTGTTGATCGTGCGTGGCCCCGCCGCGTCGTGCGGCTGTTTCGGCCAGCGGCATGCGACGGTGGGCGCCGAACACGTCGTGGTGAACGTGGCGGTCGCACTGGTGGCGTTCGGAGCAGCAGCCGGCATCGGCCCCGATTCGGTCGACCCGGTCGCGGCGATCGGGTCGACCGCCCTGCTCTTCGTGCTGCTCGCCGTCGTGCCGTCGTTGCGGGTGGCCCGCCACTGACGGCTGCGCGGATGGGTCACATCGGTTCCGGCTCAGTGTCGCCATACGCCGAGCTGCGCTCGGCTGACAGACCACGTGCTCATCGGTCGGAAGCGCTCATCGGCGCATCCTCTGGGGCGAACGATCAGTCGGCCAGGCGCTTTTCGAGTGCGTCGAGCTGGTCTGCCAGCACCTCGGGCAACCGTTCGCCGATGAAGGCGAAATGGGCGTTGATCAGGGGGATCTCCGCCCGCCACGATTCGGCGTCGACGGCGAGGAGTTCCTCGAGCACCGACTCGTCGAGGTCGAGGCCGTCGGTGTTCAGAGATCCCGGCGTGGGCACCTTGCCGATCGCGGTCTGGGTCGCCGTCGCCGATTCGTCGCCGTCTACCCGACGCAGGATCCAGTCGAGCACCCGGGTGTTCTCTCCGAATCCGGGCCACAGGAACGACCCGTCGGCGCCCTTGCGGAACCAGTTGACCCAGAACAGCTTGGGCAGTTTGTCGTCGTCGCCGGTCGCGCCGATGTCGAGCCAGTGCTGCATGTAGTCGCCGGCGTTGTAGCCGATGAAGGGGCGCATCGCGAACGGGTCGAAACGGACCTCGCCGACCGTGCCCGCGGCCGCGGCGGTCTTCTCCGACGACATGATCGAGCCGCAGAACACCCCGTGGGCCCAGTCGTCGGCCTCGGTCACCAGCGGGACGTTCGTGGCCCGCCGTCCGCCGAACAGAATCGCCGAGATCGGCACCCCAGCGGGGTCTTCCCACTCGGGGGCGATCACCGGGCACTGACCCGCGGGGGCGGTGAACCGGGCGTTCGGGTGGGCTGCGGGTGCCGTGGCGTCGGGCGTCCAGTCGTTGCCCTTCCAGTCGATCAGGTGTGCCGGCGGTTCGTCGGTGAGGCCTTCCCACCAGACGTCACCGTCGTCGGTGAGCGCCACGTTGGTGAAGATGCAGTTCTCGTCGAGGGATCGGATCGCGTTGAAGTTCGTCTTCTCACTCGTGCCGGGAGCGACCCCGAAGAACCCGAACTCCGGGTTGATTGCGTACAGCCGTCCGTCGTCGCCGAACTTCATCCATGCGATGTCGTCGCCGATCGTCTCGGCCTTCCAGCCGGGCAGGGTCGGAATGAGCATCGCCATGTTCGTCTTGCCACATGCGGAGGGGAACGCGGCGGCGACGTAGGCGGGTTCCGAACCGGGCCGGGACAGCTTGACGATGAGCATGTGCTCGGCCATCCAGCCGTCGTCGCGGGCCATCGTCGAGGCGATCCGCAGGGCGAAGCACTTCTTGCCCAGCAGGGCGTTGCCGCCGTAACCCGAACCGTACGACCAGATCTCCTTGTCCTGGGGAAAGTGCGAGATGTACTTGTTGTCGGCGTCACAGGGCCAGCGGACGTCGTCGCGGGTGGTGCCGTCTGCCAGGGTCAGCGGGTAGCCGACCGAGTGCAGGCATTTCACCCAGTCACCGTCGCCCAACACGTCGAGCGCCGCCTGACCCATGCGGGCCATGATCCGCATGTTGGTGACCACGTACGCGGAATCGGTGAGTTGCACGCCGATGTGGGCGATCGGCGAGCCGAGCGGCCCCATCGAGAAGGGCACCACGTACATGGTGCGGCCGCGCATGGCGCCGGTGTAGTAAGGCAGGATCTCGGCACGCATCGCGTCCGGCGCCTTCCAGTTGTTCGTCGCTCCGGCGTCGACCTCATCCGGCGGGCAGATGAAGGTGCGCTCCTCGACCCTTGCCACATCGGCGGGGTCCGACAGCGCCAGGTAGCTGTTGGGTCGCTTGGCGTCGTCGAGTCGGGTGTACACCCCCGATTCCACGAGTTCGCCGGCGAGTCGGTCGTATTCTTCCTCCGACCCGTCGCACCAGTGGATGCTGTCCGGCTGGAAGATCCCGGCCCAGTGATCCACCCATTCGATCAGCTTCGTGTTTGTCGTGGTGGCTGTCATTCCCTCTCCGCGGTCGATGTGGGATGGTGCACACATCTCGGGTGACAGCCTCGGGGCATTACCGGACGGCTTTTTGGATCTTGCCGGCCTTGATGCACCGGGTGCACACGTTGATGCGCCTGGTGGAGCCCCCGACCACGGCCCGGACCCGTTGGATGTTCGGGTTCCAGCGACGTTTGGTGCGCCGGTGCGAATGGCTGATGCTCATGCCGAATGACGGGTGCTTGCCGCACACCTCACATACTGATGCCATCGGGCTTCAACCTCGCGCGTGGAGTCGTGTTCAGGGACAGGGGGACGATTGTAGATGCCGCCGGGTGAGTCGGCAAAGACGGGTCGATCGGCTGGTCGATGCGACCGGTTGCTCAGCCCGCTGTCACGGGTTCACCCCGGCGTCGAGTTGGTCGAAGCGGCCGGCGAGGTCCTGGGCGAACTTCGTGAAGGCGCGTGCGGTCTGATCCCGTGGCGAGTGCCGGACGAGCACTTCGGCGTTCTCGCCGGCGCCGAGCAACGCCGTGGAGTCGGGCAACGCGCACACCACCGGCAGGCCGACGATCTGCTTGTAGCCGGCCGGTTCGAAGTCGGCGATGTTCCGGATGCGGTTGAGGACCATCCAGGCCTTGTCGATCGGGAGTCCGGCCCGGTCCATGAGTTGCACGGCGAGGCGCAGGTTCTTCAGTGCCGCGACGTCGGTGCCGGCCACGAGGAACAGTTCATCGGCCGCCACCAGGTATTCGGCGACGTTCACCAGCGGCGCCGGCATGTCGATGACCGCGATGTCCGACGCCGCCTGGAGACCGTCGAACACCGCCAGGACCAGACTGCGGGGCAGTTCGTTCAACGGCATCCGGGCCCGGTACATGGTGAACAGTTGCACACCGGACGGTTCATGGAGGCTGAGTTCCTCGATGACCTCTTCGGGTTTGAGGCCCTTGGGAAGCTCGCCGGGTTCGAGCTCGGTCCGGGTCTTCATGCCCAGCAGCAGTGGCAGATCGCCGAACACCGGATCGGCGTCACAAAGCGTCACGGTCCGGCCGGTGTCGGCAAGAGCCGCGGCGAGATTGACCGCGACCGACGAGACGCCGGTCCCGCCTTTGGCCGAGCAGACCATCACCAGCCTGCCGCGATCGCGTTTCACGGGCGCCCGTCGGGGCGATTCGGGCTTTGCGATGGGGTGGGCGGGGAGCGGATTCACGACATCGGTGAGACGGCCGACCGCCTGCTGGAGCTCCTCGGAGCTGGTCTGTGCCGGGAGCACCTCGCGTACACCGGCACGCATCGCCTCCCGCAGCCCGTCGATGTCGAGGCTGTCCATCACCAGCAGCACACCGAGATCCGGGCGCTGTCGGAGCAGCGGGGCGATGTGCGCCCTGACGGTGACCGCGGTGTTCGGGCCGAACACCGCGATGTTGGCGGGCGTCGAGTTCAGCGTCTCCCGTGCCGCCTCGAGGTCGGCGGCCTCCAAGGTCGCCGAGTACGCGCTGATCGCCTGGACCGAACGCTGCCGCCAGGCAGGGTCCGGGTCGATGACGAGGGCGACGTACGGCGGGGTTGGACCTTGGGGTGCATCACTCACGGCCCGGGATCGTATCCCGATGCCGGGGGTGTGGGCTCTACGATCATCTCCGATGACCATCGACCACGTGACCGCCCCCGACCTGCGTGACATCGTCGAAACGTTCCGCGACCTGCTCAAGGCGCACCAGCAGCGCATCAATCGTTTGAACGTGTACCCGGTCCCCGACGGCGACACGGGCACCAACATGGCGCTCACGGTCGCGTCGGTGTGCGAGGAGTTCACCGACATCGACTCGACCGACATGGCGGCGGTGTGCACCGCCATCAGTCACGGCTCCCTGATGGGGGCACGCGGCAACAGCGGGGTCATCCTCTCCCAGATCCTCCGGGGCATTGCCAGCGTCGCCACCGGGTGCCCCGACGGGGTCGGTGCCCACGACCTGACCACGGCGCTCGAGTCGGCGACCGATGCCGCGTACGGCGCCGTGATGAAGCCGGTCGAGGGCACGATCCTCACCGTCATGCGCGGCGCCGCGATCGGCGCGGGTGCCGCAGGCGACGGCGCGACGCTCACCGAGGTCCTCGACGCGGCACGGGTCGCCGGTGCCGACGCGTTGGCTTCGACACCGGAGCTGCTGTCGGTCCTCGCAGACGCGGGAGTCGTCGACGCGGGCGGCACCGGTCTGTTGCTGCTCATCGACGCGGCACTGGCGGTGGTCGCGGATCGGGACCTGCCCGAGGCGCCGCTGATCGACGACGTGGCCGAGGCGCTCGCCGAGGCACACGAACACTCGCCCGGCGGGATCGCCGACCTGCGTTACGAGGTCATGTACCTCCTCGATGCACCCGACGCGACGATCGACGCGTTCAAGGACGTCTGGCAGGGGATCGGCGACTCGATCGTGGTGGTGGGCGGCGACGGTCTGTGGAACTGTCACATCCACACCGACGACATCGGCGCGGCGATCGAGGCGGGGATCGACGCGGGGCGACCGCGCCGGATCAGGGTGACCGATCTGCTCGAGCAGGTCGCAGAGGAACGGTGGGTCACCGAGGCCGGTGCAGTCTCCGAGGCGGTCGCGAGCGAGCCGGTGGAGACGGCGGTGGTGGCCGTCGCCGCCGGCGACGGCATCTCGAGGCTGCTCCATTCGCTCGGGGTGCAACAGATCGTCGCCGGTGGCCAGTCGATGAATCCGTCCACCGCGGACCTGTTGGCCGCGGTCGAGGCCTGCCCGGCGGACGGCGTGGTGATCCTGCCCAACAATTCGAACATCATCCCGGTCGCCGAGCAGGTGGCGACCCAGACCGACAAGACCGTGTTGGTCGTGCCCACCCGGGGAGTCGTCGAAGCGGTGGCCGCGCTGGTGTCCTATGACCCGTTCGCCGACGTGGGAGCCGTCGCCGCCGCGCTGCGGGAAGGGGCCGAAGCGGTCGTCGCCGGCGAGGTGACCCGTGCCGTGCGGGACTCGAGCTGTGACGTCGGTCCGATCGTCGAAGGAGACTGGCTGGGCATCGCCCGGGAAGGAATCCGGGCGGTGGAGACATCGCTGGTCGACGCCACGACCCGGCTGCTGGACGAGCTGGTGACCGACGAGCACGAGATCGTCACCCTGGTCGAGGGTGAGGGGGCGACGGTCGCCGCGACCCGCCGCATCACCGACTGGCTCGACGAGCATCGTCCCGACGTGGCCGTCGAGGTGCACCCGGGTGGCCAACCGCTGTATCCGTATTTCATCGGCGTCGAGTAGTGCGGGGTCGAGACGAAGACGAGCTCGACGGGATCCGACGGCATTTCGAGCTGTTCGAGGAGTCGTTTCCCGACCTGGAGTTCTATGGCCGACTCGCCGCGGGTTGTGCCGCCGATCCGGACGTCGCCGGACTGTTGACGGTCGCCCATCCCGGTCAGCAGCGGCCGGTGCTGCTGTTCGCGGCCGTGCACGACCTGATCCTGCGCCGACCCGACATGGAACTGGCCCGCTGGTACGCCTCGGTGACGCCGACCGAGCGTCTGGCCACCGGCGACCCGTGGCCGGTGTTCCGTCGGACGGTGCTGGAGCATCGCCGCGATCTCGAAGCGGTGATCGCGTCCCGGTCGACCCAGACGAACGAGGTCAACCGATCGGTCCTGGTCGCGGTGCTGCTGTCCGCGGCGTGCGCCGATGTCGCCGGAGTGCCGGTCCACCTGATCGAGATGGGAAGCAGCGCCGGGCTCCTGTTGACCCCGGACCGCTACCGGATCGATGTCGGTGGCGTCGTGGTCGGTGATGCCGCGTCCCCGGTCCACCTCACCGGCGAGGTCCGGGGGGCGACGGCTCCGGACCTCTCGACGTTTCCCACCGGGTTCGAGGCCCGGACCGGAATCGACCTGGATCCGATCCCGGCGTCGGATGTCGACCGGGTCCGATGGCTCGAAGCATGCCTGTGGCCCGACCAACCGTGGCGCATCGAGCGCTTTCGTGCGGCGATCGCGCTCAGCAGGGCCGATCCGCCGACTCTGGTCGCCGGTGACATGATCGACGAACTCCGCGGGCTGGTCCGGCGCGGTCCGGGAGCGCCGGCCACGGCCGATGCGAACCATCAGGTGGTCATGGATCTGTGGGCACTCACCTATGTGGCCCGTCGTCGACGAGAGGCCGTGCCCGAGCTGTTCGAGGAGGCGGCCCGGGACGGTCGCGCGCTGTCGTGGATCACCGCAGAGCCGCCGGGATGCGTGCCCGGCATCGAGGCTCCCCGATGGGACGGGGAACTCGGGCCGGCAAGCGAGGGGACCCGGCCCGACACGGTCCTGGGATTGCGCCGCTGGCGCGACGGGCACGAGGTCGAGCGCGTGACGTTGGGTTGGTCGCACCCGCACGGAAACTGGATCGATCTCACGCCCTGAGAAGTCACGGATCGCCCTTGCACGCATTCCCCGGGCGGCCGACACGGGGCAGCGGTAGTGTTTCCGTGAATGAAATCCGTGCTCGTCACGGGGGGCGCAGGGAACCTCGGACGGCGCGCGAGTTGGGAGCTGCTCCGCCGTGGGCACACGGTGCGGGTCCTCACCCACCGGTCCACGCACGTCGTCGAGGGGGTCGAGTCGTTCAAGGGCGATGTCGTGAGCGGTGCGGGTGTCGACGAGGCGATCGCGGGGGTCGACGCGGTGGTGCACACGGCGACCAGTCGGGGCGGTCGGAGTACGAAGTCCGAGGTCGCCGGCGTCCGCACGATGGTTCGGGCCGCCGAGCGTGCCGGTGCCCACCTGGTGTACGTGTCGAAGGTGGGGGTCGAGACGAACCGGTCGCCCTACTACCAGGCCAAATGGGAGGCCGAGAGGGTCGTCGAGAGTCTCGGCGTCGACTGGTCGATCCAGCGGGTCACCCAGTTTCACGACCTCATCGAGCAGATTCTGAGTGCGCCGGCGCTCTTCAAGGTTCCCGAATTGGCGTTCCAGCCGGTGGATGTGACCGAGGTCGCGTCCCGGCTCGCCGACATCGTCGAGGCCGGTCCTTCGGGCCGGCTCCCCGACTTCGGCGGACCCGAGCTTCTCGGCATCGAGACGCTCGCGAGGCGCCGACGGCGGATCACCGGTCGTCGCTGCCTGTTGGTTCGCGTGCCGAGGATCGGCCGGATCGGTGACTATGCACGCGGTGGTCATCTGAGCCCGGAGCACCGGGAGGGCACGATCACCTGGGCCGAGTGGTTGAAGAGTTCCGTGGCCGGACGCTGACGTCCGGACCCCGTCGGCGTGGCGCCGGTGTCCGTTGTGCTGGACTGGTGGCCATGGCCGAGCGCATCGAAATCACCAGGGACATCGCCGCAGCACCCGAGGTCGTCTACGACGCGATCTCGGATGTGACCCGGATGGGGGAGTGGTCACCGGAATGCCACGCATGCGAATGGACCGATGGAGCGGCCGCACCGGTGGTCGGGGCGACCTTCGACGGGCACAACCGGAACGGTGAGCACACCTGGACCAGCCAGTGCACGATCACCGAAGCCGAGCGGGGACGGGCGTTCACCTTCACGTGCTCGATGTTCGACTTCCACTACTCCACCTGGGGCTATCGCATCGAGCCGAACGGGACGGGAAGCCGCGTCACCGAATGGAACGAGGATCTCCGACCCGAATCGACGCTCGAGTTCTCCAAGCAGATGTCGGGCGTCGAGGACCGCCACGAGCGCAACACCTCGACGATCAGCGACACGCTCGAACGCCTGGCGGCCGCCCTGGAAGCATGAGCGGGCGGCGCCTCACCAAGCTCGCCGACATTCCGGTCACCCAACTCCACGGGATCGGGCCGAAGAACGCCACCGCCCTCGCCGAGGCATTCGACATCCACACGGTGCTCGACCTGCTGACCCACTATCCGCGCCGCTACGTCGACCGCACCAACGAACTCCGCATCGCGGAGTTGCACAGCGGTGAAACCGCGATGGTGTTGGCCACGGTCAAGAAGATCTCGGCCCGACGGACCCGGGGACGTCCACCACGCACACTGGTCACCGCGGACGTCACCGACGGATCGGGGTACCTGAAGGTCACGTTCTTCAACCAGGGTTGGCGCGAGCGCCAACTTCCCGAGGGCACCGAATGTGTGCTGTTCGGGAAGGTCGAGGACTACCGCGGTCGACTGCAGATGACCAATCCGGTGGTCGATCTGATCGGTGACCGGACCGGGCGGATCATCGCGATGTACCCACAGTCCGAGAAGGAACGCATCACCACCTGGGACATCTCGCGGTGGATGACCGAGGTGCTGGAGCGGGCGAAGGTCTTCGCCGAACCGGTGCCTGCCGATGTGTTGACCAGCCATCAGCTGACCGATCGCACGACCGCCTATCACGACATCCATGCGCCCGAATCGATGGCCGACGTCCGGCGGGCGCGGTCGAGGTTGGTGTTCGACGAGTTGCTGCGGCTGCAACTCGCGCTCGTCGGCCACAAACGTGCCCTGGCCGCCGAGGCACGGGGGATCGCCCAGGACGTGTCCCGGGTTGAGGGCTCGTTGCTGAAGCGTTTCACCGACGCGTTGCCGTTTCGACTGACGGCCGCCCAACGGCGGGTCATCGACGAGATCGACGCGGACCTCGGGCGGAGCGCCCCGATGCACCGCCTGTTGCAGGGCGATGTCGGTGCCGGCAAGACCCTCGTCGCGGTGCACGCGTTGCTCGCCGCAGTGCAGACCGGTCACCAGGGCGCGCTCATGGCCCCGACCGAGGTCCTCGCCGAGCAGCATCACGCGGGCGTGTCCGCGCTGTTGGCCGAGTTGTCGGTCGGCGACGGCGGGAATCTGTTCGGCGAGCGTCCGGTCCGGGTCGCGGTGCTGACGAACCGGATCGGCGCAGCCGCCCGTCGTGACGTGCTCGCCGGGTTGGCCGACGGGTCGGTCGACGTGGTGATCGGCACGCACGCGCTCATCCAGGAAGGGGTCGCGTTCGCATCGCTCGGCGTGGTCGTGATCGACGAGCAGCACCGCTTCGGCGTCGAACAACGTGCGGCACTGCGCGACGGGGCCGGTGCGGGAGGGGCGACCCCCGATGTGCTGGTCATGACGGCGACCCCCATACCCCGGACCGCCGCCATGACCGTGTACGGCGATCTGGATGTGTCGGTACTCGACGAGCTGCCGCCGGGCCGGACGCCGATCATCACGCAGTGGGTGCGCCCCGACACGCTCGAGGAGTCCGAGGCCTGGGGTCGGGTGCGTGACCAGGTGGCCGCGGGCCGACAGGCCTACGTGGTGTGTCCGCTGATCACCGAGTCCGAAAAGCTCGAGGTCGCCTCGGCCGAAGAGACCCGGGATCGACTGATCGCGCCCGGCGGCGAGTTGGAGGGTCTGCGCGTCGGACTGTTGCACGGGCGCCTCAAAGGGCCGGAGAAGGATGCGGTGATGGGAGCATTCCGCGCGGGTGATCTCGACGTGATCGTGGCGACCACGGTCATCGAGGTCGGGGTCGACGTACCGAACGCGACCGTGATGGTGGTCATCGACGCGGACCGGTTCGGGATCGCCCAGCTCCATCAGCTCCGGGGCCGGGTGGGGCGTGGCGCGGAACGGTCGTGGTGCTACCTGCTCGCACCAGGAGCGACACCCGATGCCGAGGCGCGACTCGAAGCGCTGGTCGCCACGACCGACGGTTTCGCCCTGGCCGAGATCGATCTCGATCTGCGCGGCGAGGGTACCTTGATGGACACCCGACAGACCGGCCGCAACGACCTCCGGCTGGCGTCGCTGCGCCGCGACCGGAAATGGGTGGAGCGGGCGCGGCGGGCCGCGGAGGCGTTGCTCGACGCCGACCCCGGCCTGGTCGCGCACCCCGAACTGGCCGAGGAAGTGAACCTGCTGCTCGGTGACGACGAGGGCGAGTTCCTCTTCAAGAGCTGAACCGTCGCGTTCCGCCGTTCCGGTACCGTCGGGGTTCCGACAGACGACGGGAGTGTCCCAGATGGGTCCACGTGCCGAATCGACGGGGGTGCGACAGCGGGTGCACCACCGACTTCGTCCCTGGGTACGCGCGGTCCGCAGGCTCCGCCGCGGCGACATCACGGTCTCTCAGATCGCCTATGGCCGCGCGGTGTCGATGTCGCAGTTCGCGGAGGACCTGATCCTCGCGCAGCTCTTCGCGGGACAGGACGACGGCTTCTACGTCGATGTGGGTGCGCTGCACCCGGGCCTGTTGTCGAACACGCACAACCTGTACCGGCGGGGCTGGCACGGCATCAACCTCGAACCGGTTCCCGAGCATCTGGCGCTGTTCGAGCAGTTCCGTCCCCGCGATCGCAACCTCGGCTGTGCGATCGGTGCACGGAGCGGCACGGCGCGTTTCGTCGTGGATGCGGGCTTCTCGAGTTTCGAGGATCGCTTCCACGCCGATACCGGCGGTCGGACCACGCGCGTGATCGAGGTGCCGGTGCGCACCTTGGCCGAGGTGTTCGACGACCACCTGCCCTCCGATCAGCAGATCGACCTGCTCGACGTGGACTGCGAGGGCGCCGACGCGATCGTGCTCGCATCGAACGACTGGGACCGATACCGGCCCCGGGTGGTACTGGCCGAGCGACTTCCGGAGTCCGCGGATTCCGGCGAAGACCCGTTTCCGATCCTCGAGGCGCAGGGCTACCGGCTCCACTGTCTGTTGCATCTGACCGGTGTGTTCCTAAGATCCGACTGGCCGGATCCACCCACGGCCTGGTGAACCGACGGCCGCCGCGGGCGACAGGGGCGGAGCGCTCCGGTAGGCTGGGGCGATGGCACGTCGTGAGCCGGACGTGGTCGTCGCCGGGGTCGCCCACGGGGGCACCGCGGTTGCGGACGAGTTCGAACCGTACCGTCGCGAACTGACCGGCTACTGCTATCGGATGCTCGGCTCGGGCTCCGAAGCGGACGACGCCGTGCAGGAGACGCTGGTCCGGGCGTGGCGCCGTGCCGACACGTTCGAGGGGCGCTCATCGGTGCGGACCTGGTTGTACCGGATCGCCACGAACGTGTGCATCGACATGGGACGAGCCGTACAGCGACGAGCCCGCCCGATGGACCTGGCCCCGTCGTCGCCACCCGACGAGACCCTGTTGGGCCCGCCCCGGCCGGAGTTGCCCTGGATCTCCCCGGTCGCCGGTGACGCCGTCGGATTCGGCGCGGATGGTCCGGAGGCGACGGCGGTGCAGCGCGAATCACTCCGTCTGGCGTTCATCACCGCAGTGCAGCACCTGCCCGCGAAGCAGCGGGCCGCGCTGATCCTGTGTGACGTCCTGGAGTGGTCGGCGGCCGGCGCCGCGGAGCTGCTCGACACCTCGGTCGCGGCGATCAACAGTGCCCTGCAACGGGCCCGAGCCACGATGGCGGGCCTGCCCTCCGACCATGTCACCCGCCCGCTCGACGCGGACACCGCCGAGTTGGTGAGCCGCTACGTCGCGGCGTTCGAGCGCTACGACATCGACACGCTGGTCACCCTGTTGCACGACGATGCGATCCAGACGATGCCGCCGTTCGAGCTGTGGATCGAAGGCGCCACCGACATCGGCGCGTGGATGGTCGAGCCGGGGCCGAGCGGATGCCGCGGGTCACGCCTGGTCGCCACCGATGCCAACGGATGCCCGGCGTTCGGCCAGTACCGCATCGATCCCGACGGTGGGTACGCGCCGTGGGCGCTGCAGGTGCTCGAGATCTCCGAGGGTCGCATCGCCGAGATGCACTTCTTCTTGGCACTGGGTGATCCCGACCGGCTGTTCGCGTCGTTCGGCCTGCCCGCGCATCTCGACGCCTGAGGCTCTTCGGTACGCTCTTCGGCTCCCCCGATGAGTTCGCGTCGTCTCCTCCGTCGGTAGTGGGTGCAGGACCCGTTCCGTCATCGACACGACAAGGACCTTCCCATGACCATCCGTGAAACTCCTCCCGCCGGTGTCCCCTGCTGGGTCGATCTGTGGACCTCCGACGTTCCCGAGGCGCGCCGCTTCTACGGCGAGCTGTTCGGCTGGACGGCCGAGGAACCCGCGCCCGAGTTCGGCGGCTACTTCGGCTTCGCGCGCGACGGTGCGCGCATCGCCGGCGCCATGGGCGCCATGGGCGAGGCGGGCACCGACTTCTTCATGGCGGCCGACGACTCCTGGAAGGTCTACTGGGCGACGCCCGACATCGAGGCCACCGTGGCGACCGCGGTGGCTGCCGGTGCCGAAGTCATCGGCCCGGTCATGCCGGTGGGCGATCTGGGGAGCCAGGCGGTGCTGCGCGACCCGACCGGTGCGCGTCTCGCCTTCTGGCGGCCGGGGACCCACCCTGGATTCACCGTGCTCGACGAACCCGGTGCGCCGAGCTGGTTCGAGCTGCACACCCGTGACCACGACGCCGCGGTGGCGTTCTATTCGTCGGTGCTGGGCCTGACCGTGGACGCGGTGGGCGACACCGACGAGTTCCGCTACACGACGCTGAACGGCCCGGCGGACTGCGGCCAGGTCGCCGGCATCATGGATGCGACCGCCTGGCTGGCCGACGGCGAGGAGCCGCACTGGTCGATCTACTGGTGTGTGGACGACACCGACACCGCCGTCGCACGGGTCGAGTCGCTGGGAGGCTCGGTGATCACCCCGGCAGAGGACACCCCGTATGGCCGGATCGCCACGGTGGCCGACCCCATGGGTGCGACCTTCCGCCTGCGCACCCCACCCGTCGCCTGAGCCAGGTCGGATCCTACGGTGTGCGGGCACCGTGGGATCCGCCGAGGCTCATGTCGAGCCGGTCACCGAGGACGCGCAGCAACGACACGCCGCGATCGCATCGTCTGGAGCGACGCCCCGACAGCACCCCTGTGCCACCCGGGTGAGCGGATGGGTGCCGACCCGGCCCTGACCGCTTCCCGTTGTCGGCCGGTGAAGCCGAGTTGCGCGGGCGTGGCCTCGGCCGCCGGCTGAGATCCCGCGCGTCAGACGAGCAGCGCCGTCTACTCGCCGTCACCGCCATGGCCTCGGCCAGCTGAACGTGGCTCGGGCGGCACGCGCACGACGACAGCGTCGGTGGCGCTCACCCAGTCGGGATGACCTCCGCTCGTCGCTGCCAGGTGCAACTCGAGAATGCACGCGCCGACCCAGCCCGGCGAGTTGAACGCGTCGCGCGACGCCAGGTCGTGGAAGCGGGCGACAGCGGGGAACCGTTCCGACGGGGTCGACCGGATCGTCGTCTGCATGTCGGTGTCGATGCCACCCGGAGCGACGGCGAACGCCGCAAGGCCGTGATCGGCTTCTTCGGCCGCGACGACCCGGGTGAGCTGATCGACCCCGGCCTTGGTGGCACAGTACGCGGCCCAGCCCTGATACACGGTGCTGCCCGCGCCCGAGGAGATGTTCACGAGGGTTCCCGGCTCGGAACGCTCGTGGACGATGCCGGCGAAGGTCCGGCTGCCCCACAGCACACCGAGCAGGTTCACCTCCACGTGGGTCTGCAGCACGTCGGCCGGGAGGCTCCGCAGTGGACCGATCGGGTCGACGACTCCGGCATTGTTGATCCACAGCTCGATCGGCCCCAGGGCGTCGGTGACCGTGGAGGCGAAGTCGCCCAGGGCATCGGCATCGCGGACGTCGACCCGGGCAGGGACACCGGCCGGCGCCGACTCGGGGACCTCGGGCAGCGAACGGGCGCACAGGCCGAGGGCGAAGCCTGCCGCGGCGAGGGATCTGGCGACGCCGGCACCCAGCCCACGGCTGGCCCCGGTGACGACCGCGACCGGATGCGGATCGGATGGCATGGGCATCGCCCCAGCTTTCCAGACGAGGCCACCCACCGACGGCCACCCACCGACGGCACGACCGACAGCCGTGGACGACGCGAACCGTTCCCCGATACGGCACTAGCATCGTTCGGTCATGCCCAAAGCACCGGTACTCACACCGCAGAGCGACGATTTTCCCCGCTGGTACCAGGATGTCGTCGCCAAGGCCGAGCTGGCCGAGAACGGTCCGGTGCGCGGCACGATGGTCATCCGGCCCGACGGCTACGCCATCTGGGAACGCATGCAGGCCGAGGTCGACGAGCGGATCAAGGCGGTCGGGGTGCGCAACGCGTACTTCCCGCTGTTCATCCCCGAGTCGTACCTGACCCGTGAGGCCGAGCACGTCGAGGGGTTCAGCCCCGAGCTCGCCGTGGTCACCCACGGTGGCGGCAAGGAACTCGCCGAACCGGTCGTGGTGCGGCCCACGTCGGAAACCGTCATCGGATCGTCGATGGCCCGCTGGATCCAGTCCTACCGGGATCTGCCCCTGTTGTTGAACCAGTGGGCCAACGTCGTGCGCTGGGAGATGCGACCCCGGCTGTTCCTGCGCTCGAGCGAGTTCCTGTGGCAGGAAGGGCACACGGCCCATGCCACCCACGCCGACGCCGCCGAGTTCGCCCGGAAGATCCACCTCGAGGTCTACCGCTCGTTCATGACCGACGTGTTGGCGATACCGGTGCTGGTGGGGGAGAAGACCGCGGCCGAGCGGTTCCCCGGTGCCACCCGCACCCTCACCTGTGAAGCGATGATGGGTGACGGCAAGGCGCTCCAGATGGGCACGTCGCACGAGTTGGGTCAGAACTTCGCCCGCGCATTCGACATCGGCTACCTCGATGACAACGGCGACGAACAGCTCGCCTGGACCACGTCGTGGGGCGTGTCGACCCGCATGGTCGGCGGGCTGATCATGGCGCACGGCGACGACCGCGGCCTGCGCCTGCCACCCCGGCTCGCGCCGATCCAGGTGGTCGTGCTCGCCGCCCGCGACGGTGACGGCGTGGTCGAGGCCGTCACGGGTGTCGTCGAGGACCTCGTCGCCCGCGGCGTGCGGGCGTCTGCCGACCTGGAGACCGACGTGTCGTTCGGACGCCGCTCGACCGACTGGGAACTCAAGGGTGTGCCGGTACGCGTCGAGGTCGGCCCGAGGGATCTCGCATCCGGTGAGCTCACCGTGGTGCGCCGCGACGTGGCCACCAAGGTCCAGCGTCCACTGGCCGCCGCGGCGGGCGAGGTCGAGTCCCTGCTGGATGAGATCCAGCAGAACCTGCTCGACGAGGCGGTCGGACGGCAACGCAAGCGGACCGTCGAGGTCGCCTCGGTCGACGAGGCCGCCGAGGCCGCAGCGTCGGGGTTCGCGCGGATCCGCTGGGACGTGCTCGGCGCCGAGGGCGAACGGCGACTGGGGAGCGATGCGTTCACGGTCCGTTGTCTGCAACGCGAAGACGGCTCGTTGCCCGACGAAGACGACGACGGCCCGCTGTGGGCGACCGTCGCGAGGGCGTACTGATCGACGATGGTGCGCCGCGGACGTCTGCGTGCGGCCGGTGTGGCGCTGGCTGCGGCAATGCTGGTCACCTCCGTCGGCGTCGTCGACGTCGGCGCCGACGAACCGGTCGCCCCGTCCACGACTGTTCAGGCCCCACCGGGGCCGACCGCGACGTCGGTGGGTGGGGGCACCGGATCGACGACGACACTCGCGGCCGGACCGACCACCACGCTCGACCCGAAGTCGCCTCCGGTCACCTCCGGTCCCGGCGGCTTCGGGCCACCACGTCCCGATCCCGATGCCCCGCCTGAACCGCCGATGCCCGATCCGTCACCGGAGGTGCGGATACTGCTCGAGCAACTCCTCGGACAGAGCCACCAGCGGGTCGTCCTCCATCAGGCGCAGGTGACCGAGGAGACCGAGGTCGACGTCGCCCGGTATGAGAAGCGGGAGCAGACGGCGCGGAGTGCGCTCGGCCGACTGCGCAGCGCATCGGCGCGGACCGAGCAGCGCCTGCGGGCGATCATGGAAGACCTTCGTGCCGATGCGGTCACCCGCTACATGGATCCCGGTTCCAGTCCGCTCGAGCGGATGTTCGAGACGAAGGAGACCACCGGCAGGACCCGGGGGATCCTGGTCGAGGTGACCACCGGCATCCACCTGCAACAACGCACCGATGCCCTGGCGCGTCGGGCGTCGTTGAGCCGGCAGATCGACGACGCGGAGAAGTCGCTCGCTCGGGCCGAAACCGTGACCGCCCGAGCGCGCACGCGTGCCGCACAGGCCCGGGTGCGCGCGGTGCTCGCCGCGGCGAAGATCGAGGCCGAACAGCGCATGGTGGCGGTCGCCAACAAGCGCATCGACGCCGACTATCGGACTGCGAGAGCCGCGGTCATCGGCACCGCGTCCGGAGACTGGTCGCTGCCCATCGCCGGGCAGAGTGTGTTCACCGCCGACGAGCTCGCCGAATGGTTCGTCCAGCGCGGGTTCCCGTCGCGGGCCGCAGCGCCGATCGACGAGTTGGCGAAGTACTACATCGACGAAGGAAGAGACCAGGGCATCAGAGGTGACATGGCGTTCGCGCAGTCCGTCCTCGAAACGGGATCGTTCACCAATCGTGACACGATCAACTTGAACAACTTCGCGGGGATCGGGCACTGCGACACGTGCGCGTCCGGCTTCGGTTTCGCGTCGCCCCAACTGGGGGTACGGGCACAGATCCAGTTGCTGGCCGACTACAACGAGCGCGGCGCCCCGCTCGCCCATCCGATCGTCGACCGGCGGCTGCGCGGCCCGTCGGGATGCTGTCAGACCTGGTGGCAACTCACGCACACCTGGGCGACCGCCGGCAACTACGGACCCAAGATCATGGGGATCTACCGGGACATGCTCTACTGGCTGGTGGAGCAGCGTGGGATGACCCCGCTGGTGGGGCCCCGCTGAGATCGCCATCGGGCGCCGCGGGCCGACCCCGGCTGGTATAGTGACTGGAGCCAACTTGCACCAGGGTCTTCGGAGCAGAGGCGTGGGCATCGCCCACGCCTTTCGTTTCGTATCGGGCCCTGTTCGCAAGCCACGACCGCTCCCCGAGGAGGTGACCCCATGCCAGAGAACCACGCAACCGGTGACCATGAAAGCCGGTCCGTCGCGGCGAACCTGACCCGATGGGGCGCTCCGGTGTTCGACGGGCTCGGCCTGTCGGTGTACGACGTCGAGATCTCCTCGGGGCGACTCCTGGTGATGGTCGACAAGGAAGGTGGCGTGGGCCTCGACGAGATCGCCCGCTGCACTCGGGAGCTGTCGCCGATCCTCGACGCGCACGACCCGATCGCGGGGCGTTACACCCTCGAGGTGTCGTCGCCGGGCCTCGAGCGCCGCCTCCGCACCGTCGCCCACCGCCGCGCCGCGGTGGGCGAGACCGTCAAGTGCAAGTTTCGTGACCCTGACGGCGCCACGCGCCGTGTCGAGGGGGTACTGAGCGACGTCGACGACGAGACCATGACGGTCGACACGGCCGATGGCCCGGTCGTGGTGCCTCATGACGCGGTGACCTCGGCTCGCACCGTGTTCGTCTGGCCCGTGCCGAGTTCCCGCAAGCCCAGCCGCGCCGGATCGAAGGCCGCCGGAAAATGACCGAAGGCACAGTGAGCAACGTGAGAGAGGCAACGCCATGACCACCGGAAACGCCGAGATGATGGAAGCCCTGCAAGCGCTGGCGAGCGAGCGCGGGATGTCCTCGGACCAGCTCCTCGGCGCACTGGCCGACGCGCTGGAGACCGCCTACCAGAAGATGCCCGACGCGTACCAGTTCGCATGGGTCACGATCGATCCCGACACGTTCGACATCCGGGTCACCGCGCAGGACCTGAGTGACGAGGGCGACCCGATCGGCCCCGAGATCGACGTGACCCCCGACGACTTCGGCAGGATCGCCGCGGCGACGGCCCGCCAGGTCATGATGCAGCGTCTGCGTGAGGTGGACCGAGAGACCAAGTACGCCGAGTACGCCCGTCGCGAAGGCGAGATCGTCAACGGCATCATCGACCAGAACGACTCCCGCTACACGCTGTTGAACCTCGGTCGGGTCGAGGCGTTGCTGCCCCAGGCAGAACAGGTGCCCCACGAGCGTCCCGAGGCCAACAGCCGTCTCAAGGCCTACATCATCGAAGTCCGCAAGACGGTCAAGGGTCCCCAGATCGTGGTCAGCCGGACCCACCCGGGTCTGATCAAGGAACTGTTCAAGATGGAGGTTCCCGAGATCCACGACGGCGTGGTCGAGATCAAGGCGTGCGCTCGTGAACCCGGGCACCGCACCAAGCTCGCCGTCTGGTCGAACGACCGCAACATCGACCCCGTCGGTGCGTGTGTGGGCGCCCGTGGCGCCCGGGTGCGGATGGTCGTGAACGAGCTGCACGGCGAGAAGATCGACATCGTGCCCTTCTCGGAGGTCCAGGAGGACTTCGTCGCCAAGGCGTTGTCGCCGGCGAAGGTCAAAGAGGTCCGCATCGACCGCGAGACCGGTGTGGCCGAGGTGATCGTTCCCGACTACCAGCTCTCCCTGGCCATTGGCAAGGAAGGCCAGAACGCCCGCCTGGCCGCTCGCCTCACCGGCTGGAGGGTCGAGATCAAGAGCGAAACCCAGCTCGCCGAGGAAGAAGCCTACGCCGGTGAGGAGTGGGCCGAAGGTGAGTGGGTCGTCGACCCCGAATCCGGTGAGCACGTCTGGCAGCCGGCCGAGGGCGGTCCGGCGGTGTCCGCCGAGGAGTGGGAGCACGCGGGGACCGGCGAGGAGGAGTCCGCAGACGGCGGGTCCGCCGAGGTCGAGTCCGCCGAGGTCGACGCCGCCGCGCCCGGCGGCGCGACCGACGAGATGCCGGGGAGCGACCCTGCACCTCCCGAGGGAGCCGGCACCGCCGCCGACACCTGACCCGGCCACGTTCGCGTCGGCGCCGGTCGGCGTGCGAGACTGGTACGTCGGTACACGGCGCGCCCCGCAAGCACCGTTCCGCCACGGTAATCCCCGATTCGCCGTCTCGACGGTCGAATCACCCTCGAACCTGAAGGGCTGTCGAACCACTTGGCTTCCAAGATCCGCATCCACGAGCTTGCACGAGAACTCGGGCTCACCAACAAGGAGACGCTCGAGCTGTCCGACGCGCTCGGAATCGGCGCAAAGAGCCACTCCTCGTCGATGGAAGAGGCCCAGGCCGACCGGGTGCGGCGCAAGGCCGAGCGGGAGGGGCTGATCCGCGAACAGCAGCCCGAAGCGGAAAAGAAGACGGCGAAGAAGTCGGCCAAGAAGGCGGCGGACGACGAGGCAACGGCGGGTGCCGCTGCCCCGCCGGCGACGGCGCAGGAGTCCGCTGGTACCGCGGCGACCGCTGCCGATGCACGCGGATCCACCGAGCAGGCGCCCGAAGCCCCCGCGGCCGAGGCCACGAGCACCGCGTCGGTCCCGCCTCCCGCCGATACCGACGGCCCTTCGACCGACACGGGCCAGAGGCCACCGACCGAACCGGCGCCATCCAACAAGCGGGTCGTCACCTCGTCGGGCAAGGGCCGACCGCCCCGCCCCGAGGTTCGACCGCCGGCGCCCGCGGCCGACGCTCCACCGCGCCCGACGGCGCCCGCGCCCCGCCCGGCACAGCCGAGGCCGCAGCCGACCGGCGCACCGCCGCTGGCCGCGACGGCCGGACCGCCGAGCGCGCCGGTCTCTCCCAAGGACGCGCCGCTCTCACCGAGTGGCAAACCGATTCCGCCGCCTCCGCACCGTCCGCCGACCTCGCTGAGTGGCAAGCCCATCCCTCCGCCCCCCGGCATGGGTGGACGCGGGCCCGCGCCCGTGCGCGCCGGTGGCCCGGCACGTCCGGGCGGTCGCTCCGGTGGCGGTGGCGGACGCGCCCCGATGGGTGCGCCACCACGATCCGGTCCCGGCGCGGGGCGACCCGGTGGCGGGCGACCCGGTGGCGGCCCCGGTGGTCGCCCGGGTGGACCTCCCGGGCGTCGTCCTCCGCAGCGACGCCGCAGCAGGCGGCGCCGAAACCGTGAAGAGCTCCAACCGCTCGACGCTCCGAGCTACACACCCGATGATGCACCGGTACCCGAGGGGGAGATCGTCATCGAGCGGGCGTCATCGGCCCAGGACCTCGCGCCCAAGTTGAACCGCACCGCGGCGGATGTCATCCGATTCCTGCTCGAACAGGGCGAGATGGTCACGGCCACGCAGTCGTTGTCCGACGACATGATCGAGCTCTTCGCGGCCGAGGTCGGCGCCGAAGTGCATCTGGTCGATCCCGGCGAAGAACAGGAAGTCGAGCTGCGCAAGAAGCTCGGCGCCGACATCTACGACGACGAAGACGACACCGACGCGCCGGTGCGTCCACCGGTGATCACCGTCATGGGCCACGTCGACCACGGGAAGACCAAGCTGTTGGACCGCATTCGTTCCGCCCACGTCGTCGAAGGCGAGGCAGGCGGCATCACCCAGCACATCGGTGCCTACCAGGTGTCGCGTGGGGGTCGGTTGCTGACCTTCATCGACACCCCGGGCCACGAGGCGTTCACCGCCATGCGTGCCCGAGGCGCCGAGGCGACCGACATCGTCGTGCTGGTGGTCGCCGCCGATGACGGCGTGATGCCCCAGACGATCGAGGCGATCAGCCACGCCAAGGCGGCCGAGGTGCCGATCGTGGTGGCGATCAACAAGATCGACCGCGAGAACGCCGATCCGACCCGGGTGCTCACCCAGCTCGCCGAGCACGACCTCGTGCCCGAGGCGTGGGGTGGCGACACGATCGTGAACGAGATCTCGGCACTGGAGAACATCGGGATCGACGAGTTGCTCGAGAGCCTCTTCGTGGTGGCCGACGTGGAGGACCTCCACGCGAGTACCGAAGGGCGTGCCCGGGGCGTGGTGCTGGAGTCGAATCTGGACGTGGGCCGTGGCCCGGTCGCGACCGTGCTGGTGCAGCGGGGCACGTTGCGGGTCGGAGATCCCGCGGTGGCGGGCGCGGCAGTCGGCCGGGTCCGGGCACTCATCGACGACCGCGGCGAGCCGGTCACCGAGGCCGGGCCGTCGACACCGGTCGTGGTACTCGGTCTGTCCGAGGTCGCCGAGGCCGGTGACGAGGTCATCGTCGCCCCGGATGAGAAGACCGCGAGGAACGTCGCCCAGCAGCGAGGGCACTGGCACCGGGTCGCGTCGATCGCCGGTTCCGCGGCGGCCGCGACGTCCTCGGGCGCCAAGCTCGAGGATCTGTTCGCGCAGATCCAGGCCGGCGAGGCCGCGACCCTCGCGCTCATCGTCAAGGCCGACGTGACCGGTTCGTTGGGCGCGGTGACCGAGAGTCTCGCCAAGCTCGAACGCGACGACGTGAAGCTGGCGTTCGTGCACAAGGGTGTTGGCGCGATCACCGAGGGCGACATCCAGCTCGCCGCCACGACCGGGGCGATCATCATCGGCTTCAACGTGCGCCCGGATCGTCGGATCCGGGAACTCGCCGCGGACGAGGACGTCGAGATCCGCACCTACGAGATCATCTACAAGCTCCTCGAAGACGTCGAGAGCGCCATGTTGGGCATGCTCGCTCCCGAGATCGAAGAGGTCGTCACCGGCGACGCCGAGGTCCGGGAGATCTTCCGGGTACCCCGCGTCGGCGCCGTGGCCGGTTGCCTCGTCCAGTCGGGCACGATCACCCGTGGGTCCAAGGTGCGTTTCCTGCGTGAGGGGACGATCATCTGGAAGGGTGAGATCTCCTCGCTGAAGCGGTTCGCCGACGACGTGACCGAGGTTCGTGCCGGCTATGAGTGTGGGATCGGCCTGTCGGACTTCCAGGATCTCAAGGCCGGTGACGTGATCGAGACCTACGACGAGCGGGTCATCGCCCGCACCTGAAACGGCGCACGTCGAATGCGATGTGGCAATCGCCGCATTCGGTGCCACGATGGGAGGCGCGCACCGCAGGTCGTGGTGTGAGGAGGCCAAGATGAAGCGAAGGAATCGGACCACGGCACGCCAGTATCCGCGCCTGGCCCGGGTGAACGAGCTCCTGCGGGAGATCATCGGTGACGAACTCGAACGTCTCGACGTGACCGAGTTGGATTTCGTGACCGTGACCGGCGTCGAGTGTGCCGCGGATCTTCGGCATGCGACGGTGTTCTTCGACCGTCCCGACTCGGCCGAGTCCGACGAGGCGACCATCGAGGCGCTCGAAGAGGTTCGGCGCCGACTCCAGCGGGCGATCGGTTCGCAGGCCCGTCTCAAGCACACGCCCGAACTGCGCTTCGAACCCGACCCGGCAGTGCGCGCGGGAGAACACATCGAAGCGGTTCTCCGCGCGGTGACCGTCCCTGGTTCGGGCGTGGGTGAAGGGCCGGCAGGTCGGCATCCGTGAGCCGACGGCGACGCAATACCGAAGGCCCCGACGGGCTCGCGATCGTCGACAAACCGGCCGGCTGGACGTCCCACGACGTGGTGGCCAAGGCCCGGGGGCTCCTGGGCACACGCAAGGTCGGTCATTCGGGCACCCTCGACCCGGATGTCACCGGGGTGCTGGTGTTGGGCGTCGGGCGGGCGACGCGTCTGCTGCGGTTCGTCAGCGGTCTGGGCAAACGCTACGAGGGCACGTTCGTGCTCGGCGTGGAGACGACCACCCTGGATGCCTCCGGTGAGGTGATCGCGACCCACGACATGAGCGGAGTCACCCTCGATCAGGTGCGTGAGGTCGCGACCGAACGATTCAGTGGCCCGATCCTGCAGATTCCCCCGATGGTGTCCGCGGTCAAGGTCGACGGACGACGCCTGCATGAGCTCGCCCGCGAGGGGATCGAGGTGGTGCGCGAGCCACGTCCGGTGACGGTGCACGAGATCACCGTCGACGACTACGACGGCGAGTCCCACCCGAGTGACACGACCCAGCGGTTCGCGTTGTCGGTGCAGTGTTCGTCGGGCACCTACATCCGTACGCTCGTGGCCGATCTGGGCACCGCGTTGGGTGGCGGTGGCCATCTGGAGTCGTTGCGGCGCACTGCGGTCGGGTCGTTCGGCATCGACGAGTCGGTGCCGTTGGCCGAGTTGACCCCGGAGAAGCTGCTCGGGGTCGGCGAGGCGGTCCGGGACCTCGACCGCGTGCAGGTGAATGAGGTGTTCGCCGACCGGATCACCCACGGGGCGCGCTTGGAGCGTGACGATCTGGGTGTCGAGGCGACCGCAACCGGCCCCTGGGCGGTGCTGCGGGATGACGGGACGTTGCTGGCGGTGTACGAAGACCACGGCCCGGGCTGGGTCAAGCCCGCCGTGGTCGTGGCCCAACCCGGCCCCCACCACCCGAACTCCGGGACATCAGCGACCCCATGAGTCGCTGATCGCGCTGCATTCAGCCAGCAGGCAGGCGATGGTGCCCGCGGGCGGCCCTGATGAGACCTCGATCGACTCGGAGCCGACCGAAGTGAACCGGTAGCGTCGCGGGTGATGCGGATCGTCAACCTGCCCGGCGAACGTCCAGCGGCCGACGATGGTTGCGCGGTCACGATCGGTGCCTATGACGGGGTGCATCTGGGCCATCAGGCGGTGATCGCGAAGGTGCGCAAGTTGGCGGCCGATCGGGGCCTGCCCACCACGGTGGTCACCTTCGACCGGCATCCGGCGATGGTGGTGCGACCCGAGTCCGCGCCACGCCTGCTGTGCGATCTCGACCAGAAGCTCGAGTTGTTGGAGGCGACGGGCGTGGAGCGAACGGTCGTGATCCGCT
>JBDZUV010000186.1:1338-4341 GCA_040255345.1 Actinomycetota bacterium | reverse complement strand
CGTTCGCGGCGGTCACCCCGGTCGCATCGCACAGCCTGCCGACGCGTTCGAGAACGGTGCCGAACACGCCGGTGGCGTCACCTACGAGGTGGGTGTCGACGACTGCGGCGACGTCGAGGTCACGGTTCGCCTCGGCACACCAGGCCAATGCCCCGCCGTATGCGATCGGGGGCAGCGACACCGCGGGAGGTTGGTGATGGCCCTGGTCGCCCCAGTCGGTCACGAGGTAGCCGGTCGCGCCCGCGTCACGCCCGGCGAAGGCGGCGTCTTGCAGGTTGGCCCGGGCGTTGGGCAACCGGCCGATGAACGACTGCCAGGCCGAGGTGCCCGGCACCACCCAGAACGGATGACCGGCCGCGACGAACGGTTCGAGAACCGTCGCGAAGTCGGTGGAAGCGTCCGGGTCGACGCCGATGGTGGCGAGCACGTCGCGCACCTCGGGTGGCAGGGTGGGCCGGGCCACATCGGGCGCGTCGTAGTTCCACACCAGAGGGGTGCACCGACCAGCAGGGAAGGTGTCGAGGATCTCTGGATGGGTGCGAGCCACATCGCCCCAGAACTGCACCTGCACGCCGTCGTCGACCAGCGGGTCGATGATGCGGTGGAGGTGCTCGGCATACACCGCGGCGAGGCCGTCGTCCGCGGCCCGGGGTGCGGAGACGCCGTGACCCAGCTCGAAGGTCTCGTCGCAGCCGACGTTCACCGTCCGGCTTCGCACCGAGGCCATCTGTTCCCGCACCAGGTCGAGCGCGAACGCCGCGTTGGCCGGTGTCGGCGCCAGCACCGATGGTGGCAGGGTGACTCCCGGGACGATCTCGAAGCCGTCCGGGCACTCGGCGCGCGCCCGGTAGCCAGGGTGGGCCAGCCACCGCTCGAAGTGTCCGAAAGTGTTCTGGTTCACGACCAACTCGATACCGACGGTCACACAGCGGTCGTCGAGCCACTTCAGATCGTGCGGGGTGATCGGGGACGCATCGGCCCACACGGTTTCGTGGTCGGGGTGCGCGAACGTGTGCTCGACATACAGCTGCAACTGGTTGTAGCGAGAGATGGCGAGCCGCTCCACGAGACGCTCGAACGTGGCCCGGGTCGGCACCCGGTCGCGCGACACGTCCAGCATGTACCCCCGATGGGCGAAGTCGGGCCAGTCGACGATGTACACGCCGGGCAGCGAACCGTCGTCGCGGCGGAGTTGTTCCAGGGTCGATTCGCCGTAGCGACGACCGGCTTCATCTGCGTAGGTGAGTCGGGCACCGTCGACGTCGATGATCAGCTCGTAGCCCTGCGGTTCCAGTGCGGGGTCGCGGTGAGCAGCCACCGGTCCGGTGACGCCGAGTGCGCCGTCGATCTCGGTGACCTCGCGCGGCCGCGGGAACATCTCGGGGATCTTCACGCTCCTGATTCTTCCCGATCTGACCGGGCATGGGGATCGTGGCTTTGACAGCAGGCCTCGGGCTCCGGTCCGGAGGATCGCCGACCCGCATCCGGGCTCGCGCCATCGACGAGCCAGCGCGCGCACCACGTCTCCGGTGGCCAGTAGCGTGGCGGCAGCCCAGGCATGGGCGTCGGTCACGACCAAGGGGTGTCGATGTCGAAGATCAACGGCGTGCTCGCCGCGGGAGTGTTGGCCGTGGTGTCACTGATCGCCGTGGCCGGGTCTGCCGGTGGCGCCGGCATCACGACCCACCGGTGGATGGCCGAGACGGCGGTCGACCAGGTGAGCGACGGTGCGCTGAAGGCATTGCTCCTCGCGAACATGTCGATGGTCCAGACCGGCGCCGGCTTTCCCGACGTCGGCTACGTCAGCCCCAACACCTATGGCGAGACCGCGCATTGGCAGCGCTTCATCGACCACCTCGTCGACGCGATCCGGGCGCGGCCCGACTGTGGTGAGTTGACCGACCCGAACGGCCCGTGCGCCGGCCTCATCGCGTTCGCGTTCGGTGCCGCCGCGCACGGCATCGGTGACGAGGTGTGGGACTGGCTGTTCGAACCGAACGGTCCTGATCACGACGAGTACTGGACCGGGGTCCCGACCGCGAACGACGATGGTGCCGAGACCCAGATGGACCTGGTCGCCATCGGCATGTACGGCGTCGCGCGCCCCGAGTCGGAGACCGTTCCCGATCAGCCGCTCGTGCTGCAGGCGCTCGCCGATTCCGGGCAGGCCGGCGTGACCGCCGATCAGTTCGCGCTGGTCGCGAGCCTGCCCTTGTTGTGGGACGTCGAGAAGGGTTGGGCAGACGACAACCTGGGCGACGTGCAAGCGGCGATGCCGTGGATGTCGGCGAATCTGGTGACCGCACCCGGCGGTGTGGACTTCGCCGCGACCGCGATCGCCGGAGCCTGGGATTCACTCTGGGGGCGCCTCCGTGGCAATCAGCCGCCGACGAAGGTGTCGATCACCTATCCGGCGCCGGGTGAGACCGGCGTGCCGGCGACCGGGTGGGACCGGGCCTCGTTCCAACCCGGCTCGTCGCGCGGTCGCGGCGGCGCGCGGAACCGGATCGCGGCAGTGCTCACCGCGGCTCGTCCCTACACCGGTGCGAGCGGCGGCATCGCGGTTTCAGATGAATTGCCCGTCGATTCGATGACGATCACCGACGTCGCCACCGGCGATCCGGTGCCGCTGAAGTCGGGGTACCCGCGCAGCGTGCCCTACGGCTCGAGTTCGGGCGAGCGCATGATCGACACGCAGCCCGCCGAGAACCTCGCGGCCTGTACCTGGTACCGGGTGGACGTGTCGGTCACCGCACCGGTGTCGGATGCGCGGGGCGAGGCGGTGGTGCCGTACTCGTGGCAGTTCCAGACCGAATGCGACGGGACGGCGACCACGGTTCCGGTCACGACGGTGCCTGGCTCGACCGTTGCCGGCTCGACGGTTCCCGGTTCGACGGTGCCGTCCACCACGAGCCCGGTGTCGTCGCCGTCGACCACGTTGGCTGCGAGGCGCACGGATCCGCGCCGGTCCGATCACCGGTCGGCACGACCGGCCAGGGCGGT
>JBDZUV010000186.1:0-1238 GCA_040255345.1 Actinomycetota bacterium | reverse complement strand
GGCGCACGGATCCGCGCCGGTCCGATCACCGGTCGGCACGACCGGCCAGGGCGGTGCGGCACGTTCCCGCCTACACCGGCTGAGCCGCACCGTCATCACCCGACCTGCTGCGGTGTGACCGACGGCCCTGTCGGTTCGCGCGCCGATCTGCTTAGGCTCACCAACGTGTTTCCGACCTTCGCGCCCGATGTCGCGGCGCGGTGGGTTCGCAATCGGGTGTTCCTGGTCGTCGGTGCCGCGGCCACCGTGGCCGGGGGTGTCATCGCCGCCGTTGCGGGCCCGACCGATTGGGGCCACGGCTCCTGGACGGCGGCATTCGTGGTGCTCGTCGTGGGCGTCGCCCAGATCGTGCTCGGGCTCGTGCAGGCGGCACTGGCCCCCAGGCTGTTGTCCCAGCAGATGGTGTGGGCCGAGTTCGCACTGTGGAACCTGGGCTGTGCCGGGGTCATCGCCGGCACCCAGGTCGATGCCACCGTGGTGGTCGCGGTCGGCAGCCTGCTGTTTCTCGGCGCCTTGGCGATCGCCGCGGGCGCTGTGCGTGCCCAGAGTGAGCTGTCGGGCACCCCACGCACCCTGCTCACGGTCTACCGTGTGCTGCTCGTGGTGCTGCTCGTGAGCGTGTTCATCGGCATCATCCTCTCGCTCGTCGGGTCCTGAAGGAGCCTGCTCAGGCGGACACCGCTCGGCGCCTGTCGGCGATGCCGTGCCCACTCACGACTCGTCGACGAGGTCATGCGTGTTCGAAACCGATAGGGATTCGTTCCGTGTCCGCGCGCTCGATGAACTGCAGGTGCTCCAGTGCCGGGGCGGCCGTGGCAGAACCTCGCCATGACCGCACCGACCGGCATGAAGGGTGCCGACCGGCCCCTCAGAACCGCATCGTGTCGAGGAGGGTGGCGGCGAGCGAGCGGTCGCCCGCGATGTCGACGGTGTCGATGGGCCGACGTCGCCACAACGTGAGCAGAAGCGGCCCGGCCGAGGCCGACAGCGTCACACTCGCCGTGGCCGGCGATGGGTCGGTCCGCTGCCGTCCGGGTAGCGCCTCCGGGTCAGTTCCCCCGGCGCTCGTGCGGCCGCCTTCGGATCGAGGGCTCGGTGCCTGATCGCCAGAGTCGAACGACAACATCCACTGGCCGGTGACCGTCGGTGCGACGTCGGTTGCGACCAGTCCGATCGTGTGACCCGCAAGCACCGGGTCGATGGTGCCGCCGGTCTGGGCATGCCGGGTCCCGACGAAC
>JBDZUV010000041.1:0-23912 GCA_040255345.1 Actinomycetota bacterium | reverse complement strand
CAGGTCACGTCTCAGGTCACCTCTCAGGCCGCGGCGTGGTCAGGCTTCACACCACGTCGTCCGTCAGGCTTCGCGCCGGGGCCCCGCAGCCGGCCCTCGCCTGGTCGGCTCGTCAGTTGTACGACGGATCGGCGGTCGCCAGCGCGAACCACGACGTCGGCCCCGGCTGGCGGCGCAGCACCCGTTGCCACAGCGTCTCGGGATCAGAGGTCGTCACATCGCCCGGCTCGACGTCGAACACCCACCACGATCCCTGGGCGACCTCGAAGTCGAGCTGGTCGGCCCCCCACCCGGCCGATCCGGCGAACAACCTGATCTCAGACGTTCCGTCGTCGTCGCCGACCGGGTCGCCGAACATGGCATCGTCGAGGTCGACCGCACCCTGCGCCGAGAGCCCGACCACCGAGTCGAGCCCGACCGGACCGCCGAAGAACACCACCGCCGGGGCCGCGACCCGATCCGCCCAGCGGGGCAGCACGTCGTCGACCCGTCGATCACTGGGGCGGTTCAACACGATCCCGAGCGCCCCCTCGGGCCGGACCGCCAACAGCAGCACCACGGTGTGCGCGAAGTTCGGGTCGGTCAACTCGGGCGTCGCGACGAGCAGGCGTCCGGCGACCGGCACGGGGATCGACTCGCCGTTCACCCTTTCATCGCACGGAGGATCTGCCGTGCGACCGCCGCGTTCATCTGGTACATCGCCGACCGCGACGTCTTGCGTGCCCGGTCGATCACACTGCCGCCGGTCAGCTCGTCGAACGAATCCAGGCCCGACGAGAGCGCCTCCTTGGTCGCATCGGTCGCCTTGTAGCCCATGCCGGTGAGCGCCTTGACCACCTCTGACTGGGCGATCGGTTCGGGCGCCGCCGACGCGATCACCCGCAAGGCGTCCTTGGTGATCTCCGCACCCTGCTCGAGCGCTTCCTGGGGACTCAGCACCCCGGTGTCCTCACCGTCGACCGAGGCGAGCCAACGCCGCACCTTCGTCACCAGTTCGGCGTGCGTCTCACCTTCGAACGAAAGGGTCGCCATCGCCGGTGCAGGCTATCTCATGCCTCGCCGTCCTGCTGGGCGAGGATGGCGGTCACCCCGGGGGCGATCGAGGCCATTCTCATGCGGGTCGCGGCCAGGTTCGCCTGGGGATCGCTGCGGTCTTCGAGCACCATCAGGAAGTAGTGGGCCCCGAGCGGACGCAGGATCAGGTCCATCCGTTCGCCTTCGATCACCACGTCGTGGATCTTGCCCAACGGGCCCTCCTGGAGCGCCTCCGCGGCAGGACGCACGCTGCGGAACACCCCGCTGAATGCGGCGGTGAACACGGTCGGATCGATCGAGGGATCGATCGAGTCGCCGACGATCTCGACCTCTTCGTCGATCCGCACCACGCTGACGGCCACCGACGCGGGCACGTCCTTCGCCAGGTCGAGCACGATGCCGGGCACGTCTCGCGGGTCCGAGATGCGCCCTCCCGGACCGATCTCACCGTCGAGCATCCGACGGGCGAGCGAGTTGGGCGTCTCCACGTTCGGATCCGCCGCGGTCAGCGCCGACACGTCGAGCCGCATCGACAACCCGCTGCGGGTCACCGCGGTACCCATGTCGGAGCGGTCGACCAGATCGCCGGTGCGATTCCGGGGCACGACGTCGGCTCCGGCGGTGTCGACGCCGGCATCGCCACCGCCACCGCCACGGCCCGACAGGCGGATCGGAATGTTCATCTCCTCGGCGACCGCGAGCAGTCGGTCGGTCTCGTCGACGGCGCTCCCGCCGGGTTCGAGCGGACCGGGTGCGACGTCGCCGTCGGTGCGGGGGTCGTCTGCGTCGTCGCTCGACTCGCCGGCGACCACGGGCGCTCCCCGGCCGTCGGGGTCATCGGCGTCCACGACTCCGAGCAGGTCGCGGGCCGTCCGGCTGGCGCCCGACGGGCCCACATCGCCGGCGCGGCTGACCCCGGTCAACCGGTTGGAGTCGACGAGGCGGCCGAGTGACTTCATGTTGTAGCGCTTGTGCGCCGCGAGCCGGTCGCGGAGCGACTCGTGGTCGTCGTCGGTTTCTTCCGTGGTCACCCTCGCTCACCTCCGATTGCGGTGCACCGGTTGCGGGAACGTCTGACGCGGTCGGTTCCCGGCATTCTCCCCAGAGGTCGTGCTGAGTCGAATGTGCCCGCCGGAAACCTCGGCGTTCGTGAAGCTGTAGAGACGGCGACCATGCTACCGAGGCGCGACCCGCTCCCCGGCCTCGGCGAGCGATGCCCGTCCGACGGGTGCCGCCCCGCCCGCGGGCCGGCACACGCCGGGGTGACGAGACGGTGGTGACGAGACGGCACCGTCGGCCCGTCGGCCGTCTCGACGGACACGCGCGCCGACCCACCAGATAGGCTGATCGCCACACGGTCGAGTCCACAGGAGGACCTCTGCGCATGGACCATCCTCGTAGCCCTTTCGGTGGAGGTGACGGCGCGGGGTTCGATGCCCGGTTCCCTGCCAAGTTCGCCAAGGAAGGGCTCACCTTCGACGACGTTCTCCTGCTGCCCGCCGAATCGTCGGTGCTGCCCTCCCAGGTCGACACGGCCACCCGTCTCACCCCGTCGATCGAGTTGCGCCTGCCGATCGTCTCGGCCGCGATGGACACGGTCACCGAGTCCCGCCTCGCGATCGCCCTCGCCCGCGCCGGGGGCATCGGCATCATCCACCGCAACCTGTCGATCGCCGAGCAGGCCGCCGAGGTCGACAAGGTGAAGCGTTCGCAGTCGGGCATGATCGTCGATCCGGTCACCCTCGGCCCCGACGCCCTGGTGTCGGACGCGCTCGACCTGATGGGGCACTACCACATCTCGGGCGTGCCGATCACCGACGGCGACGGCCTGCTGGTCGGGATCCTCACCAACCGTGACCTGCGGTTCGTCGAAGATGTGACCCAGCCCATCGAGCGGGTCATGCGCAAGCCACCGCTGGTGACCGCCTCGCCGGGCACCACCCTGGAAGAAGCCAAGGCCCTCTTCTGGGAACACCGGATCGAGAAGCTGCCCGTGGTCGACGACACCGGCAGGCTGTGCGGGCTCATCACGGTGAAGGACCTGGAGAAGCGCCGCCAGTATCCCGACTCGACCCATGACGACGCCGGGCGGCTGCGCTGTGGCGCCGCGATCGGCACCGGACCCGACACGTTCGACCGGGTCGATGCCCTGGTCGAGGCCGGCGTCGACGTGTTGGTGCTCGACACGTCGCACGGACACAACCGTGGCGTGCTCGATGTGGTCAAACAGGTCAAGAGCCGGGTCGAGATCGACGTGATCGCCGGCAACATCGCCACCGCCGACGCCGCCGAGGCGCTGATCGGGGTCGGGGCCGACGCGGTCAAGGTCGGCGTCGGGCCGGGGTCGATCTGCACCACCCGGATCGTGTCGGGTGTCGGGGTGCCGCAGCTCACCGCCATCTACGACGTCGCCGAGGCCGCCCGCCGCCACGGCGCCACGGTCATCGCCGACGGCGGTGTGCAGTTCTCGGGTGACGTGGCCAAGGCGATCGCGGCGGGCGCCGACACGGTGATGCTCGGCGGCATGCTCGCCGGGGTCGACGAGTCACCGGGTGAGGTGGTGCTGCACCAGGGTGAGCGTTACAAGGAATACCGCGGCATGGGCTCGATGGGTGCCATGAAGGGAAGGTCGTTCTCGAAGGACCGCTACTTCCAGGGTGGCGTCACCGACACCGACAAGCTCGTGCCCGAAGGCATCGAGGGGCGGGTCGCCTACAAGGGACCGGTCGCGAACGTGCTGTACCAGGTCGCGGGCGGCCTGCGGATCGCCATGGGTTACTGCGGAGCGGAGACGATCGAAGACATGCGGCTGCGTTCGCAGTTCGTGCGGATCACCGGGGCGTCACTGCGTGAGAGCCATCCCCACGACGTGACGATCACCAAGGAAGCCCCCAACTACCACGACCGGTAGAACTCGACGGCGATGTCCCTGTGGAAGTGCCTGGTCGATGTCCTGTCGAACGACGAATCGAGCCCGGCAGCTCGTGCGGCCGCGCCATCACTCGCCGGGCCGGCCGACGCCGCTCGGGGCGTGCCGTGCTCGATGATCGGCCGGGGCGATCCGCGGGTCGCCCGTCGGCCCGCTCCGCCGATCGCTGGTCGTGCCACGGCTCACCGCGGCCCACACGATCGCCGCGCACGCGACGAGCAGCATGACCACCTGGAGGTTGGGGCGGGCTGCGTTGGGGATGCGGTGGACGAGGATCTCGGGGGTGCTGGCCGCGAGCGCCACCACCGGCAGTAGCCACAACTGGCGTTCGGTCAGGCGGCGCCGGTCGGCGAGCACGACCGCGCACGCGCCGACGACCACGGTCAGGTAGTGCCCCCAGACGATCGGTGAGGCGACCAGCAGCGCCACGTAGGCGACCGCCCAGCGCGTGTCGTCTCCGGTCCACCGCATGCACACGACGCAGAGCGCCACGGCCAGGGCGATCGCACCCGCCTGGGCGACGAGTTCGACCGTGAACGACGGGTCACCCGAGGTGAACAGCCTGACGATGCCCGCATACACCGAGCCGTTGTCGTAGTAGCGGGCGGCGAAGTGGTTCATGCCGCCGAGGTTGCCGAGGAAGTCGGGCCAGATGTCGCCGGTGACCAGCAGTGCCGTGAACACGGTCAGCACCACGGCGGCCACCCCGGCGGCCCACAGGGCCCGCCAGCGGCGCCGGAACGCGAGCAGGATCACCAGCGGGGCCGGGAACAGTTTCAACAGTGTCGCGAAACTCCAGGTCACTCCCGTGGCGATCTGGCGGCGGGTGCGGGTGTCGGAGATGCCCAGACAGACCGACAGGAACAGGATCGGTGAGGTCTGGCCGAGGCGGATCGAGGCGGCGACGACCGGCGTCGCGAGCAGGGCGGTGAACACCAGGATCACCGGCGCCCGGGGTGTGCGCCCGACCAGCCGTTTCCACAGCAGCCACATGCCGCCCGCGAGCATGAGGCTCGCCCCGAGGCTCATCAGGGTGGTTCCGAGCTTCGCACCCGAACCGTGCAGCAGCATGGCGATCGGCAGGATCGGGGGCGTACTCGCGTACGCGACCGCGTTCTCGGCACAGTCGGTGCCGGCCGGGGCGCCATCGCACCATCGCTGGCGGAACCGGTCGGACACGTCGAAGACGTTGCCTCCCCGACCTGAATAGATGTCGGCCGGATGGTCGTGCACCAGGCTGCCGGCGGCCACGTAGGGCAGGGCGTCCTGGCCCTGACCCGACACGAACCCGAGCAGCGCCCACAGCCCGAGGATCGCGACGAACACCGCCCGATAGAGAGTCGGGTCGTGTCCGCTCCGTCGGCCGGTGGAGCCCCCTCGAGCGAGTTGCATCGGGCCAGAGGTTACCGGGGCCGGTGCCGACCCCTCACCACCCGGCGGCGCTCGAACCGACCGACGGTCGCGTGCCGCCGGC
The DNA here is from genome assembly GCA_040255345.1 of Actinomycetota bacterium. GTDB lineage: Bacteria > Actinomycetota > Acidimicrobiia > Acidimicrobiales > Iamiaceae > JAFDWI01. The sequence continues at coordinate 18,474 of JBDZUV010000041.1, read as the reverse complement.
GGCTGTGGCGACTCGCCAGGGCGCGACGAGGTCTCAGAGGTGGCCGAGTTCGCCTCGACGGACCGTGCCGGTGAGGAAGCCGAGCAATTGACGCAGCATCGCCGCGGTCGCCCCCCACACGGTGTCCTCGTCGAGGTCGAAGAAGTAGACGGGGTGTTCGGTGCCGTCGGGCATCGGCCAGATCTCGGCGCGGAAGACGCCCGGTTCGAGCAACCGGCTGAGGGGCACCTCCAGGATGGCGTCGACCTCACCGGGGTTCGGGACGAGCCCGGCCGGTGGCGCCTCGAGCACGCCGACGAAGGGGATGATCACCGACCCGCTCGTGATCGTCGAGAGGTGATCGAGTTCGCCGACGAAGCGGACGTCGTCGGCCAGGGCGATCTCCTCGACCGTCTCACGCCGCGCGGTCTGCTCCAGGGATTCGCCCGGTTCCTGTCGTCCGCCGGGAAACGAGACCTCGCCACTGTGGGCCCGCAGCTCGACGGTGCGACGGGTGAGGATGACCCACGCCTCACCGCCGTCGTCGTAGACCACCGCCAGCACGGCCGCGCCCGGGCGCCCCGGAACGACCTCGCGTGGCGACGGTGCGGCCGGGCCGAGGTCGGCGAACGCGTCCTGCACGTCGGCCGTGCCGAATCGCATCTTCTTCGCTGCCAGGTCGTACCACGGCGCCGTCGGCCCGATGCGGGCTCCCGGTGGCAGCGGGATGTGCTGGCGGAAGCGGTCAGGCCTCGGCGGTGGCTCCACGAAGTCGCGGTCGCCTACAGCCAGGCCCATGTGTCGTCAGCTTAGAGGATGCGCCGATAGGCGGATCCGACCCAGCAATACAGCGATCTTTCTTCAAGCGGAGTTTGAAGAAAAGTCGTCGTGAGCCGAGACAGACGAGACCTATCCGCTCGCCCTCTTCGAGGCGTTCAGCCCGGGAATCGGTCGTGCGCGCTGGTGTAGTACTCGGTGCTCGATGCCAGACTCGTCGCAAGGGCGATGTCGCCCTTGGTCAGGATCTGGCCGGCCCAGTAGACGAGCCCGTCCGAATCCGGCCCGCGGTGCAGAAGCTTCTGATACAGGTCGGTGACCCGCTTCTTGCGTGACTCCTGGGACTGGTAGAAGTTCAGCGCGACCTTGACACGAGCCGCATACGGGGCGCTCGGGTTGTAGGCCTGCGAGACCCAGTAGTTGACGCCATCGGTGTCGGGGGCGCGACCGAGCAGCTTCGGGTAGAGGTCTCTGACCCAGGTGTCCAGGCTGCTGTGCCCGAAGCCCTCGAAATACTCCTTGGATGCGTAGAAGTTGGCGGCCACCTGGGCGACCGTGTACGCACCCGAGAGGATGTTGCTCCTCCAGTACTGAAGGCCCCCGAGGTCGGCGGGACGGCCGAGTGTCTTGAGGTAGAAGTCGTTGACGATCGCATTCACCCACGTCGCCGACTTCGCGAACGTGTCCAGCCAAGCGGCTCGCTTGGTCGCGTTCGGATTCGTCCCGAGGGACAGGACCGCAGCGTTCAATTCCGGGGTCGTCGGATTGCGCCCGAGGAAGTCGTTGTAGGTGGCGTAGACGAACGACTGCACGGCGGTGTTGCCCGGATTCGTCCTGGCGTTGACCCGGGTCGACGTGGTGCCCGGACCGACCGCATCGATGGGCGTGACCGTGAACCAGTAGGTGGTATCCACAGACAGCCCCGTCCAGCCGTAACTCGTCGACGTCGTGGTTCGGGTCTCCTGCGGGGTGGGAGCCGTGTTCGACGCATAACGGCTCACCTGGTAGCTGGTGATCGGATTGCTCGCGCTCGGCACGCCCGTCCACGACAACGTGACCCGCTTGTCGCCGCCGGCGGCGATGAGATTGGTCACGCTCGGCCGCGTCGAGTCGTACGAGAACGACTGGATGCCCGACTGACGGAGCAACTGCCCGTTGCCGTCGAGCGCCTGGACCAGCCAGTACTGCTTGCCGGCCACCGGCACCCGATCGAACGACCAGCCCGTCGACACCGTCAACCGGTTGATGTACGCGTTCGTCGTGGCCGTCGGATTCGTCGAGATGTAGATGCGGTAGTTGACCGCCCCGGCAACCGGCGACCATGCGAACGCGAGGCCGTTGGTGGTAGCGAACGTCGAGTTGTTCTGCGGTGAGGTCAACGCGGGGGGCGCGGGCTGCACGGTGAACGTCCGCGGCGGGTCGGTCCAGGTGCCGACCTGCCCACCCGCGTTGATGCTCCGCACCCGCCATGCGTAGTCACCTGCGGGCAGCGACGTCCCGTTCACGAGGCTGTTGTTCGCGCTGGGCGTGATGGCGGTCAGATCGGTCTTCTGAGCGAACACCACGTTGGGAGAGCTGAAGTTCGTGTCGCCGTTCTTGGCGACCTGCACCTCGTACTGTGCCGCGAAGGTCTTCGACGTCCACGTGAGCGATGGTGTGTCGTCGACGGTCGCACCGTTCACCGGACCCGTCATGGCGATGCCGGTCGAGGCCTTGGTGACCGAGGCGGTCGCTGAATACGTGAGGAGGTTCCCGGTCGAGTCGAGCGCCTGCACCCGCCAGTACAACGGACCGTCCGGATAGGTCCGGTCGCGGATCGACTGCGTGCTCGGTGGAGTGATCACCGACCCGGGTGAGTAGCCGCCGTCGCCATTGACCGCGGCCGGCCACCAGTACGGCGTGTAGGTCGGCTGATCGACCCACACCTGATCGAGAATCGTCGAGAAGTCGGGTGTGGTCGCCGTCTGCAGGTGATAGGCCATCGCGCCGACGTCACCCGACACATAGGGAGCAGCATCCCAGCAGAACGTCGGTACGTCGCTGATCGTCCCGGCATTCGTCTTCGTGCAGGCCCCCCCGGTCTGACCCGGGGCGAGGGTACGGGTGTTCGTGACTCCGGCCGACTGCTTCTGGAAGGACGCCGCGGCGCTTCGGGGGCCATAGATCATTCCGGTCGCGTCGGCGCCGGTGTACCAGTCGGCGGTCGCCGGTTGGATCGACACGTAATAGGACTGCCCCGCCTGGTTGTCGGGCAATGCTTCGACCGACCGCAGATTGTTGGTCTGGGTGTCATAGACCCGCGTCAAGTTCGTGAAGTCCGGATCGGTGGCGATGTACACCCGGTAGTGCGTCGCCTTCGGGTCACCCTGCCAGGAGATCAGCGGTGTCGCCGCCACGGTGCAACCGCTGTTGCAGGTGGTCACCACTCCATTCGATGCCTTCTTCGAGAACGTGATCGTGCTCTGGTCCACCGGATTCGGCGGGTTCACGGTGAGGGTCCGCTTCGGGCCTTCGCCGATCACGTTGTTGCCGGAGTCGACTGCCACGACCTGCCAGGCACCGGTGCCCACCGGCAGCGGCTGGTTCGGCGTGAACGATTCGGTGGAGGGGTTCTTCTCGTTGCCTCCGACGTTCAGATCTTGGAGCACCGTATAGGAGGTGATGTTCGGGCTGTCGAACCAGCGCATCTCATAGTGGTCCGCCCCGATGAGCGGCTGCCACGAGAACCTCGGGATGTCGCCGGTCGTCACCGACGCGCCGTCTGCCGGCGACGGTGCGATCGGGTTCACCACCTGCCCCGATGTGCCCCCGGTGGCGTACCCGTTCCATCTGAACGCTTTCGCAGCCGGCGTCGGACTCGCCACATAGTTGAACGTTGTGCCCGGGTTTGCGGTCGCGCTGTACGCGGTGACCGTCCAGGACACCTCGATGGGACACTGGATGTGTGCGGTGATGCGTGGGGGCGGGATCAGCGTCGGGGTCATCGACAGCGCGGAGGTCCGGTAGGTTCTGGTCCCTCCGCCGCCCGGATTCGGCGCAGTGCAGCTCGAACCGTTCCAACCCCAGGGCCGGGTGTTGACCTGCACCTGATAGAAGAGGGCGCCGTCGACGCGCGACCAGGTCATGGTCGGAACGTTCACGATCGCGCCCGAAGCCGGCGAGATGAGGCCCGGCGCCTCTTGGTTGGTGAAGAACCGTTGACTGCCCGACCACGGACTGACGGACGCCTTCCTCGGCGGCCGGTTCGTGTCGTCGAACAGCTCCTCCGTCGGCCCGTCGGTGCGCACGAGGTCTTCGAGCGCACGCACATGCCAGTGCACGGTTCCGCCGGCCAGGGTGTTCGCGAGACTCTGCCGGTCCCCCAGGCAGCCCGACAGGTTGGCTGAAACCACTGGGCCGTCGACGCGCGGTGGCAGCGCAACGTACGGTGCCCAGTCGGTGTGGGTCGTGTAGCAGGTGTACACGTTCGTCGAGAACGAACTGTTCGGGGAGATCTCGATCTGGTAGGCGCCCGCATTGTCTACCGGGTTCCACGAGAACCGAAGGTCACGAAGCCTCAACCCCGGCGTGTCAGGGGCCGGAGCGGTCTGCGTCGGCGCCGACAGCGGCGTCACCGTGAACTGTCGGGCACTTCCCGGCGTCGACGGGTAATCGCTCCAGCGGCTGAAGTTGCCCTGGTTGTCGATACCCCGCACGCGCCAGTAGTAGGCACCGTTGTCGAGGGCCTTCGCCGGCGACCACACCGACGAGTCGGTGACGACGTCGTAGAGTAGGTTGTTCGTCCAGTTACCATTCGGGCTGATCTGCACCTCGTAGCGGGCGGCACCCTTCAGCGGTGACCATTCGAGCTGTACGTTGCGCACCGATGCACCGTTGGCGGGCGAGAGATAGACCGGGGTCGCATCATCGAGGTTCGACGTGCCGTTCTTGCTCCACACCACCTGGAAGGTGCACGTCGCCGACGAGGCCGAGTTGATCCCGGCCGCCGTCGTCCCCGACACCTTCGCGTAGTAGTCCTGACCCATGGGCAGGCCCTTGGTCAAGGTGTACGAGGTCGCCTGGGTCCGGTAGGTGTCGGTCGAATCCGGCACGAACCCCGACGATGACGACACCAACAGCTCGTAGGTCTTGATGCCACGCCCGGGTGTCCAGGTCAACGTGGGAGCTTCCGCCGGGAAGTTCACGATCGCCGACGGACACGTGAGGTGCGGCGCATCGACCGCCGCGTTCGTGAACGACGCATGCGCGACCGTTCCCACCGCGTTCGTGTTGTCGACCGCTGCGACCGACCAGGTCACCGGCCCCGTGGGGAAGTCATCGGTCGGCGAATACCGGGTCCCCCAGATGTTGATGGTCCGGGAACTGCCGTCTCGGAAGGGGTAGGTGACCTGATAGTGGTCGGCGCCGCTGACCGCGTTCCAGCTCAGCGTCGGGGTCGGGCCGGCCGTGCCCCCGTCGGGCACGAGGTTCGTCGGCGCGGGCAGTGGCGTCGCCGCGCCCGCGCCGGTGCTCACCGCGGTCAACCCGTAGGTGGCGATCATCAGGAGCGCTGCGCAGACACATGCGAGTCTGCGTCCCCGCGCCCAGCCGCCCTGCCGCCCGATCTCGTGGCGCTCCATGTTGACCCATCCCCTTCGCGACTGATGACAACGGCGCCGACGACGGTACCACTCTTTCCGGCGCGTCCTCATCAGATCGGCGGAAGATCCCGATTCTGAAGGTCTCGACCTTCACCGGGGCGCGCCGGTGGCCGGCCCCCGAAGAGACCGGCCACCGATGGGACTCTCAGACGAGAGGCGTGGACTAGAAGCCCATGCCCCCGCCCATGCCACCCATGCCCGCAGCGGCAGCGGCCGCAGCGGCTGCGTCGGGTTCTTCGGGCTTGTCGGCGACGACGGCCTCGGTGGTGAGCAGCAGGGCCGCGATCGACGCCGCGTTCTGCAGCGCCGCACGGGTCACCTTGGCCGGGTCGATCACGCCGGCCTTGAGGAGGTCCTCGAACTCACCCGAAGCAGCGTTGTAGCCGGTGTTGCCCTTCTTGGCCTCGACCTGCTGGACCACGACCGCGCCCTCTTCGCCGGCGTTGTCGGCGATCAGGCGGGCCGGAGCGGCGAGCGCCCGGAGCACCGACTGGGCACCGGTGGCCTCGTCACCGGTCAGCTCCTCGACGACCTTGGCCACCGCGGGACGGACCCGCAGCAGAGCGGTGCCGCCACCGGCGACCACGCCTTCCTCGATCGCCGCACGGGTCGCGCTGAGCGCGTCCTCGATGCGGTGCTTCTTCTCCTTGAGCTCGACCTCGGTGGCCGCGCCGACCTTGACCACGGCGACGCCGCCGGCCAGCTTGGCGAGACGCTCCTGGAGCTTCTCACGGTCCCAGTCGGAATCGGTGTCTTCGATCTCACGGCGGATCTGGGTGACCCGACCCTCGACGTCACTCTGGTCGCCGGCACCTTCGATGATCGTCGTGTCGTCCTTGTTGACGACGACCTTGCGGGCCGAACCGAGCAGGTCGAGGGTGACGTTGTCGAGCTTGAGCCCGACCGTCTCGGAGATGACCTGGCCACCGGTGAGGGTGGCGATGTCCTGCAGCGTGGCCTTGCGGCGCTCGCCGAACCCGGGGGCCTTGACGGCGACCGACGAGAACGTGCCGCGGATCTTGTTGACCACGAGCGTGGCGAGGGCTTCGCCTTCGATGTCCTCGGCGATGATCAACAGCGGCTTGCCCGACTGCATGACCTTCTCGAGCACCGGTACGAGGTCCTGGACCGAAGAGATCTTGCCCTCGTTCAGCAGGATGTACGGGTTCTCCAGCACCGCTTCCTGGCGGTCGGTGTCGGTGACGAAGTACGGCGAGAGGTAGCCCTTGTCGAACTGCATCCCCTCGGTGAACTCGAGGTCGAGTCCGAAGGTGTTGGACTCTTCCACGGTCACGACGCCGTCTTTGCCGACCTTGTCGATGGCCTCGGCGAGGGTGTCGCCGATGGCCGGGTCGTTGTTGGCCGAGATGGTCGCGACCTGGGCGATCTCGGAACGGTCGTCGATCTCCTTGGCGTTCTTGCCGAGGGTCTTGACCGCAGCTTCGACCGCGGCCTCGATGCCCTTCTTCAGCGACATCGGGTTCGCACCGGCGGCGACATTGCGCAGACCTTCGTGCACGAGCGCCTGGGCCAGCACCGTGGCGGTGGTGGTTCCGTCACCGGCGACGTCGTTGGTCTTGGTGGCGACTTCCTTGACGAGCTGGGCACCCATGTTCTCGTAGGGGTCCTCGAGCTCGATCTCACGGGCGATCGACACACCGTCGTTGGTGATCGTCGGGGCGCCGAACTTCTTGTCGAGCACCACGTTGCGCCCCTTGGGGCCGATGGTGACCTTGACCGCGTCGGCCAGCTTGTTGACGCCGGCCTCGAGGCCGCGTCGGGCGCTTTCGTCGAATTTCAGGATCTTTGCCATGTGTGCTGCGTCTCCTACTTGGTGAGCTTCGCGAGGACGTCGCGAGCGTTGAGGATCAGGACATCTTCACCGTCGACGGTGATCTCGGTGCCGCCGTACTTCGAGTAGACGACGGTGTCGCCCTCGGCGACGTCGACCGGAATGACCTCACCGGTGTTCTCCGAACGACGGCCGGGGCCGACGGCCAGGACGGTGCCCTGCTGCGGCTTCTCCTGCGCGGTGTCGGGGATCACCAGACCGCTGGCCGTGGTCTGTTCGGCATCGCTGGGCCTCACCACGATGCGATCTTCGAGTGGCTGCAAACTCATGGACGACTCCTTGGTCCTACAGACGGTTGTGTGTCGGGGATGTGTCCCGACGTCGCACCAGAAGTTGGCCGGGTACGTCGGGTCGAACACTCCCGGCAAGGCGTTAGCACTCTCACCAGGAGACTGCCAATGCTAGAGGTGCCCGTTGGCACTTGCAAGCCGAGAGTGCCAGTTTCTCGCCGAGCCCCGGAAAACCCGCCGTTCCGGTCCCGACCGGCCCCTCGTCGACCCCCGGGCCCTGCCGCGGCGCGGACGTTCAGGACTTGCCGCGGACCTTGTCACCCGGGTCGTCGGCCAACCATGCGGCGTCGCGGTCGTCGAAGGCCGCCCCGGCGTTGGTCTGCAGGTCATCGAGCGCCGCGTCGTGCTGGTCGAGGTCTTCGAACCACGACTCGGTGCCGCGGTCCTTCGCCCGATCATCGGCATCCGACCACAGATCCGGGTCGAAGCCCGCGTTCCGGCGTTTCGAGAACAGCCCCATCGGTCAAGTCTGGCAGATGCGGCGAGCGTGCCGCTCAACTCAGGCCGGACGGTGCCGATCGGTCGGCCCGTCACGTGCGGGTTCGGTCACGGGAAGGGCCCGGCAGCAGCACGCGGGGTGGCCCTCACACCGAACGACGATCGTCCCGCGTTCGACCAGGCAGCCGCATCCGGCACATGCCATCCTCATCGGGCGTCACCGCGCAGGCCCAGGCCCGGAGCGGCGCCCAACGTCATCGGGCTCGGCCCGTCGACGGCCAGGCGATGCCACGCGGCCGCACCGATCATCGCGGCGTTGTCGGTGCACATCGACAGCGACGGCACATACGACTCCAACCCGTCGGCCGCACACGCCTCGACGATGCGGGCACGCAGGGCGGAATTGGCCGCGACCCCACCACCGATGCAGATGCCCTTCGCCCCGATCCACGCGGCGGCCCGACGGGCCTTGTCGACCAACACGTCGACGACCGCCGCCTGGAAGCTCGCAGCGATGTCGGCCGCGGCCAGCGTCGGGTTCCGACGGACCTCGTTGACCACCGCGGTCTTCAGCCCCGAGAACGAGAAATCGAGATTGTCGCCCCGCATCGCCCGAGGCAGATCGACCGCGCCCGGGTCACCCTCGGCGGCGAGCCGGTCGATGACCGGACCGCCCGGGTACCCCAGACCGAGGTAGCGGGCCACCTTGTCGTAGGCCTCACCGGCGGCGTCGTCCAGCGTCTCGCCGAGCACTTCGTACTCGGTCGGCGACCGCATCGCCACCAGCATCGTGTGCCCACCCGAAACCAACAGGACCACCAACGGTGGCTCCAGGTCGGGTGCTTCGAGCGAACCGGCCACGAGGTGCCCTTCGAGGTGGTTGACGCCGATGAAGGGCACGCCCCAACTCGCCGCGAGTGCCTTCGCGGTCGACACCCCGACGAGCAGCGCCCCGACCAGACCCGGCCCGTAGGTGGCCGCGACCACGTCGATACTCGCCGGGGTGAGCCCGGCTTCGACGAGGGCCTGGTCGACGACCGGCACACACAGCTCCACATGCGCGCGGCTCGCGATCTCGGGCACCACCCCACCGAAGCGGGCGTGCAGGTCGATCTGGCTGGACACCACCGACGACACGACCCGGTTGCCGCCCACCACCACGGCCGCCGCGGTCTCGTCACACGACGACTCGATGGCGAGGACACAGGTCTGCTCATCGACCGGGAAGCCCCCGTCGGCCGGCGGTGCGCTCACGATCCCTGCCCGCTCTGGTCGTCGTCTGGCCACTCGTCGGGCGGATCGCCGCCACCGTCGGCCGGCAGGTCGCCCGGCAGGTCGCCCGGTGGGTCGGCGGCGGTGGCCGCACCGGCGGGGTGAGCCGCACCGCGGTGTGACGGGGCCGTGGCCGCCAGGTTGTCGAGACGGGTCGGGGTCGCCAGCGACGCCTCGATCGCCGCACGGCGCTGCCACGCCCGTTCCGAAGCGATGTCGTGCGCCCACATGATCAACGCGTCTTCACCGGTTTCGGGGTAGTAGCCCTTCCGGATGCCCGCGGGCACGAACCCGAAGCGGCGGTACAGCGCCTGCGCGCCGCTGTTGCCCACGCGCACCTCGAGAGTCAACGCCTCGGCACCCCGGGCGACCGCATGGGCGAACTGGTAGAGCAGCATGCGTGTGGCGATGCCGTGGCCCTGCCACGCGGGGGCGACCACGACGGTGGTCACGTGGCCCTCGTCTTCGACGTAGAGCACGCCACAGTGGCCGACCAGCAGCGCGCCCGCCCGGGCGATGACGTAGCTGCGCGTCTCGGGTCTGGCGAGTTCCGACAGGAACAGGCCCGTCGTCCAGGGATGCGTGTACACCGCCCGTTCGTGGGCGACCACGGTCCGCAGGTGTCGACGCCGCATCGGCGCCAGGGTGATCGCGACCGCGTCGGCGTCGGGCGGCGACACCGACGCGTCGGCCGGTGAGGTCGCGGGCACGCTCACGTGTCGGCTCCGTCGCTGGGACCAGCCGCGCGCCGGTCGTCCACATGGCCACCCGGGCCCACGTGCCCGTCGCGGGTGTCCCAGTTGATGGCCGCGTCCGGTTCGCGCAGATAGGTGCACTCGACCTCTTCGGGCCGGATCCACTCCTCGCGCATCGCCCGCGCATGGGCGAGGTTCACCAACGCCACCGCCGAGGGAAACGAGGCGTCGGCCAACTCGACCCGGTCGCAGCCGGCGAACGCCTCGACATAGCGCTGGGCACCGTTGCCGATCAGCAGGTGCGGCCCCGGTTCGGCCACCAGACCCGCCGCGACCTCGTCGGCCGAGGCGGTGCGGGGTTCGCTCACCCGCTGCATGCCGCCGGGCACCGCCACGTACGACGCGACGAACAACTCCGACCGGCGGGCGTCGATCGTGGCGGTGACCCGCCGACCCACATAGCGGTAACCGAACGCCAACAGGTCCAGAGACGACACGGCGATGACCGGGACGCCGAGCGCGAACGCCATGGCCTTGGCCGTGGCGACGCCGACCCGCAGCCCGGTGAACAGGCCCGGGCCGGTGTCGACCGCCACGACCCCGATGTCGGACGGCTCCACCTCGGCGACCGCGCAGACCTCGGTGATCGCCGGTGTGACGAGCTCGGCATGGTGACGCCCCCGCACCGCGGACCACCCGGCACGCAACCCCGACTGGTCACCGAGCGCCACGCCGATCTGGGGCGTCGAGGTCGTCAACCCGAGCACCAACATCAGTCGACGCTCCCCTCGGCGACCTCGTCGACCACGTCGACCACGTGACCACCCGCCGCCGCGACCGCCGCGGTGAGGGCACCGGCACGTCTCGTCCAGGACTCCCCCTCGGGCGTGATGCCGATCGTCCGGTCGTCGTCACCGTCGCCCAACTCGAGACGGATCAGCAGAAAATCGCGACCCAGCACCCCGGCGATCGCCTCGCCCCACTCGATCACCGCCACGTCACCGTCGTCGAGCGCCTCGTCGAGACCCAGATCGAGCGCTTCGTGCAGATGCTCGAGCCGGTACACGTCGAGGTGGCGCAGGCGGAGCCGCCCGTCGTAGATCCGTTCGATGGTGAACGTCGGCGAGACGATGCGACCGGTCACACCGAGCTCCGCGCCGAACCCCTGGGTGAACGCCGTCTTGCCGGCGCCGAGTTGCCCGCCGAGCACGACCACGTCGCCCGGTTCGACGAGGTCGGCGACCGCCCGGGCCAGGGCCCGGGTCTCTTCCACCGACCGCGTGACGACGGCGAACGCGACCGGTACCGACATGTCGCGCATCGTACCGATCATGCGTCGCCCCGATCAGGTCCGACCGCCGCTGACCGCACCTCGTCAGGGGAACCGACGAGGTGCAGTGGTCGGGTCTCAGGCGGGTTGCAGCGTCGTCGTCTCACGGGCTTCGATGCGCGTGACGAGGTCGCCCAGGGCGGCGACCACCGCCCGGGGATCCTCCTGCATCGCCTGGTGGCCCACGCCGGGCAACACCACGAGCTCGCCGTCGACGAGGTTGTCGATGATCCGACGCGCCGCCCACACCGGGGTGAGCGCATCACGCGATCCCACGATCACCGTCGCGGGTTGGGTGACCCGGGCGAGTCCGTCGCGGTTGTCGGTGGCATACAGATCGATCCAGAGCTTCGACCGGTACTCGTCCGCGACGTCACGACCCAGACGGGTGGTGACCTGCACCGCTCTGCCCGACGGTCGGGCCCCGAAGGCGAGCCGGGTCATCAACAGCTCGACGTCCGGATGCGGTTTCGGCGCGACCGCGCCGGCCGCTTCACGGGCGAGGATCGCCGCACCCACCCGGTCGGCCACCACGTCGAGGCCCGGGGGGATGAGTTGCGACACGGCCGTGTCCATGAACACCAACCCGGCGACCCGGTCACGCAACACCTCGGGATGGTCCCCGCAGAACCGGCCCAGGATCATGCCGCCCATCGAGTGCCCCACGACGATGGCGTCGGTGAGGTCGAGCGTTTCGAGGACCGTGGCGAGATCGTGTGCGGCGGGCACCCGGCCGACGCCGTCGTCGCCCACCACCGACGCACCGTGGCCACGCACGTCGAGCGCGACGATCCGGAAACGGTCCGCGGCCAGATGCATGAGCGGCGCCCACACCTCGGCGGCGAGGGTGACCCCGTGCAGGAGCACCAGCGGGCGCCCTTCGCCGATCTCGACCACGTGCACCGAACCACCGTCGTGGGTCGGGACCTCCCGCGTCGTCACACCGTCGGGCAGGTCGTACCAGTCGTCGTCGATGTCTGGACGTACCCGCGTGGAGATCCGACGCACCGCCTGGCGACGACCCGGACCGACCACGTAGCCGATACCCGCACCGGCGAGCGCGAGACCGAGGAGGCGACGGGTGCGCGGTTGCATGGGTCCAACGCTACATTTCTGCGCCGCCGTCGCGTCCCTCGTGGAAGCGTGGTAGTCGGGGGCTCAACCCGCACACCACCTCGTAGGTGATCGTGCCGAGTCGGTCGGCCCATTCCTGGGCGGGGATCTCCTCGTCACCCTGTGCGCCCAGCAACACCACTTCGTCGCCGACGGCCACCTCGGCGTCTGGGCCGCAGTCGATGAGCAACTGGTCCATCGTGATCGTGCCGGCGATCGGGTGGCGCCGACCACCGATGAGCACCTGGCCGTCGCGCTGGCCGAGCATCCGCCGGACCCCGTCCGCGTAGCCCAACGGCACGGTCACGATGACCGAATCGGCGTCGAGGCGGTAGCGCAGGCCGTAGCTGATCCCGGCGCCCGCGGCGACCCGTTTGACGAACGAGACCCGGGCCCGCAACGACAACGCCGGCCGCAGACCGACCAGGTCGTCGATCGCCGGCGAAGGCACGAGGCCGTACAGCGCGATGCCACAACGCACCAGGTCGTGCATGGCGATCTTGCGGATCATCGCCGCGGAATTCGCGGCGTGGACCGTTCCGGTGGGCAGGCCCGCTCGGCGCACCTCGTCGACGAGCGCGTCGAACTGGTCACTCTGTCGGGCCGTGAACGCGCTCTCGGGCTCATCCGCGACCGCGAAGTGCGTGAACAGTCCCGCCATGTTCAGGTGCGGTGACTCGACCACGTGACGTACCAACCCGAGCAGATCGTCGGGTGCGGCACCCACGCGGTGCATGCCGGTGTCGACCTTGACGTGGACGTCGAGCATGGTGCCCGCTCGCCGTGCGGCCCGGTCGGCCGCGTCGACCGCGGCGTGGCGGTACAACGTCGGGGTGAGCCGGTGCGCCACGACGTCGTCGAGCGCGACGAGCGGTGGTTCGGACAGCAACAGGATCGGCGCGTCGATCGTCGCATCACGCAGGGTGATCCCCTCGTCCACGAGCGCCACGGCGAGCATGGCGGCGCCGGCGTCGAGCGCCGCCATCGCCACGGGAACGGCGCCGTGCCCGTAGCCGTCGGCCTTGACGACCACACACAGTCGGGACGGGGCGACCCACTCGCCGAGCACCCGGGTGTTGTGGGCGATCGCGGCGAGATCGACCACGACCCACGCGTCACGGTTGTAGGTGACCTCGTTCGGGCTGACCGCGACGCTCACGTCGCTCGAGGTCTCACGCACCGGTCGAGCCGCTGTGGGTCCCCACCAGATAGCGCAACACGTCGCCCCGGGCGACGATGCCGATGACCCGGTTGATGTCGTCGACGACGGGCAGCCGCGACACGTCGGCATCGTGCATGAGGGTGGCCGCGTCGGACATCGCCGCGTCGGCCGCGATCGTGCGTGGCTCGCGGGCCATGAGTTCGCCCACTGTCGAAGCCAGTGCCCGCTGGACGTCACGGTTGTAGCGGGCCGCCTGGCCGGGAAGTTCCGCGGACATGCCGAACAGCGTGATGATCGTGGGCAGGTGCACGTGCGCGTCCTGCACCATCACGTCCGAGGCCGACAGCATGCCCACGAGTCGCCCGTTGGCGTCGACGACCGGTGCGCCGTCGACGCCACGGTCCACCAACTGACGGACCGCATCGGGTACCGGGTCGTCGTCGCGCACGCACAGCACGTCGGTGGTCATGTACGCAGCGACGGCATCGGTGGCCGCAGTCGTTTCGGACATCACACTCACCTCGTCGGATCTACTCGGACCGGTCCATCTTCGCTCATCGCGACCCCGTCGGGTGTGGCGAGCACGCTGGCGACCAGGTCGGGCAGGTCCGACGCGACCAGGCCGACGCCGCGACCGAGTCGCCCCGCCGTGCCGTGCACCCAGGCGGCAGCGGCCGCGGCTTCGAACGATGCGACGCCCCGGGCGAGGAACGCGCCGAGGATGCCGGTCAACACGTCGCCGGTACCGGCCGTCGCCAAACGGGCGTCACCGACCGTCGACACGAGCACCGTGTCGTCGGGGTGGGCGACGACGGTGGTCGGGCCCTTGCGCAGCACGACCGCGCCGGTGTGCGCGGCCAACGCGCGCACCGTCTCGAAGCGGTCGGGGGCGCGCGCGTCACCGCCGAGCGCGGCGAATTCCGCGTCGTGCGGGGTGAGCACCACGGGCGGCGCGTCGGCGGGGCGGGCACCGAGCAGCGCGGCCGGGTCGTCGCCGAGCGCGCGGAGCCCGTCGCCGTCGATCACGATCGGAACCGGGGCGGCCAGCACCCGGGCGATCTGTGCGCGGACCGACGCGTCGCGTCCCAGACCCGGGCCGATCGCCAGGGCGCCGAACCGGTCGATGTCGCGGAGCACGTCACCGGCCCAACCATCCGCGGCGAGCGCCGTGGTGACCGCTTCGATCGGGCCGGTCGGCACGGTGCCGGGCGTCGCCGGGTCGAGCCCCGGCGTGGAGCGGCGCACGTAGCCGGACCCGGCCCGGAGCGCTGCCGCGCTCGCCAGGTCGGCCGACCCGGTCATGCCCGGTGAACCGGCGACGAGCCGGAGCGCGGCCCGCCACTTGTGGGCGCCCCGTGACCGGGTGGGGAGCCAGCCGGCCACGTCCGCGCCGGTCACCTGCCAGGCCCGGGCCGACGACGTGTCGAGCCCGATGTCGACGCAGATCACCTCGCCGCTCGTGGCGGGGCCGGCGCCACACAGCAGGCCCGGCTTGAGCGCCGCGAAGGTGACGGTGACGTCGGCACCCAACGGTTCGCCGATGCGTTCGCCGGTGAGGCCGTCGATGCCCGAGGCGATGTCGACCGCCAGGACGGGTGTCGTGGGGTCGGCCGGGTGGGGCGCGACATACGGCCGGGTGAGGCCGGTACCGAACGCCGCGTCGATGATCAGGTCGGCCGGTGGCAGCGTCACGGGCGCGGACGCGTCGGCCGCGCCCGTACCGGGCGCGCTCACGTCGGGCCGGCCGGCGGGGTCGACGACGGTCACCCGCACACCACGTCGGGCGAGCAGGGCACCGGCGACACGGCCGTCGGCGCCGTTGTTGCCCCGCCCGGCGATCACCACGACCCGCTTGCCGTAGGTGCCGCCCAGCAGCTGACGGGCGACCCGGGCCACGGCCCAGCCGGCCCGACCGATCAACACGTCGACCGGCTCGGGCGCGGCGGCGTCGATCGCGGCCATCTCCTCCGGGGTGACGATCGGGATCACGCCTGTAGATTCTGCCCTGGTGGGTTTCCGGCCGGCCAACCACTCGACGGGGCGGGTACGGACTCCGCTCAGGCCTGGGCGCTCAGGACGCCGGATCGAGAGTTGTGAGCACCGAAGCGTCGTCGGCCGCCGGTTGGTCCACGGCGCGGCCAGCCTCGCCGGATCAGCGCGATCGCCCGTGATGACGAGGATTGCCACGAGGTAGACTGACGGACGTGTCTACGGTGAATGCGTCGCTCACCGACGATCTGCGTTCCTTCGTGGGCGCCCGGGTCGCGGTCGGCAGTTGCGCGTCGACGAGCGAATACGTGCGCTCGTCGATCCGATTCGATCGGGACCGTGCGTCACTCGAGTCCTTGCTCTCCGATGGCGCCCGGTCCCCGGTGGCAGCGACTGCCGACGCTCCCTTCTTCGCTCCACTCCGCGAGATCGCCGATTCCCGCCCTTGACGAGGCCCGTCGAGATTCGGGATACGGCCCGTCGGGACGTCACCGAGGCCGGCCGCTACCTGACCGACCAGGTCGACGGTGGCACCGGAGTCGACTTCGTCCCTGATTTCGAGCAGGCCGTCACGTCCCTGGGGACGGATCCGGCCATCGGTTCACCCTGGTTCGCGAGCGGACTCGACCTGCCCGGCCCACGGGCGTGGGGACTCACTCGCTTCCCCTACCTGATCCGCCGATTCGATGACGACCACGTCGAGGTCTGGCGGGACCTGCACACTCGTCGCGATCTCCCGGCACCAATGCAGAGCGATGGCGATGAGTGACACGCTCGGGCCAGGCGGTGCCGGGTCCGGCACGACCGACGACGTGAGACACGTCCAGCGTCTCCTCGAGGGGGCTCCGGACGTGGTCGTTCCGGTTCCGGGCACGCATCGGACCGTCGCCGCCGATGTCGACGGCGACCCGTCGGGCACACCGGTCGTGCTCGTGCACGGAACGCCGGATTCGCGGCTCGCCCGTCATCCCGACCCGTCGATCGCGGCGAGACTCGGCGTCGGACTGATCGCGGTGGACCGGCCGGGGTTCGGCCGGACCACGGTCGACCCCGATGCCACCCCACTCTCCTTTGCTGCCGACGTCACCGCGTTGCTCGACCACCTCGGGATCGAATCCGCGCATCTGCTCGCGTGGTCGGCCGGGACGATCTGGACCTTGGGCGCTGCTGCCGCCGTGCCGGGCCGGGTGCGCTCGGTGACCGCGGTCGGCGGCCTGGTGCCCTACCGCGCGTTCAGCGACCCAGCGGTCCGCGAAGCGGCCGGCGACGCCCGGATCGGCATGATCGAAACCGCCGAGGAATTCGGCGCGAGCATCGCCGCCGCGATGATCGCGCCGCTGCTCGTCCCCGACCCGGCCACGCCGGAGGCCGCTCTGGAACACCGCGCCGAGGCCGGCGACCCCGCCCTCTCAGCGGTCCCCGCCGCCGACGTCCAGATGGCCGCGGCAATCTGCGACGCGGTCCGTGCCGGTCCCGCCGGGCTGGTCCGCGACGTGACCGTGCAACTCGGTCCGTCCGGGGTCGACCTCGGCTCCATCGACGTGCCGACCCGGTTCGTCACCGGGGTCGACGACGTCGTCTGCCCGCCGGCGTTCGCCCGCTGGTACGCGGCGCAGATCCCCCGCGCCGAAGCCGACATCGTGGCGGGTGCCGGACACGGGTTGTTGTTGACCCACTGGCACGACATCCTCGCCCGGATCGTCGACCCCGCATCTGCCCGGTTGCCATGAAAGGTGAGGAATCTGCCGCTCTCAGCGGCGCGTCGCCACAAATGTCAGAACGCGACCAGTCGGCCCCATCGGGAACGCCGGGCACGGTGCGTCGGGTTCCCAGCGCCGAGCGACCGCGTGATTTCGGCACAATCGGGAACATCACGCCCTCGCGGGGCGTTCGACACACCCGTCCCTTCTGTCTGCCTCGGATGAGTTGATGCCTGCTACCTGTGTGCCGCTGTCGATGCTCGACCTCGCGATCGTGTCGGAGGGCCGCACCAGCGCGGACGCCCTGGCCGACACCACCGCCGTCGCCAGGCGGGCCGACGAGTTGGGCTACAAGCGGTTCTGGGTGGCCGAACACCACAACATGACCTCGGTCGCCTCGACCACCCCGCCGGTGCTGATGGCCCACCTGGCCGCGGTGACCGAACAGATCCACGTCGGCTCCGGCGGCATCATGCTGCCGAACCATCCCCCGCTCGTGGTGGCCGAGCACATCGCCGCGCTCGAGGCGTTGTACCCGGGCCGGGTCGACCTGGGCCTGGGTCGCGCACCCGGCACCGACCCGCGCACCGCCGCGGCGCTCCGGCGTCAGGCCGGCCAACTCAGTGCCGAGGCATATCCCCGCGATCTGCTCGATCTGATGTCGCTGCTCGGCGACCCGCGCGACGAGCGCTCCCTCGGGGCGTACTTCCGTGCCACCCCGAATGCGGCCACGTCACCGGAGATCTGGTTGCTGGGTTCCAGCGGGTTCTCCGCGCAGCTCGCCGGCATGTTGGGCCTGCCCTATTCGTTCGCGCACCACTTCGGCATGGGCGGCACCGAACAGGCCGTCGAGCTGTACCGGTCGAACTTCGAGCCGTCCCCCGCGCTCGACGAGCCGTACCTGTTGATCACCGCGAACGTGCTCGTGGCCGAGACCGAGGACGAGGCGAGGTTCCTCGCGGCACCTGGCCGGTTGATGATCCGCAACATCCGCCGTGGCGTCCACGAGCCTCTGCAAGCGCCCGCGGCCGCGCAGGCCGCGCTGGACAGCCCCGAACCGGCAACACCGAATCTGCTCGGCTTCGCCCCGCCCCGCGATCGCTCGGGTCGGATCGCCGGCACACCCGACCAGGCGGTGGCGTTCCTCGACGAGCTGGTCGCCGCGACCGAGGCGGACGAGGTGATGGTCTCGACCGTCGCCTACGACGTGGCGACCCGGCTGCGCAGCGTCGAGTTG
>JBDZUV010000185.1:0-4371 GCA_040255345.1 Actinomycetota bacterium | reverse complement strand
CAACGAGCAGCGAGAAAGTTCAGCCCAACTCGCCGACCACGTGTTCGATGCAGCGGGTGAGCGCAGCGACGTCGTCCGGCTCGATCGCCGGGAACATGCCGATCCGAAGTTGGTTCCGGCCGAGCTTGCGGTACGCCTCGGTGTCGACGATCCCGTTGGCCCGCAGCACCTTGGACACCATCGACGCGTCGATCGCTTCGTCGAAGTCGATCGTGGCGACCACGTGGCTCCGTTCGTCGGGGTTCGACACGAACGGCGACGTGTACGCGGTCTTCTCGGCCCAGCCGTACATGATCTCGGCGCTGCGATCACACCGTGACGCCGCGAACTCCAGGCCGCCGTTGTTGTTGACCCACTCGAGTTGGCTCACCGCGAGGTGGATCGTCGCGAGTGCCGGCGTGTTGTAGGTCTGGTCCTTGCGGGAGTTGTCCAGCGCGGTCGCCAGGTCGATCGAGGCGGGGATCCAGCGGCCCGACTCCGCGATCCTGCCGATCCGCTCGATGGCGGCAGGGGAGCAGACCGCGATCCACAGCCCACCGTCTGCGGCGAGACACTTCTGCGGAGCGAAGTAGTAGACGTCGGTCTGTGCGAGGTCGACACGCAGGCCCCCCGCGGCCGAGGTGGCGTCCACGCCCACCAGTCCGCTCGCCCCTTCGGGCCGGACGATCGGCATCATCACGCCGGTCGAGGTCTCGTTGTGGGTCAGGGCGTAGAAGTCCACGTCGTCCTCGGCCATGGCCGTGGGGTGCGTGCCGGTCGCCGAGTCGATCACCCGGGGCTCGTCGAGGAACGGCGCCGCCGCGGTCGCCTTCGCGAACTTGGAGGAGAACTCGCCGAAGCTGAGGTGCTGGCTCTTGTTCTCGATCAGTCCGAACGTGGCAGCGTCCCAGAACACGGTCGTTCCGCCGTTGCCGAGCAGGACCTCGTAGCCGTCAGGAGCCGCGAACAACTCGGCGATCGCGTTGCGGAGCCGGGCCACCATGAACTTCACCGTCGGCTGGCGGTGAGACGTGCCCAGGTAGGTGGGCGCGTCGGCCACGAGCGCCTCGATCGCCTCGGGACGCACCTTTGACGGACCGCAGCCGAAGCGGCCATCAGAGGGCTTCAGATCTTCGGGAATGGTGATTTCGGGTACGGAATCCGCTGCGGGTGGAGGAGTCATCGTCTGCCACTATGGCCTGAGACCCCAGGAGAGTGAAAAGTAGAAATGACCGACGCCACCACCGAAGAACGCATCGCCGCGCGTACCGCCGCCATCCCGCCTTCCGCGACCCTGGCGATTACGGCGAAGGCGAAGGCCCTCAAGGCCGCCGGCGAACCGGTCATCGTCTTCGGAGCCGGCGAACCCGACTTCGCCACGCCAGAACACATCGTCGAGGCCGCCGTCATCGCGTGCCGCGACCCGCAGAATCACCACTACACGCCTGCGGCGGGCCTTCCCGAGCTGCGGGCCGCCGTGGCCGCGAAGACCCGACGCGACTCGGGCTATGAGGTCGCGCCCGAGCAGGTGCTCATCACCAACGGCGGCAAACACGCCATCTCGAACGCCTTCGATGCGCTGATCGATCCTGGCGACGAAGTGTTGCTGCCGGCGCCGTACTGGACGACCTACCCCGAACCCGTCCGCTTCGCGGGCGGCGTCGTCGTCGAGCTGCCGACGACCGCGGCCGACGGGTTCAAGGTGACCGTCGACCAACTGGAAGCCGCCCGTACGCACCGCACCAAGGTGCTCGTGTTCGTGTCGCCGTCGAACCCGACCGGGGTGGTGTACACCCCCGACGAGGTCGTCGCCATCGGCCATTGGGCCGCGGAGCACGGCATCTGGGTGCTCACCGACGAGATCTACGAGCATCTGACCTACGGGACGCACGTGTTCACGTCGATCGCGACGGCCGTGCCCGAGCTGGCCGACAAGGTCGTGATCGTCAACGGGGTGGCCAAGACCTACGCGATGACCGGCTGGAGGGTCGGTTGGATGATCGGCCCGGTCGACGTGATCAGGGCGGCCGCGAACCTGCAGTCACACCAGACCTCGAACGTGGGCAACATCTCACAGCGCGCCGCGCTCGCTGCAGTGTCGGGCCCTCTCGACGCGGTCGCCCAGATGCGGATCGCGTTCGACCGCCGGGGACGCCGGATGGTCGAGTTGCTGCGCGGGATCGCCGGGGTCGAAGTGCTCGACCCGCAGGGTGCGTTCTACGCGTTCCCGAGTTTCGAGGGAGTGCTCGGTCGCACGATCGCCGGCCGTGAAATCGCGACCACGCTCGATCTGGCGGCGGTGATTCTCGACGAGGTGAAGGTCGCGATCGTGCCCGGCGAAGCCTTCGCTGCCCCTGGCTACGCTCGGCTGTCGACCGCCCTGGGAGACGACGACCTCGTCGAGGGCGTCACCCGGATCGCGGACCTGCTGAACGACGCCTGATCCGACACGGCCGGGCCGACCTGCTGAACGACGGCCGATCCGACCCGGCCGATCCGACCCGCCCGGCCGTCCCAGCCGGCCCCGTCGGTGACCCGTCCGTTCGCCACCGTTCTGGACGGGCCACGGCGCTCGGTCGGGGCCCACGAGCGCCTGCGTTGCCCACGGATCGTCCGAATCGGGACGGTGCTACGATGCCCCGGTATGCCGCTGTCGAGGTCGGTGCATGTGGTCGGCTCCGGGCACGCCCACCCGGAACGAGAGTTGACCAGCACTGATCTGGAACGGATCGTGCCGGGCATCGCCGAGGGGTGGAGCGAAAAGTACCTGGGAATGCATGCCCGGCGGGTTCTCGGTGTCGAGGAGCAGGTGAGCGATCTGCTCGCGAATGCGGTCGGCGATGCTCTCGACGACGTCGGGTGGGCCGGCGATTCGCTGGATGCGATCGTGTGCGGGTCACTGTTCGCCGATCAGGTGCTGCCGGCGTCGGCGTCGTATGTCGCGCGTGCCCACAACCCGGCCGCGGTCGCCTTCGACGTGCGGGCGGCCTGCGCGAGCTTCATCTACGCCCTGTCGACCGCGACCGGACTGCTGCAGACCGACGGATTCACTCGCGCGGCGGTCTGTTCGGGCGAGCACGCCACCGCTTTCGCGGACTACACCGACCCGCATTCGTGTGTGTTCTTCGGCGATTCGGCAGGTGCCGTTCTGGTCACGACCGACGAGCCGGCCGAGCCGAGTTTCGAAGTGGTCGACATCGTCCTCAACGGTGATCACGAGTATCCCGAGAAGGTCTTCACCCACAGCAGGGGCCACTTCCGGAGCGACGGCCGCTACTCGTTCGGCCAGGTGATGAAGTTGGGGTCCGGAGCCGTCCGCGATCTGCTCGATCGCAACGACCTGAGCGCAGACGCGGTGACGGCGGTGGTCGTCCATCAGGCGAGTCGCCACGTCATCGAGGAGATCAGCGAGCGCATCGGCGTATCCGTCGACCGTCACTGGCACAACTACGAGTGGGCCGGCAACCAGTCCGCCGCCGGAGTGGTGACCGCGTTCTCCGCCGGTTGGAAGCAACACCGCAGCGAGCTGCGCAACGGCGACCACGTCGTGCTCGCCGCGGTCGGCGGCGGCTACGTCGGCGGGGCCGCGCTGCTCCGGTGGAAATCGTGATCGGCTCCTGAGCACTGACCTCCATGGGCCCACCCGCATCGGCGCAGACGGCCGCGCCGTCGGCGCGTCGGGCCGACTACGGACTCGTGGTCACCGCGATCGACACCGACCCCACCGCCTGGCACCGTCTCGGCGGATTCTTCGCCGACCTCGAGGCCGCGGGCTGCAGGTCGATCTGGCTGACCGATCATCTCTTCTCGGGTCACCCTTCGGCCGAACCGTTCGTGCTCGCCGGCGTCGCCGCGGCATCGACGACCCGGTGTCGGATCGGGACCGGGGTGCTCCAGCTCCCGCTGCGCCGAAGTGCCGTGGTCGCCAAGTCCGCCACCACGCTGCAGTTGGTTTCCGGCGGACGCTTCGTTCTCGGAGTGGGAGTCGGCCATCACCCACGAGAGTTCGAACGGGTCGGGGTCGACTTCCACCGACGTGGTGCAGCTGCGGACCGCTTGCTGCACGAGCTGGTCGGGCACTGGCAGGCGAGCGACGGTTGGTTCGCCCTCCGACCGACGGCCACCGTCCCGATCTGGTTCGGTGGCACCTCCGACGCGGCACTCCGCCGGATCGTCGCCTTCGGGGCCGGATGGTTGTCGCTGTTCCAGAGTCCGAGA
Organism: Actinomycetota bacterium; assembly: GCA_040255345.1. Classification (GTDB taxonomy): domain Bacteria; phylum Actinomycetota; class Acidimicrobiia; order Acidimicrobiales; family Iamiaceae; genus JAFDWI01. The sequence continues at coordinate 174 of JBDZUV010000185.1, read as the reverse complement.
CGCTTCGGCGAAACCAACAGCCGGTTGACCGACATGCTCGAGTCGGCCGGCAGAGAATCGGGCGCGGTCGAGCGCCGAATCGTCCTGTTCGTGAGTCCGACCGACGACGGTTGGTCCCGGAACGACGCCCTGCGGTGGGTCGCCCGTCAGTTTCCCGGCGGGTCCGCCCGCGTC
>JBDZUV010000184.1:0-4400 GCA_040255345.1 Actinomycetota bacterium | reverse complement strand
ATCCGACCTTCATGCGGACGAGCACGGTCGAGGCCATACCGTTGCGGCCCTTGTCGAGAAAATCGATCATCGAGGTGTGCGAGCCCACGGCGACGATCAGCTCCGCGCCACGCTCGAACGCCATGAGCATGGCGATGTCCTCACTGGTACCGGCAGCGCGGAAGACCTTGTGGTCCAGACCCAGTTCGTCGAGTCGTTTCGAGCCGGGGGCGTCACCGCTGAGATAGCCGTGGACGACGAGCACGGCCCCGCACCGCAGCGCCCTTTCGGACACCGAGTCGAAGTCACCGATGATCACGTCGGGGGTGCAGCCCGAGTCGAGCAGCGCGTCGGCGCCGCCGTCGACTCCGATCAGCACGGGGTCGAGGTCTCGCAGATACCCGGTGCGCTTCAACAGGCCGAGATCCTCCTTGTAGTCGGCTCCGCGTACCACGATCAGGGCGTGGCGACCCGCGAAGGCGACGGGAATGTCGGGGAGGTCCGGCTCGTCGAGCAGCAGGTGCTTCTCCTGGCGGAGATAGGAGATCGTGTTCTCGGCGAACCGCTCCAACTCGGTACCCATCGACTTGCGGAGGACGGTGAGGCGCTCGGCGATCGAGTCGACCGACAAGACGACCCCGTGGGCCACGACCGTCCCGTCACAGCGGACCGTGTCGCCGTCGATCGCGACGACCTGCCCCTCGCTGACCCGGTCGAACAGTTCCGGATCGGCCTGGTCGACGAGCGGTACCCCCGCACGGGTGAGCACGAGTGGACCCTGGTTCGGGTAGCGGCCGGTCATCGATTCGGCGACGTTGATCACCGCACCGACCCCGCAGGCCACCAGGGTCTCGGCCGCGACGAGGTCGATGTCGGCGTGGTCGATGACGGCGATGTCGCCGGGCTGCAGTCGCGAGGTGAGATCTTTGGTGCGTTTGTCGAGCCGCACGATGCCGGTGACGGTGGCGCCGGTGGCCGTCTGGTCGGTCACCGCCCCGCTCCCCCTCCGGCAGTGGCGAGCAGCTCGCGCGCGTGGGCGCGTGCCGAGTCGCTCGCGGGTTGCCCACTCAACATGCGCGAAAGTTCTCTGACCCGGTCTTCTCCGGTGAGCACGTCCGCCCGGGTGCGGGTCGTGCCCTTCACCACCGACTTCGACACGCCGATCTGGTGGTCGGCGGCCGCGGCGACCTGGGCGAGATGGGTCACCACGAACACCTGTCGGGTGCGCCCCAGGCGTCGGAGTGCGCCGCCCACGGCGATCGCCGCCGCACCGCCGATGCCGGCGTCGACCTCGTCGAAGACGACGGTGTCCTGGTCCGAGGTCGCCACCAGGCGCAGTGCCAGCATGGCTCGGGCCAGTTCGCCGCCCGAGGCGGCGCGGGCCAGCGGCGCGGGCGTGGTGCCGGGGTTGGCGGTGAAGCGCATCTCGACGTCGTCTCCGGGGTCGAGCTCACCGACGGCGATGGCGAACGACGCGGCCGGCATGGCCAGCTTGCGCAGTTCGTCCTGGACCCGGCGCGACAATTCCGGTGCGGCCTCACGCCGGGTTCGCGCCACCACCGCCGCGGCCCGCTGCAGGGCGAGCCGGGCTTCGTCGAGTTCCGTGACCAGTCCGGCGGATCGCTCCTCGGCGTGCTCCAGCTCGGCGAGGCGCCGGCCGAGCCGGGCCTGCTCGGCGATCACGCCGGCGAGGGTGCCGTCGCCGTGGCGGCGCCGCAGCGTCGCAAGGAGTTGACGCCGTTGGGTCACCGCCTCGAGTCGTTCGGGGTCTTCGACGACGGTCTCGGCACGGCGGCGCAGCTCGCTCGCGGCGTCGGTGAGTTCGGCCGTCAGCCCGCTGATGCGGTGGTGCTCGGCGGTGAACACGTCCGATGGGGCGAGCGCCGCCACCGCGACCCCCAGGGATTCGAGTGCACCGGAATCCCCGCTGAGCGCGGCCAGCGCCTCGGCCGCCCGGCCGCGGTCGGCGGCCACGTCGCCGAGCGCGGCCTGCTCGGCGGCGAGTCGCTCGTCTTCGTCGGGGTCGTCGAGCGCCGCGTCGTCGAGTTCGGCCAATTGGAACCGCAGCAGCTCGATCTCGCGGTCCCGGGTGGCGAGGTCGCCACCGAGCGACGCCAGGGCGTCCTCGATCTCCTTGCATCGACGCCTGGCCTCGTGCAGCTCGCCGAGATCGGTGCCGGCGTAACGGTCGAGTGCGGCACGTTGTCCGGCGACGCCGAGCAACGAGTGCTGGGCGTGCTGCGCGTAGATCTCGACCTGCCGGGCGACGACCTCGGCGAGGGTCCTGGCCGTGGCCATCTCGCCGTCGACGTACGCGCGTGAACGTCCATCGGCCGGTACCACCCGGCGGACCACGACCTCCTGCGTGCCGGTCACGAAGCGTCCCTCGACCACCGCCTCGCCGGCACCTTCGCGTACCGCGCCGGGGTCGGCCCGCCCCCCGGCCAGCAGGTCGATCGCGTCCACGATGAGGGTCTTGCCCGCTCCGGTCTCACCGGTCACCACCGTCATGCCGTCGGACAGCACCAGGCGCAGATCGGTGATGACGCCCAGATTCGACACGGCGAGCTCGGCCAGCATCGCAACCTCACCGGTCGTTCAGGCCGAACTTGGACTTCAGGACCCGGTGGAAGTCGCTTCCGTCGAAGCGGACGAGTCGGGCCTGGTACGGCGAGCCGGTACACACCACCGCGTCCCCTTCGGTCAGGTCCGCGACCATCCGGCCGTCCGCGAGCAGCATTCCGGGTCTCGGGCCGACCAACTCCAGGCGGATCACCGTGTCGGGACCCAGCACGAGGGCACGATCGAAGAGCATGTGCGGAGACACCGGCGTGAGGATCAGGGCCCGGTGACTCGGTGCGACGATCGGCCCCCGGGAACTGAAGGAGTACGCGGTCGAACCGGTCGGGGTCGCCACGATGAGTCCGTCGGCCGCGTAGGTCGTGAAGAACTCGTCGTCGAGGTACACCGCGATGCGCACGGTGTGCCCCATCGGCGTCTTCTCCAGCACGATCTCGTTCAATGCCTCGGCCGTGATCGATTCGGCATCGCCACCGGCCGCGCGGAAGTCGACCCGGGCGGTCGCCTGCATCCGTTCCTCGATCTGGTAGCGCCCGGAGAAGAACCGTTCGAGTGCTTCGATGAGCTCGTCTGGTTCGATCGCGCTCAGATAGCCGAGTTGGCCGACGTTGACGCCCAGGATCGGAACCCCGTGCGGCGAGACCCGGCTGACCGTGCGCAGCATCGTGCCGTCGCCCCCGAAGCACACGGCGAGGTCGAGGTCACGGGCGAATGCGTCGTCGTCACAGCCGAAGCGCTCGAGCCCGAACCGCACCGCCTCGGACGCCACCAGGCGCACCTGGTGACCGTGGCGTTCGGCCCATTCGACCGTCTGGGAGGCGAGCCGCCCGGCGAGGCTTCGTTCCGGATGCAGCACGATGCCGATCGTGCCCATCAGGTGAGCCCTGCCATGACGCTGTCGAGCAGGTCGTCGGTGAGCTCCCGGCCGGGTTCCGACCCGCGGAGGTGGATGAAGAATTCCGCGTTGCCAGACGCCCCGCGCACCGGTGAAGCCATGACCCCCATCATGCCCGCTCCGGCGCGGGAGAACGCGCCCGCCGCACCGACCACGACGCGACGCCAGATGGCGGGATCGGTGATGACACCGGCGCCACGGTCGGCCTCGTGGCGGGTCGCTTCGAACTGCGGCTTCACCAGCACCACGAGTTCTCCTCCGGGGCCGGCGAGTTCGACCAGTCGAGGCGCCAGAGCGACGACCGAGATGAAGGACACGTCCACCGTGACCAGATCGCAGGCGTCCGCGACGTCATGCCGGGTCACCGACCGCACATCGGTGCGTTCGCGCACGACGACCCGCGCATCGGTGAGCAGACGCTCGTGCAACTGGTTCGTGCCGACATCGATGGCATACACGGTCGAAGCCCCCCGCGACAGCAGGCAGTGGGTGAACCCACCGGTGGAGGATCCCACGTCGATCACGACGCGACCGGCGGGATCGACAGCGAAGTGGTCGAGCGCGCCTTCGAGTTTGAACCCCGCCCGTGACACGTAACGGGGTGGCGGCGCGGCGACGGTGACCGGTTCGGACGCGGCGACCTGCCGTGAAGCCTTTTCGGCGACCGCGCCCGACACCCGGACCCGATGGTCGGCGATGAGCTCACGCGCCTGGGCGTCGGACCCTGCCAGCCCGCGCCGGACCAACTCGGCGGCCAAGGCGCGCCGTGGGGTGGTCAGCGGTGGGAAGCCGCCTTCTTCGCCGGAGCCTTGTTGGCCGTGGCCTTCTTCGCCGGGGCCTTCTTGGCCGGGGCCTTCTTGGCCGGAGCCTGCTTGGCCGGAGCCTTCTTGGCCGTGGACTTCTTGGCCGTGGACTTCTTCGCCGGGGCCTTCTTCGCCGGGGCCTT
>JBDZUV010000183.1:0-4427 GCA_040255345.1 Actinomycetota bacterium | reverse complement strand
GGCAGTCGACGTCGCCGCAGCGGTCGACCGGGTGCCCTCGGTGTTGGTGGATCCGCACGCCGTTCCGAGCAGCACCAGCGACAGCACGACGGCGACGCCCGTCGTCGTGCGACGACGCGCCGACCTCACCGCCGACCCGGCGATCGCCGACGACCCCTCGGCGGTTTCCCGCAATGCGCCGCATCGTGGGTTGTCGAGCAAATCGTTCATCGTTCCCTCCGAGTTCACCTGGCCCGACCGGGACGACCGAGCCATCGAGTCCGAGCATTACCACATCGTGCGGGCGGCCCGACCGCACTGTGCTCACGACCGTCCCGGCCGCTCCGCCTCGGCTTTCAGGAATGCGCCCCGCCGTGTGATCAGGTTGCGCAGGTGGTGGTCCAGGATCAGCCGTTCGACGACGCGTCCGATGGGACCGACCGGTGCGGTGAACGCGACCCGATCGATCATCGTGACGGCATGGTCGGATTCGACGAAGAGGTGTTCGTGTTCGATCGAGTCGAACGGCCCCTGGATCTGTTGGTCCACGAACCGGTGCGGGGGCTCGAACGCGACGATGCGGCTGGTCAGCGAGAACCAGATGCCGAAGTGACGGGCCCGGAAGGTGACGGTCTGATCCAGTCCGATCGGCCCCGAGGTCACACCGTCGACCGCGCGTTCCCGAGCGCCGGCCTGGGAGGCGACGTGCACACCGATGTCGCGGGCCAGGTCGAACACGTCCTCGATCGGCGCGACGATCTCCGTACACACCTCGAAGGTGACCGTCACGGGTCACGCCGACCGAGCAGCTCGCCCAACGCTGATTCGAGTGTCGGGTACGTGAACGAAAAGCCGGCGTCGGCGAGGCGCCGCGGCACACATCGACGCCCGGTGAGTGCAAGCGCCGGATCGGTGCGCATCATCAGCGCGCCGATCTTCACGAGCGGCCGGGGAGTCGGCGGCGACCACCCACGGTGAAGGGCATGACGAAAGGCTGCCATCAGGTCCCGGTTGCGGACCGGATTCGGCGCGGTGACGTGGACGACACCGGCGAGCGACTCGTCGTCTCGCAGACGTTCGACCGCCCCGAGAAAGTCTTCGACATGGATCCAGGAGACCCACTGGTCGCCGCCGGCGATCCGTCCTCCCAGGCCGAAGCGGGTGAGTCGGGCGAGCCGCTCGAATGCCGGGGTTCCCCGATCGAGCACGAGGCCGGTCCGCATGATCACCACGCGGCGCGCGACGCAGCCGTGCGCGGCGTCTTCCCACGGTCTGGCCACACCGGCCATCTGGGGAGGCCCGTCGGCGACGGGATGGGTCTCGTCGACGATCGTTTCACCGGCGTCGCCGTAGATGGCCAGGGTACTCATCTGCAGCCAGAGCGACGGAGGATGCATGCCTCGCGCGGCGGCATCGATCAGCGCCCGCGTCGGTTCGACCCGGGAGGCGCGCAGCAGTTCGATGTTCGCAGCCGTAGGTCGTCGATCGACCAGCGCGCCTGCCAGGTTCACCACGGTCGCCCCGGCGAGTTCGTCGGCCCAGTCCCCGACCGTTCGGCCATCCCAGACGACCTGGCGATGGGCCACGCCCTCACGCGGATGTCGGGTGAGGATGACGACTTGGTCGCCACGTTGTGCGACCCGGTCGGCCAGCCGACGCCCGAGCGATCCTGTTCCACCGGCGAGGACGACCTTCACGACGTCGCCTCACCGTCCGCGTCCGCTCCGCCAGCCGACGGAGACTGCGGCGTCCAACCCTGCGCCTTCTCCGCGAGAAAGCGGGACGCCTCGGTGGCCAGGGCTCGGCGGAGCAGCACCGTCGTGATCGTTTCGGCCAGAGGAGCGAGCCTGGCGAGATCGTCCGACAGCGGACCGAAACGGTCCTCGGGCATTCCGGCCTCGACGAAGGGCTGCCACAGGTGGTCGTCGAAGAGCGCGGTGAAACGCCCAGCGAGTGCCTCGGTGACCTCGGTGAGATGCTCGTACTCGTCCAGGAGAGCACCGGCGGGAATGCCCATGCCGATCAGGGTGGAGCCGACTTCGAGAAACGTCGGGTCGACGACGAAGTCGGTTCCGTCGGCTTTGACCAACCCGAGCACGATGGCCCGCTGCATGACCTCACCGGTCATCGCGAGTCCGCTCAACCGTTCCATGAGTTCGGCCGGTGTCAACCGCATGGTCGGCGGCGGTTGCAAAAGGGTGGCGACGTCGGATTCGAGTCCGAGGACGTCACCGAGCGAACGACCGCGTTGCCAATCGTCGACCAGTTCGTTGATCGCGGCGAGCGAGAACCCGCGCTCGCTCAACTCACCGATCAACTGCAGCCTGGCGAGGTGCGAGGCGTCGTAGTAGCCGACCCGTCCCTTCTTCTCCGGAGGCGGCAACAACCCCCGATGTTGGTAAAGGCGGATCGTGGTGAAAGCGACACCAGAGGCGTGCGCCAATTCCTCGATCGTCATCTGGTCGGAGTCCGGGGTTGCATCGCTCACGGCAATAGTGTACACATCTACTCTGTGAATAAACACTCACAGAGTATTCAGTTCCAATGGCCAGTTCTGCCGCCGGACCCCCCGTCGCGCCCAAGCTCCCCCGGGTGGTCGATATCGATTGCCGCTGGCCCCACCGGACTTTCGCCAGCGACCCGGGAACGACTGAAAGTCCCCACAGCAGGATGGACCTCGGTCGACGGCGGCCTGAGTGCATGGTTTTGTCTGCCGCCGTTCTCGCTGCTCTGCTTCATGGTCAGCATCCCCATCGGCCTCATGGCCGGCGCAGTCATCGGCATTCCAGGCGCCATGGTGCTCGACGGTTGGATCCACCGCCACCACGACCCGCCAAGTGACCCCGAAGATTTCATGCTCGCGCTGCAGGGAATCGGAATGGTGGGCGCACTGGCGGGTTGCACACTCGCCCTTTGGGGGTGGCTCTTCGCAGCTGAATTGTTCGGATCCGGACGGGTCTGGAACCTGAGCATCGTCGCGATCGTCGTCGCGTTCGCGACCGTAGCCGGGGGAGGCGTCGCCCTCTCGGGCCGATGGGTCGGTCGCAGGCTTGGCGTCCGCTACCTGCGCGCCTGGGGCCTCGACATTCCGCCTCCATGGTTCCGCCGCCAATGGCTACGGATCCATCGATGACGCCGGATTCGTCGGCGCAACCCGATCTTCGCCCACACGTGCCCGAACACGAACCTCCGATTTCGACCGGCATCGGCTCCGCCGGGCTCTCCTGGCCGAAACACCGACGATTGGCACTGGCTGCGTGGTGGTGGATCACGGTCGGAGGCGCCCTGAGCGCGCTGTTCTGCTTGGGACCGGCGTCGATGCTCTACTTCATGGTCAGTGTCCCGATCGGCGCCATGGTGGGGGCGGTCGTCGGAATTCCCGGCGCCGCTGCGCTGGCCGCGTGGATTCGCCGCCACCATGACCCACCGACGGATCCCACCGGATTCACCAACGCGTTAGGGGCCATCGGCATGGCCGCCGCGCTGGTGGGATGTGGCCTCTGTGCGTGGTCTTGGGCAGTACCTCTCCTCCTGGCCGACGTCGACCTCAACCCGAGAACGGTCGTCATCGGTATCGCGTCCGCGACCTTCACGGTAGGCGCTGTCGCGGCATCAGGCCGCTGGGTCGGCCGTCGCCTTGCGTTCCGCTATCTGCGCGCATGGGGGCTCGCCGCCCCGACGTCATGGATCGGACGCCTCCACTGACGCATTTGGCAGCTCGGAGGTGCGACCGGAGTCCGATGCAACGATCGGGCGATCAGCCAGCGGCGATGGGCTCTGCGGCCACTACCTCGATGCGGCCTGTCCGCTCGGTGTCGCAACGCGTCACGCTGTCATGTGGTGGCGGCAGCGTGACGAGCTCGAGCCAATTCTGCTTCGACACCGAGTTCCGGAGCCCAGCGATCGAGATACGTATCGTCCAGATGGCCGCTGCGTGCTCGCAGGATCTCGACGACGTCGCGCCATTGACGTTCGGATGCTGATGCCGCTCCCCACTCCAGCTTCGCGAGGATCGTGTCTTCGGCGCTCGCAATGTATGTCTGAACCCCCGCGACCGTCGCCTGGTGCCGCCGCTCGAACTCCACACGGCTGAACGGACGATCACGGCGGAAGATCAGATCGATCTTCCACCCGGTTCGCATGTCGATCAGATTGAACTGGCCACCCGACCGTCGCTCGCGATGCGCGGTCTCGATCGGCACGTAGAAGCGGCTCGTGTCGAGCGTGTCGAGAAGCCGGTCGAACGCCGCGTCGTCGACTTCGACGACCAGGTCGATGTCGGCCGTACTCCGGGGAACACCATGATGCGAGCTTGCGAACGAGCCGGCCAGCATGTGAGACACGCCGGCCTCGTCGAATACCTCGATGATCATCGCGAGCGACTCGAGTGAGTCCGAGTTCATTGCGTCGGCTCAGACGTCGAGCAACGGTGATTCGGGGAATGCCGC
>JBDZUV010000040.1:13694-24307 GCA_040255345.1 Actinomycetota bacterium | reverse complement strand
ATGTTCGAGTTCGACCCGTGCAGACAGTTGCTGTCGAACACCGTGGCCGACCCGGCCGCACCCGTGAGCACACGGATGCCGGACTGCTCGGCGAGTTCGGCGATCACGGCGTAGTCGGGCACCCCGACCACCTGTCGGCGTAACGATTCCCGGTAGTGCGTGTCGGGTGTTTCACCGAGACACGGGATGAAGGTGCGGTGGGAGCCGGGGATGATCATCAGCGGCCCGTTGCTCGCCAGATTCGGGGTGAGCGCGAGCGAGATGCTCGCGGTGCGCATCGCCGGAAGTCCGTCCTCGGCGTGCCAGGTCTCGAAATCCGAATGCCAGTCGAACTCCTTACCACCGAAGCCCGGCTTGAGGTTGATGCGACTCTGGTGGATGGCCACATCCGAGCCGAGCAGTTGCCGGGCGATCCCGGCGAGACGCACGTCCGCGACGAGTGAGGCAAACCGCTCGGAGATCCGGTGCACCTCGAACACCGACCGGACCTCGTCGCTGCCGGGCTCACGCACCCAGCGTTCATCGTCACGACCACGGGGGTCACCCGCGAGCCGGTGGGCCTCGGCGAGCAGCTCGGCGGCCTCGGCGGGCGGCACGAGCTGGTCGATCGCCAGAAACCCGTCGCGGTCGTATCCCTCGACGTCGCCATCGGTCACCGGACCGGGTGCGATTCCCCACACGACCGGATCGACTCGGGGAAACGGGGTCGGCTCACCCTCGGCGAGTCGCGTCGGGTAGCGGTCGGCGACCGCCGCGTCGACGTCACCCACGGCAGTCATGCCGACTCCTCGGTGACCAGCGGGTAGGCACCATTGGCGTCGTGGACCTCGGCGCCGGTGACCGGCGGGGTGAACACGCACAGCACCCGCAGGTCGGTCTCGGCGTCGACCCGGTGCCGCTCGTGCCCGTCGAGCACGTACAGCGTGCCGGGGGTGAGCGGATGGATCCGATCGTTGGTGAGATCCACCAGCGTGCCCTCGCCCTCGATGCAGTACACCGACTCGACGTGGTTCACGTACTCCATCTCGGTCTGGGTGCCCGCATAGAGCACGGTGTCGTGCAGGGAGTAGCCGCGCCCCTCGGCGGCCAACAGCAGCCGGCGGCTGCGCCAGGTCTCAGCACGCACGTCCCGTTCGGTGTCGACGATGTCGTCGAGCTTCTTCACGATCATGGGAGAGTCCTCTCGGTCGATGGTCGATGGTCGATGGTCGATGGTCGTCGGTCGATGGTCGTCGGTGGATCTGCACGGCCGCTCTCGGTCAGGTGCAGACCCGCTGTACCGCGTCGGTGAGCCGGTCGAGACCCGCGTCGAGCTGTTCGGTCTCGATCGTCAGGGCGGGCAGCAACTTGACGACGTTGCCTTCAGGACCCGAGGTCTCCACCAACAGGTCATTCGAGAAGGCCTGGCGGCAGATCTTGGCGGCCAGGTCGCCCGAGCCCACGTCGAGACCCCAGATCGCGCCCCGGCCCCGTACCTCGGCCTTCAGTGCCGGGTTGTCGTCGCTGATCGACGACAGAGCGGTACACATCTGGGTGGCGTGGGTGGCCGTGGTGCGTTCGAGCGTGTCGTCGGCCCAGAGGTCGAGCGCCGCCGCGGCGGTGACGAAAGCGGGATTGTTACCGCGAAACGTCCCGTTGTGCTCACCCGGGGCCCACACGTCGTGTTCGGGCTTGATCAGGGTGAGTGCCATGGGCAGCCCCGACCCACTGATCGACTTCGAGACGCACACGACGTCAGGGTCGAGCCCGTATTCGGTGAAGCTGAAGAACTCACCGGTGCGGCCACAGCCCATCTGCACGTCGTCGACCACCAGCAGGATGCCGTGGGCCCGACACAACTCCTCGAGAGCGCGGAGCCACTGGCCGCGGGCCACGTTCACGCCACCTTCACCCTGAACGGTCTCCACGATGACCGCGGCCGGGTCTTCCAGGCCGCTGCCCGAGTCGGTGAGCAGCCGCTCGAACCACATGAAGTCCGGCGTCGAGCCATCCAGGTAGTTGTCATAAGGCATCGGCACGGTGTGCACCAGCGGTACACCGGCACCGCCACGCTTCATCGAGTTGCCGGTCACCGACAGCGCACCCAGGGTCATGCCGTGGAAGGCGTTGGTGAAGCTCACGATCGTCTCGCGCCCGGTCACCTTGCGGGCGATCTTGAGCGCGGCTTCCACGGCGTTGGTGCCGGTCGGCCCGGGGAACTGGACCTTGTAGTCCAGGCCGTTCGGGGCGAGGACCACGTCGTGGAAGCGACGGAGGAAGGTCTCCTTGGCCACGGTGAACATGTCGAGCGAGTGGATGATCCGATCCTCGGCGAGGTACTCGTTCAGCGCCGCTTTGACGATCGGATGGTTGTGCCCGTAGTTCAGCGCGCCCGCGCCGGCGAAGAAGTCGAGGTAGGCGTTGCCGTCGGTGTCCCACAAGGTGGACCCTCTGGCCTGATCGAAGATGACCGGCCACGAGCGGCAGTAGCTGCGGACCTCTGACTCGTAAGCGGCGAAGATTTCTTGTCCCATTGTTCTGCGGATCCTCCTGGGTGGATCGGCGGAACGATTCGCTACGGCGGCGGAAAAATGAAGGATCGCGTCATGGTGAGAGCCCCCGAATCAGCTCGGAGGCGCAACCGTGGATCGGGGCGAGGCTCCTGCCCCGCCGCACCGATCCTTCAGTTTCGTCACTACCGGCGAACCACCCCGCTCGAACGATCGTCAGGCTGACGGCCGTGCGTTGCGTGCCGTCCACCGTAGCAGCACCACCCGAAGATCCCGATCCGATCGAATCCTCCGAGCACGACGTGAACCCGTCGCCGGGCCGAACCTCGTCGCCCCAGAGCCGGCCTCGCCGACCTTCGCCGAGCCCCGAAATCGATGCCCAACGCCGGATCGAACGGGTACTCAGCGGTGGATCGGGCCGATGCGGTGGAGCACCTCGGCAGCGTGGCCGTCGCCGGAATCGCCTGGGAAGTGCTGCGTTTCGAACAACGGCGACCGCACGAGTTCGGTGCCGTGCCGGGCCGCGAATGCCGCGAACAGGGCCCGACTCGCGGCATTGTCGTCGGTGATGGTGGTCTCCAGAAACGTGACCGTCGGGCGCTGACGATGGGCGTCGTCGAACACGCGGTCCAACAGCGCGCCGGCGACGCCGCGCCCGCGGGCAGCCGCGTCGACCGCGACCTGCCACACCATCACGACTTCCGGGTCATCGGGCCGCACGTACCCGGTGACGAACCCCACGACCGCTGAGTCGTCGCCGAGCCGGGCAACGACCGAGGTGGCAGCGAAGTCGCGGCACCACAGCAGGTACGCGTACGGCGAGTTCACGTCCAACACCTCTGAATCGCGCGCGATCCGCCACAGCGCGGCGCCGTCGGCAACGGTCGGATGGTCGAGCCGCAAGTGCTGGTCGGCAGGGCCGATGGGTGGCTCGGTGTCGGGCATGGTGGTGACCTCGATCCGCGCTTGGGCGAGTTCGGTGAGTGCGTCGGGGTGAATGGGTGCACTTCGCCGTTCCTGTCTCTACCATGCAGACCATGCGGATCGACGCGACGAAGCAGGCCGAAGACATCATCGACAAGGTGAAAGGGGTCCGCGACGGTCGCCTCACGATCACCATCGGAACCGGGTGTTGTGAGTCGACTGCGCCGTTCCTGTACGAGGACTTCTGGCCCGGGCCAGACCAGGAGGCCGTCGGCGAGGTCGCCGGGGTGACCGTGTACGCGCCCGAATACCTGCGCAAGCTCTACCCGGGTACCGAATCGGTCACGCTCGACGTCGTCGACGAGTTGGGCGAGTCGCTCTCGGTCGAGACCGAGTTCGGCTGTCGTCTCGCACTGCGCGGTGCCCGCACCGATTCGGTCGACGAACCCGACGTCTGCGCCACTCCCGCAACCGAAGCGCCACCCCGTCGCGTCGTGGGCACACCGCCCGAGGCGCTGCGTGGCATGCGCATCCGCTGAGCTGGAGCTGATCACGCACGACGAACCGCCCGGGCCGCTGCTGGTCGCGACGGGCGTCCGCAAGGTCTACCGCAACCCCGCCGGCGACGTCGAGGTGCTCCGCGGCATCGACCTCGAGATCCACTCGGGGGAACTCGTCATGGTCATGGGGCCGTCGGGCAACGGCAAGACGACCCTGTTGAACTGTCTGAGCGGACTCGACTCGATCGATGCGGGCACCGTGTTCGTCGACGGGGTCGACATCCATCGCATGAGCGACCGTCGCCGCACGCGCCTGCGCGCCAAACGCATGGGGTTCGTCTTTCAGAGTTTCAACCTGATCCCGGTGTTCACCGCACTCGAGAACACCGAGCTGCCGCTGCTGTGCGTCGGCGTGGCACCCCGCCAGGCCCGCGCCGCCGCGGAACACTCGCTGGAACGTCTCGGGGTCGCCGACCGCATGCACCGCCGACCCCTCGAGCTCTCCGGTGGCGAGCAGCAACGCGTGGCGATCGCCCGGTCGCTGGTGACCGACCCCCACATCATCTGGGCCGACGAACCCACCGGGAGCCTCGACCACCGCACGGCAGGGGAGGTGCTCGGCGTCCTCCACGAAGTCCACGAGTCGGGGCAGACGCTGGTCGTGGTGACCCACGATCGGGCGATCGGTGCCACGGGTGGGCGTTTGATCCAGGTCGTCGACGGGGCGATCGACTTCGACGGACCGCCCGAGAACATCCCTCCTGAACCCGAACTCGCGATCGAGAGCGCACCCGACGGCGAGGTCGCCCGCATGAGTGCAGGAAAATGAGCACGATGCCGTGATCGAGATCGCCGCCGGTCTGGGTGCGGCCGTACTCGTCGCGATGCTGGCCGTCGCAGCCCACGATCTCGTTCGCCGCCCGGGCTTCCGGCGGCTCGCTTTTCGGAACCTCGTCCGGCGGCGGACTGAGGCGATCCTGGTCGTGGTCGGTTCGTCGTTGGGCACGGCGATCATCGCGTCGGCCTTTCTCGTCGGAGCGTCCTTCCATGCCTCGGTCCGGGACTCCGCACGCACCCGGCTCGGACCGATCGACGAAACGGTCACCGTCGCGCACCTCGACGAGCTCGGGGTGGTCACCGAAGCCCTTCGCACGCCGCCCCTGCCACACTCCGACGGCATTCTCCCGGCGCTGCAGACCACCGCGACGGTGGCGACCGGTGGAGCGTCCCACGCCGACGGACCGGCCGGGTCGGTCGGGCTCGCCGAGCCGTCGGTCGACGTGCTCGGACTCGACGTGGCAGCCGCACGTGATTTCGGGAACCGTCCCGCGGACACGGGTCTGCACGACGTCCCCGGCCGGCTCGGCGCCGCCGAGGCGGTGGTGTCGCGCCCCCTGGCCGATGCACTCCAGGTCGGTGTCGGCCGAAAGATCGAGGTACATGCCTATGGAGCGACCCGTACCTTCACCGTGACCGCGGTCGCCGACCGGCTGGGTCTCGCCGGCGCCGCCGATGTGATCGTGCCTCCCGACGCCCTGCAGTCGATGGCCGCCCGGGCCACCGCGGCGGGGACGACACCGCCGCGAGGTGTCGTGTTCGTGTCCAACGAGGGCGGCCTGTTCGACGGTGCCGATCGAAGCGAAGCCGTGACCGAGGCGATCAGGCACCGGCTCGGGCCCCGCTTCGACGTCGAGGTCGCCACGTCGAAGGCCGACCTGCTCGCCGAGGCCGATCGGCGCGGTCACGCGATGGGGCAACTGTTCACCGGCGTGGGGACCTTCAGCGTGCTCGCCGGCCTGCTGTTGCTCGTCAACCTGTTCGTGATGCTCGCCGAAGAGCGCAAACGTGAACTGGGCCTCGCCCGGGCGACCGGGCTGGAGCGTTGGCACCTCATGCGGGTGTTCAGCCTCGAAGGCCTGTGCTACGCGGTCGCCGCTTCGGTGCTCGGCTGCCTCGCCGGTGCGGCACTCGCCTGGGCGGTGGTCTCGAGCGCCTCGGGTCTGATCGGGCCCGCTGCCGAGACCGGCGAACCCGGTCGAGCGGCATTCAGCCTGCGCCTCGTGGTGCCGGCCGGCGTGCTGATCACCGCCGGGCTCATCGGGCTGGGACTGTCGATGGCGACGGTGTGGATCACCAGCGGACGGATCGCTCGGCTCGACATCGTCAGGGCGCTACGGGACCTGTCAGAGGTTCCGCACCGTCATCACGTGCTCCGCTCGTCGCTACCCGCGGCGGTCGGTGTGGTCGCCGGTGCCGCACTGGCCCTGTGGGGGCTGCTCGCCGTGGTGCCGCTGGCCGCGGTGCTCGGCCCACCGATCGGTTTGTGCTCGGCGATTCCGCTGCTGCGGCCGCTGATCGGTCGTCGACTCACGACCGCCGTCGCGTCGATCGGCACGCTGGTGT
This sequence comes from Actinomycetota bacterium, assembly GCA_040255345.1. Classification (GTDB taxonomy): domain Bacteria; phylum Actinomycetota; class Acidimicrobiia; order Acidimicrobiales; family Iamiaceae; genus JAFDWI01. The sequence goes on along the minus strand of JBDZUV010000040.1, from coordinate 17,991 downwards.
GGTGCATCGGCGTGTTCACGTTCGTGCCACGCATCACCGACCACACCGGTATCCCGGTGTATGTCATCCAGGGAGTGGTCATGGTCGCGGCCGCGGTGGGCCTGGCCACCGCACTGGATCGGACCTGGCTGATCGGCACCGGACTGGTGACGCGCACCGGCCGCGGTCTCGCCATCCGCCTGGGCCTCGCGTACCCGCTGGAGAAGGTGTTCCGCACCGGGATGCTCGTGGGCATGTACGCGCTCATCGTGTTCACCCTCACATTCGTCGCCGTGTACGGGCAGATCTCGCAGAACCAGATGGCGACGATGACGCGTCAGGTCGCCGCAGGCGGCGACCTCGTGGTCGACGCGAACCCCTCGAATCCTCCGAGTGCGGCCGCGGTCGCCGCCGTCCCCGGCGTCACCGGCGTGCAGACCATCTGGCGTGGGACGCCGCGCTTCGCCACTGCCCGTGGCGCGGAACCCCATGCGTGGCCGGCGAGCGGATTCGACACGCCGATGCTCGCCTGGGGCGTGCCGCACCTCACCGAGCGGGCCGCGCGGTTTCCATCTGACCGAGCCGCTTTCGAGGCACTCGTCGACGACCCGCACCTGATCGTCGTCGACGAACGATTCGGGGACACCGATGGGGTGTCGGGCGCGGGCCGCGGTTCGGTCGGGCCGGGGACGACGGTGCGGGCCGACGATCCGGTCTCGGGCCGGTCCACCACCTACCAGGTGGTCGGGGTGATGACCAGGGACGTCACCGGCGTCGGGTCGTGGGTCTCGGCACGCAGCCTCCGGGCGCTCGCCGGCAACGGCGCGGTGCCGAGTCGCTTCTCGGTCAGGGTCGCGCCAGACACGAACGCCGACGACGTCGCGCGCCGATTGCAGCGCGACCTGGTGACCAACGGGGTGCAAGCTTCGACGTACGCTGCGAAGGTCGCCGATTCGATGAATGTCGAGCTCGGCTTTCTGCGACTCATGCAGCGGTACATGGCGATCGGGTTGGTCGTGGGAATCGCCGGCCTGGCCGTCGTGATGGTGCGTGCGGCGCGGGCACGGCGCCGCCAGGTCGGCATGCTGCGGGTCATCGGATTCTCGCCCGACACGGTCCGCGGCGCCTTCCTCATCGAGGCGACCTTCATCGCCGGGCAGGGAATCGCGACCGGCGTCGGTCTCGGGTTGTTGGTTTCGTTCCAGATGCTGTCGCGTTCCGCGGCACTGGGAGGTGAGGTGATGCCCTACGCGGTGCCCTGGCCGACGATCGGCCTGCTCGCGGTGGTGCCGTTCCTCGCGTCCCTCGCCGTGTCGCTCCTTCCCGCATCGCAGGCGGCGTCGGTCGATCCGGCCCAGGTCCTCCGCATGGCCGAGTAGTCCTGGTGCCGGCCCTCGGTCAGGGCGCGCTGGTGCCGACGGCTTCGGCCTCACGCGCGGCAGCAGCGGCGCGGGCTTTCTTGCGGATCAGGTCCGCGATCGCGCTGCGTGCCGTGCACGTGGACATCTCCGTCAGCGGCACCGCGGCGAGGTGGATCGTCTCGGCCACATCCCGGAACGCGGCCGCACTCGCGGAGTCGCCCAGCACGGCGGGGTGACCCGTGTCGCCTCCGGTCACGACCTCGGGGGCGAGCGGGATCTGGCCCAGTAGTGACACCCCTGCCTCCTCGGCGAGATCGGCACCGCCGCCGGAGCCGAACAGTTCATAGCTCGTACCGTGGTCGCACACGAACGCCGACATGTTCTCGATGACGCCGGCGACCCGCAGGTAGTTCTTGCGGGCCATCGACACCATACGACTGGCGACCTTCTGCGCGGCCAGGGCCGGCGTGGTCACGACGATCACCTCGGCGCGGGGGATCAGTTTCGCGATCGACATCTGTACGTCGCCGGTGCCCGGGGGCATGTCGACGAGCAGGTAGTCGAGGTCGTCGCCCCAGTCGACGTCCTGGAGGAAGTGTTGGACGCCCCGCGACAGCATGAGCCCGCGCCACATCAGCGCGGAGGATTCGTCTTCGACGAGAAAGCCCATCGAGACGACCCGCACCTCACCGGGCGCGAAGCTGCGGACGTTCGGGAGCATCACGCTCTCGCCGTCACGGGCCTCGGCCTGCAGACGGCCCGACACGCCGATCATGCGCGGCACCGAGAAGCCCCAGATGTCGGCGTCGAGCACCCCGACCTTCAACCCGCGCTGGGCCAGGGCGACCGCCAGGTTCACGGTGACCGACGACTTGCCGACCCCGCCCTTGCCAGAGGCGACCAGGATCACCTGGGTGGTGGGCGCCAGCGACGACTGCTCGGTGCGTTGGGACATGTTGTAGCGGGCGAGGTCCATCGCCGCCTTGCGTTCGTCGGCGTCCATCTCCTCCCAGGTGATGTGCGTCGAGGCCACGCCGGGGAGCGAATCGATCCGGCGGTCGATGTCCTTCTTGATCTGACCGCGCAGCGGGCAACGAGCGGTGGTCAGCACGATCGAGATGTCGACGTTGCCGGCGTCGTCGACGGTCACACCGCGGACCATGCCGAGTTCGACGATGTTCGAGCCCAACTCGGGGTCGATCACCGCGGCGAGCGAGCCACGGATGTCGTCGGCGGTCGGGATCGGATGCACCTTCATGGGCCGCAGCGTATCGGCGACTCCCCGTCGGTGAGCCGGGTGAGGCGAACATGTCACCAACCCTGGCCGTTGCCCCGCGCGGTCGATATGGTGGTGGGCACCGCCATGTGAATTCCCAGGAGGAATGGCCCGTGATCACTCTTACCGAGAACGCCAGCACCAAGGTTCGTGAGCTCATCACCGCCGAGGGCGACGAAAGTCTCGCATTGCGCGTCGCGGTCAAACCGGGTGGGTGTTCGGGGTTCAGTTACGAGATGTACTTCGACTCGGACATCGCCGGCGACGACGTGGCAGCCGACTTCAGCGGGGTGAAGGTCGTGGTCGACCCGGGCAGCCTGCCGATGCTCGACGGAGCCACGCTCGACTACGCCGAGGGCCTCGAAGGTGCCGGGTTCGCGATCGACAACCCGAACGCCACGAGTACCTGCGGGTGCGGTAACTCCTTCAGCTAGCTGCCGGCCACCAGGCGGCGCATTCCGGCGTCATCCTCCTCGGACTGCTTGCCTGGATGACCGGCAGTTCGGCTGCGACCGGCCGGCGCATTCCGGCGTCGTCCTCCTCGGCTGACGCTCAGGCCAGGACGTCGTCGAGCGCTTCGCTCAACTCGCTCCGGTCATAGGCCGTGTCGAGCCGGTGGCGGATGACGCCGGCGGAGTCGGTGATGAACAGGACCGGTTCCGACTGGATGTGCAGTTCCTGCACCTGGGGCGCCAGCGTGGCCGTCGCGCCCTTCTCGGCCGCCTCGGTCGCCGACTCGTACACCTCCTGGTGGATGAAGGTGATCCTGCCGTCATAGGCACCGGCCGTCGCCTCGAGCACCTCGAGCACCGGCCCGCAGATACCGGTCTGGCAGAACTTGGGCGTCGCGACCAGGTAGACCACGGGCTTTCCCTGACCCAGCGCGGCATCGAGGCTGACCGCATGGAGCGGACACTCGGGGTCCTGCGTACAGATCGGGTCGACGCCGAGATGGTCGCCGGTCGTGGGCGACTTCATCGACGGCAGCTTGTCGGTCGGGCCGGGAACGTCCGAGGATCCCTTGGCCCCGACCGTGAACGTCGAGCTCACCTCTGAGCCGTCGACGACGGCCTTCACCGTGAAGTTGCCACCCTTCGACGGGGTGAAATGAATCGGGTAGTAGGTGTAGGGGAGTCCGGTGCTGCGGCCGGTCACCTCCTGGGTGCGGCGCGCACCGGCCGGATCGGTGATGGTGAACACGAGCGACGCGGGGCCCTTCGGTGCCAGCCCACCGCCCGGATCGGCGATGGCGAACGCGATCCGCTGGGGCACCTCGGCGGTGATGTAGTCGTTCAGCGGGAACAACGCCAGCAGTGACGCGGTCATCGCCGGCGTCGTGTCGGACGCATCGCCGGACGACTTCGACGAACACGCGGCGAGCACGAGCGCGGATGCGCCGCCGACGAGAACGGCACGGCGGGTCAACGGTCGCCGATGAAGCGCCGGGGCTGTTGAGTCGAGGGGTGGTTCGGCGGGCGCGCCGCCGGCGGGAAGATCGAGACGATTGCGCACGACCCGCACGCTATCGGCGCGCCCCGGGGCTGACCACGACCGACAGGGGGTTCCGACGGCGACTAACGTCACCGCGAAGCCTGAACAGGTGTGGTCGGTCTCCACGGGACGGCCGAGAGACCGATACGAGCGACCGAAAAGAGGGAACCCCATGGCAGCGACTCCGATC
>JBDZUV010000040.1:1641-13594 GCA_040255345.1 Actinomycetota bacterium | reverse complement strand
GAGAGACCGATACGAGCGACCGAAAAGAGGGAACCCCATGGCAGCGACTCCGATCGGTCCGTACCGTCCTATCGTGCGGACCGGGGACTGGCTCATCTCGTCGGGACAGATCGGCGCGGTCGACGGCGTCATGGTCACCGGTGGCCTGTTGGCCGAGCTGCGCCAATCGGTCGAGAATCTGCGTGGACTGCTCGAATCGGAAGGGGCGAGCCTCGCCGACGTGGTCAAGACGACCGTGTTCCTGCGCCACATGAACGACTACACCGCCATGAACGCGACCTATGTCGAGTTGTTCGACGAGCCCCGCCCCGCCCGGACGGCCTGTGGCGTGACCGAGTTGCCACTCGGTGCGCTCGTCGAGATCGACGCGTGGGCGTACCGCCCGCTCGACCGGTGACGACTGTTCGGGCCGGAGTCGCAGAAAGGTTCGTTACGGCAGCGACCACCGCGCGATACTGAACCCCATGCCAGGTGGAATCGTCATGGCCGTCATCCTGATCGTGCTGTTCCCGATCGCGGTGATCATGGGCTGCGCCGTGATCGCGTGGCTGCTGGGAACGCTGCTCACCTCCGACGGCAAACAGCGGTTCGAGGGTTCTGAACTCCTCGAACTCGAATCCTGAACCCCGCCGCGGCCGCGAACCCCCGCCCAGAGCTCGCCGAGAAAATTTCGCGATACTTTTCTGTCGTGCGCGCCGGATCTACTACAGTGCCCGTACTCATCGCAGTGCAGGGCGCCCCTCAAGCAGCGACCCGGCAGAATAGAAAGGGGTCGCGCAGATGGCGACCGGTACCGTCAAGTGGTTCAACAACGAAAAGGGCTACGGGTTCATCGCCCGGAACGAAGGCTCTGACGTTTTCGTGCACCACTCGGCCATCCAGATGAACGGCTATCGCAGCCTCGAAGAAGGCCAGGCAGTGGAATTCGAGGTGGTGTCGGGTCCCAAGGGTGACCAGGCACAAGACGTACGCCCCGCCTGAGCGGGGGTGAACCGGTGCGAGTCACCGGTTCGTGAACCGTCGTCTGCCAGCCCGGTCCGGTCGCATGTCGTCCGGGCTGCAGGGGCCAATCGTCGAGCAGCGAGCGGCGAGCAGTCAGTCGAGCAGTGACGCGTGATCCATGGCGGACATCGCTCGGACTCGCGCTCGGCTCGCCGTAGCGGCGATCAGAGCTGACCCCGACCGCGTTCGGCCACCTTGGCGCGTCGACTTTCGATGTCGGTCGGGCTGAAGCGGCCGTCGTTCCATTCGGCGACCACCCGGCCCTCGGTCTCCCAGCCGTCGCGGCCGGTGCCGAGGCTGTTGTCATCGTAGGTGGCGTAGATCCGGCGGACCGCGCGCGCATCGTTCGATGCGATGTCGGCAGCCAAGCCTCTGGCGTACCCGAGCAGCTCTCGATGCGGGACGACGTGGTTGACCAGCCCCCACTGCAGTGCCGTGGCGGCGTCGAGAAAGTTGCCGGTGGCGCTCATCTCCCGTGCCCGTCGCATACCGATCGCTTCGGGGAGCAGCACGGTGAGACCCCAGCCGGGCTGGATGCCGACCCGGGCGTGGGTGTCGGCGAACCGGGCCCGTTCCGAGGCGATCAGGAAATCACAGGCGAGCGCGAGCTCCAGCCCGCCGGTGACCGCGACGCCGTTGACCGCGCCGATGACCGGTTTGGTGACCGACCCGAACGGCCCGCGGGTTCCGTCGGTGCGGCGGAAGTCCGGCATCGGGCCGGGGCCGCCGCCCGAACCGAGTTCCTTGAGGTCCAGACCTGCACAGAAGGCAGGGTCGGCGCCGGTGACGATGATGACGTCGACGGAGTCGTCCGCGTCGGCGGCGGCCATCACCTCGGCGAGCCGACCGAGCACCTCGCTCGACAGCGCGTTGCGCGCCTCGGGACGGTTCAGGGTGACGAGCGCGGTTCGATCGGTGGTTTCACACAGCACGACCTCGGACACGTCGATCTCCGTTCACGTCAGCGATGATGTGGTCCCGGCACGCGCCGCGGGACCGTGTCGTCACCGTAGCGGGCCGCCGGCGGGGCGGGCACGGCGACCCGGCCCGACGACCCGGCCCGGTCAGCCCCAGTGAGCCTTGCCGAACCGGTAGCCGACCGAACGCACGGTGCTGATCAGCCCGGCGTGGGGCTCACCGAGCTTCGCCCGGAGGCGGCGCACGTGCACGTCGACGGTGCGGGCACCGCCGTAGTACTCGTATCCCCAGACCTGACCGAGGAGTACCTCACGGGTGCACACCCGCCCGGGGCGTTGCGCGAAGTACTTCAACAGCTCGTACTCCATGTAGGTCAGGTCGAGGGGTTCGGTGTCGATCATCGCCTGGTAGGTGACCGGGTTGATCATGAGCGGGCCGTACACGATCAACTCGTCGGTGTCGTCGCCGTCGTCACGCGCCGGCCGGACCAGGCGGTCGAGTCGGAGCGCGAGCTCCACGGGTCGCACCGGCGTCACGCAGAAGTCGGCGAAGGACTCCGGGGGTCCGTCGAGTCGGTCGATGCAGGCTTCGGGAGTCACGATCAACAGCGGTATCTCGGGGAGGTCCGCCCGGAGGTTGGCGGCGAACACCATGACCTCGTCGACCGTCGTGTCGATGACGAGCACACCGCCGGACCAACCGTCGTCGGGCCGTCGGTGCCGTTCTGCTGCGAGCGAATCGACGATCTCGAATGGGTGCCCGGTGTGTTCCAGCGCGCGCGCGACGTCGCTCGGCGGGTCGGGGAACACCAGCAACGGGCGCACGATCAGATTCTCCCAGAGCCCGTCGGCAAAAGCATTCCCGCCCGGGGCCGTCGCGGCACCACCCCGCCGGGACGGCGTGCTCGTGCCCGGCGCATGCCAGGTCTGCGCCATCGTCTCAGCGGTCTTGCCCCCACGGGCGCCAGAAGCACCGCTGAGCCGGGCGGACTCGATCGACAGACGCGCAGGTTCCGGTGGCTATGCACGGCCCGGTCACCAGGTCTGCAGGTAGCGCTCGAGCTCGAACGGGGTGACCTGTGCGCGGTAGTCGGACCATTCGGTCCACTTGTTGCGCAGGAACCAGGTGAAGATGTGGTCGCCCAGCGCCTCTCGTACCAGCTCGGACGATTCCATGACGTCCAGCGCCTCGGCGAGAGACTGGGGGAGGGGCGCGATCCCACGGGCGGTGAGTTCCGCGGCCGACGACAACGACAGGTCGTCGTCGGTCCGGGTCGGCAGCTCGTAGCCCTCGTCGACCCCGCGCAGTCCCGCCGCGAGCAGCAGCGAGAACGTGAGGTACGGATTGCACGCCGGGTCAGGCGAGCGGTACTCCAGACGTACCGACTCCTCCCGTCCCGGCCGGGTGGGTGGCACCCTGACCAGCGCGGAACGGTTGCTGCGTGCCCACGTGACGAACGACGGTGCCTCTGAACCGGTCACGAGTCGTTTGTAGGAATTGACCAACTGATTGGTCACCGCGGTGATCTCGGCGGCGTGGCGCAACAGCCCTGCCACGAAACTCCGTGCGGTGCCCGAGAGCTGCAGCGGGTCGGCCGGGTCCGCGAAGACGTTCCGGTCGTCGTCGAACAGCGACAGGTGGATGTGCATCCCCGAACCCTGCACTTCGGGCAGTGGCTTGGGCATGAACGTGGCCAGTACCCCGGCCTCCAGCGCGATCTCGCGGACCATCAGCCGGAACGTCATCACGTTGTCGGCCATCGACAGCGCGTCGGTGTGGCGCAGGTCGATCTCGTGCTGGCTCGGGCTGTCCTCGTGGAACGAGTACTCGACCGGGATCCCCATGACCTCCAGCGCCTGGATGGTGCGTTTGCGCAGCTCCGAGGTGATGTCGGAGGTGGTGAGATCGAAATAGGAACCCTGGTCCAGCGGGGTGGGCACCGCCGCGTCGGAGTCGTCGGCGAAATAGAAGAACTCCATCTCCGGTCCGACGAGAAAGCTCAGGCCCCGCTCACTGGCGGTGTCGAGATGGCGGCGGAGCACCTGGCGGGGATCGCCGGGGTGCGGGGTGCCGTCGAGTTCGGTCACGTCGCAGAACATGCGTGCCTCGGTGCTGTGGCGGTCGGTCCACGGCAACAATTCGAACGTGGACGCATCCGGCTGCACCAGCAGATCGTTCTCGACGGTGCGGCTGAAGCCGTCGATCGCGGAACCGTCGAACCCCATGCCGTCGGCGAACGCGTTCTCGAGCTCGGCCGGGGTGATCGCGAACGACTTGAGCTGGCCGAGCACGTCGGTGAACCAGAGGCGGATCAACCGGACGTCACGCTCGGAGACGGTCTGGAGGACGTAGTCGACATGAGGTTCCACGGCTGCCATTGTGGGTGACGCGGTTGAGCAGGGGAAGGCACCGGCCACTAAGTTCACATGCTGTTCACACGCCGTCCGCCACCGGGACCACGCCCCTCGGTGTGTTCACACGCCGTTCACACAGCGGTCACCGTCGGGAAACAACGCCGGCGGATCATTGGAGCATCGACACGTTCACCGTCCGGGCCGCCACCACGGAACGGACCGATTCCGAGGAGTTCCCAGTGCCCTTCATGGCCGAATACATCTGGATCGACGGCACCAAGCCCACCGCCCGGCTGCGGTCCAAGACCAAAGTCTGCGCCGATGGCGCCGAGTTGGGGCTGTGGGGCTTCGACGGTTCCAGCACCTCCCAGGCGCCGGGCGAGTCCTCGGACTGCGTGTTGCGGCCCGTGCGCGATGTGCCGGACCCGATCCGGGGTGGCGACAACCGGCTCGTGCTGTGTGAGGTGCTCGACGTCGACATGACCCCGCACCCGTCGAACACCCGGGCGAAGTTGGTCGAGACGGCCGACGAGTATGCGTCGTTCGAGCCGTTGTTCGGCATCGAGCAGGAGTACACGTTCTTCAAGGACGGCCGTCCCTACGGGTTCCCCCAGGGCGGGTTCCCCGCCCCGCAGGGCTTCTACTACTGCGGCGTCGGATCGGACGAGGTGTGGGGGCGGGACATCGTCGAAGAACACCTCGCCGCATGCCTCGAGGCCGGCCTTGGCATCTCGGGTATCAACGCCGAGGTCATGCCCGGCCAGTGGGAGTTCCAGGTGGGACCGTTGGGTCCGCTGGAAGTGTCGGACCAGCTCTGGATCGCCCGCTGGTTGCTGTACCGGATCGCCGAGGACTACGACATCTCCGCGACGCTCGACCCCAAGCCGGTGAAGGGCGAATGGAACGGCGCCGGTGCCCACACGAACTTCTCGACGAAGCAGATGCGTGAGGGGTTCGACGCGATCATCGCGGCGTGTGAGGCCCTGGGCAAGGATCCTCGACGCCACATCGACAACTACGGCGCCGGCATCGAACAACGCCTCACCGGCATGTACGAAACCGCTCCCTGGAACGAGTACAGCTACGGCGTGGCCGATCGTGCCGCCTCGGTCCGGATCCCCTGGCAGGTGAATCTGGACCAGAAGGGGTACATCGAAGACCGCCGCCCCAACGCCAACATGGACCCGTACGTCGTGACCCAGCTCGTCGTGGAGACGGTCTGCTCGAACGCCTGAGCCGCGCGCCGCTCGGGCCGAGACTGATTCGGCCGGGGCCCTTCGAGGCGTCGGAGGGCCCCGTGCCGTGGCCACACGGTGCGGTTCCGGGTGTGACACCCGGTGTGGCACCGGCGCCGCGTCAGGGAAGGTTTGCGACGTTCACGGCGATTCCGGATGGTCGCTCGCAAGGACGCAGGGCGCAGGACGAAGGCGCAGAGCTGATGCGTCGGGCACGGGGACGCCGCGAGCTGGCGTTCCGACCGGCGTGGCGGACCCCCGGTGTCGCCTGACACGGCACTAGGATCGTCGGTGCGCCGATGCGGTCGCAGGCGAGAACGCGACGACAGAGAGGGTGACCGGGCGATGATGCGGAGAGGACCGCTGGCAGGCAATCCGATCGAGTCGCTGCTCGACGCGGCGGCCGAGGAAAGGGCCAACGGGGTCATCGAGCTCCACAGCGTGGCCGAGGGACGCGTCTATCTGGTCGAAGGTGAGGTCTACCTCGCCGACCTCGTCGAGCAACGGCCGCTCGAGCAGCTCCTGCTCGAGGCCGGCCTGCTCACTCAGGCACAGATCGATCGTCACACCGATCCCGGCGACGAGGGCCCCTACCTCGCCCTGGCGCTCGACACCGACGCGACCATCGACGAGCAGGCCATCAGTGCCTGGTTGCTGGATCGCACGGCGACGACGCTCGCCCGGTTCATCGGCGTCGACGAAGGCGAGTACGAACTCGATCCCTACGCGTCACATTCTGCGGGGATCCTGGCGTCGTGGCCGCACCGGGAGGTGCTCGAGCGGGCACGGGTGCTGCGCGCCGAGGCCGAACAGCGCGCCGAGGCCGAACGGATCGAGGCCGAACGACGCGATGCGGAGCGACGGGCCGAGATCGAGCGACGGGAAGCCGAGCAACGCGCGGATGCCGAGCGTGCCGAAGCCGCGCGCCGTGCCGCCGAGCAGCCCGTCGACACCGGCCAGGCGGGTGGCGAGGGGTCCCCGGCCGCGGCGTCACGGCCCCCGGTCGACGGTGGAGCCGGCCCGACATCCGGGTCCGGGGTCGAGGTCGCCAACGAGCATGCCGATCTGCCGCCACCGCCTGATGGGCCGCTCCCCGCCGACGCCCACGGTGCCACCGAATCCCAGGTGCTGATCGTCACCTCCGACGCCGCTCCCGACGGCCTCGACCCGATCGAATTGTCTCCGCTCGAATGGCGGGTCGTCGTCCTGGCCGCACGAGGTATGTCGCTGGCGGACCTCGCCCGCCGACTCGACCTCGACCAGGCCGAGGTCAGCAGCGCAGTCGCGGCACTGAGCACCCGCGGGCTCCTCGCGACCGTGGGCTGAGCACCCACCGGCGAGAGGGCCCGACACGGGCAGCATCTACGCTGGTCAGGTGCCCGACCTGCGTATAGCGCTGTGCCAACTGGATCTCGTCGTCGGCGACCTCGAAGCCAACGGCGACGCGATCGTCTCCACGATCGACGACGCGAACGCCGCAGGCTGCGACCTGGCCGTGTTCCCGGAGCTCGCCGTGTCCGGGTATCCCCCCGAAGACCTCCTGCTCAGCCCCCGCTTCGTCGCCGCCAACCAGCGCGTGGTCGAACGCATCGCCGAGGCCACGAAGCGTTCGTCGGGCCACGGGTGTGTCGCGGTCGTCGGATTCGTCGACTCCGACCACGACCTGTTCAATGCGGCAGCGGTCTGTGTCGACGGTGCGGTGCGGGGCGTGTACCACAAGCGGGAACTCCCCAACTATGCGGTGTTCGACGAGGAACGCTACTTCAAGCCGGGCCGAGGACCGCTCGAGTTGTACCGGGTCGGTGGGGTCAAGGTCGGGGTGTCGATCTGTGAAGACCTGTGGGATCCGGCCGGTCCCGTGGCCCGCCAGGCGGCCGGCGGGGCCGAAGTCGTCGTGAACCTGTCCGCCTCACCGTTCACCGGCGGTCGCCAGCGCGAACGGGAACACATGATGCGGACCCGAGCTTCGGACGCCCACTGCGCGATCGTCTACGTGAACCGGGTCGGCGCGCAGGACGAGCTCGTGTTCGACGGGGGTTCGATGTTGATCGACAGTGACGGAGCGGTCGTGACGCGTGTCGAACCGTTCGCCGAGCAGGTGCTCATAGCCGATCTCGAGATCGCCCCGTCCTACCGGGGTCGTCTGTTGGACCCACGGGGCGCCCGTCGGGCGAGACCATCGAAGGTGCTCGAGTGCACCGGCGCGACCACCGTCCGGTCGCCGGCGAGCGCCCCGACGCCGCCGCGAGCAGCTCAACCGTCGGACCTGTCGCGCGAGGCCGAGATCTGGGAGGCGCTCGTCGTCGGCACCCGGGCGTATGTGACCCGCAACGGGTTCAGTGACGCGGTGATCGGCCTGTCGGGGGGGCTCGACTCGTCCGCGGTCGCCACGATCGCGGTCGACGCACTGGGCGCCGACCACGTCCACGGGGTCGCCATGCCGAGTCGGTACTCGTCGGACCACTCGTTGACCGATGCCGAGGCCCTCGCCGAGAATCTCGGGATCGAGTTCCGCACGATCCCGATCGAACCGGCTCACGGTGCCTTCACCGAGATGCTCGGCCCGTCGTTCGCCGGACTCGACGAGGACCTGACCGAGGAGAACCTGCAGGCCCGGATCCGCGGGGTCACCTTGATGGCGCTGTCGAACAAGTTCGGTTGGATGGTGTTGACCACCGGCAACAAGTCCGAGTCCGCGGTGGGCTACTCGACGTTGTACGGCGACTCCGCAGGAGGCCTCGCGGTGATCGGGGACGTGTTCAAGACCGACGTGTACGCCCTGTGTCGCTGGCGCAACGAGCGGGACGGCAGCGTCGTCGTCCCCGAGTCGGTCCTGACCAAGGCGCCGTCGGCCGAGTTGCGCCCCGGGCAACGAGACGACCAGTCATTGCCGAGTTACGAGATCCTCGATGCGATATTGCGGGACTATGTCGAACACGACCGGGGCACCGACGAGTTGATCGCGGCCGGCCACCCGGCGGAACTGGTCGAACGCGTGGTGCGGCTGGTGGACCGGGCCGAGTACAAACGGCGCCAGTCGCCGCCGGCACTGCGCGTCACCGCGCGGGCATTCGGCAAGGACTGGCGACGTCCGATGACCAACGCGTTCGTCGGCTGAGCTCCGGCATCGTCCGGTCGTCGCGGGCCCGGGCACGGCCGCGGGTGGCGAACGACGCTGTTTCCATTTGGGCTGAATGACACGCTTGTAGTATTGCGATCGTGTGACGGTCAAGCGTCACACAACGTCGACTTTCGTAACCTGACTCGCTAGCGTGCCCTCGGCCGCAGGACCCCTCGGTGACGTATTGCGTGCGACAGGTCGTCGCCACTGATCGAGTTCCGGCCACCACATACCCCCAAAGCCGACCAGGAAGGACCCGAGCACCTCGACTCGAGCGTGCCGGTCACCTGAACAACATCGGTCCACCCCGACCCCGGCGGTGGGCACCGGGTCGGCAGAAAGGAGTTCGGCCGATGCGCCGCTTCGAATCCCTGCTGTCCTCTGTCAGTTCCGCCGTCATCGCCTTCACCACCCTCGCGATGGCCGCGCTGTTCTCGACCCGTCGCCCCGACGGTGCCACCCCACGGCCCCAGGCCGGATCGACCGGCGTCACGAGCCGCTCCCGGCGCCAGCGGCGATTCCGTCGGTTGCACGCCGTTCCCTTGGTTGCAGTCCTGGCTGTCGGGGCAACGGCGTTCGCGGCGGGCACGGGCACGCCGCGGAGCGGTGAGCAGATCGCCGTGGGTGATCAGATTCCCCACACGACCCCGACGCCCGGCGCGCCCTCGACCCTCCCCGGCACTGCCGAAGCGGCCGCCGCAGCGGTCGCCGCCCAGAAGGAGGCCGACGTCCGCGTCATGCAGGCGATCGCGAAGGCGAAAGCCGACGCGCAGGCCAAGGCCGACGCGGCGGCCAAGGCGGCGGCGGATGCCAAGGCGGCGGCGGACGCCAAGGCCCGGGCCGAGGCCAAGGCAGCGGCCGCGGCCGTTCCGTCCCCACCCGTGCCGGTGTCGGTCAGTGGCGCCTGCGGAGGAAACCTCCCGCCCTGCTGCGTGATGATGCGCGAATCCGGCGGAAGCCCGACCGCGGTCAACCCGTCGTCCGGAGCATCGGGCAAGTGGCAATTCATGACGAGCACCTGGGCGAACTACGGCGGGTATCCGACCGCGGCCTCCGCCCCCGAATCGGTACAGGATCAACGGGCCGCTCAGCTCTGGGCCGGCGGTGCCGGAGCCGGCCACTGGGGCGGCGGCTGCTGATGATCCCCGTCGAAGGCCTGCTGGTAACCTGCGACGCTGGTGTCCAGCGCTGCTGATTCCCAGATCGGACCGGTCGCGCACGACGGGGAACCTCTCGGATTCTCCGCGTCGCCACGTCCAGACATCGCCGGCGCGGCCGCCCGGATCGGCCACTACGTCTGGGTGTCGGCCCGCCTGTTCGAGCTGACCGGCCAGTGGGCGACGACCTCCACCGACCCGGTGCTCGCCATCCACTTCGCCGCGACGTCGAGCCGGTTCGCCTGGCAGGCGACCGAATGGCGGCGGCGACTCCCCACGCTGCGTGAGATCGACGACCGGGTTCTGATCCGGCCGCCGTCTGAGTTCACCGAGGCCACGCTCGACCGGTTGGCGGCGACGGCACCCCAGGAGCGCCTCGCGGCACTTGCCACGGTGATCGGGGACCTCGAGGTGGTCTATCGCTCCCACGCAGAAGCCGCGTCGCCGCTCCGGGACGGTGCGATTCTCCGTTCGTTGACCCGAATCGGAACCGATCTGGCCGAACTCGCCCGTCCCGGCGTGACATCGGGCACACCATAGGCCGAATGGACGTGAGTTTTCCAAAGCCTTGAAGGTGGAGGGTATTGACCCGACCGTTATCGTACAGAACAAGCCCGTTCGGTCATGTGAGCCCGTGACCGACCGGAACCGCCCACACCAGTGAGCGGGTAGGCAGCGTCAGACCCCGCCGGAGCGACACATGGACGGCCCGGCCCACACACAGAGGCAGTGCATTGGCTAAGGAGCGAGTAGAGCGCGACGAGGAAGACCTCGTTCGACTCTATCTGACCGACATCGGGCAGTATCCATTGCTCACCAAAGATGACGAGGTCCGTCTCGCTCAGGCCATCGAGGCCGGCAACGAGGCACGGCTCGAACTCGACTCCGAGGCCAAGGTCACCCCGGCCCGCAAGCGCGAACTGCGTCGGACGTCACGGCAAGGCGACCGCGCCGAGCGAACCTTCGTCCAGTCGAACCTCCGGCTGGTGGTGTCGATCGCCAAGAAGTACCAGGCATCCGGCCTGCCGCTGCTGGATCTGATCCAGGAGGGCAACCTGGGGCTGATGCACGCCGTCGAGAAGTTCGACTGGCGCAAGGGCTTCAAGTTCTCGACCTACGCCACCTGGTGGATCCGCCAGGCGATCACCCGCGGCATCGCGAACACGGGCCGGACGATCCGGCTCCCGGTGCACGCCGGAGACACCCTGGCGCGGTTGCAGAAGGCGCGTTCGCGCCTGGAACTCAAGCTGGGCCGCCCGGCCACCCTCGCCGAACTGTCGGCCGAGGTGGAGATGCCCGAAGACAAGGTCACCGAGGCGCTGCGCTTCGCGGCCGAGCCACTGTCGTTGTCCGAACCGCTCCGTGAAGACGGCGACGCCGAACTCGGCGATGTCGTGGAAGACCGGTCGGCCGAATCGCCCTTCGAGGTGGCGGCCACGGCGCTGCTCCCCGAGGAGATCGCCCGTCTGCTGTCGCCCCTCGACGACCGTGAGCGTGAGATCCTCAAACTGCGCTTCGGTCTGGACCGGGGCGAGCCCCGCACGCTCGAAGAGGTCGGTGAACACTTCAACCTGACCCGTGAGCGGATCCGTCAGATCGAGGCCCGCGCGATGTCGAAGCTACGCCACCCCTCCTCGGACACCGGCGCCCGCGACCTGCTCGCGGTCTGAGACTCGTCGTCGCGCGGGACGCAGCGGAATGCTGCACACCCTGGATGGGACCTGGTCGATCCAGTTGCCCGACGACGGCTCGGGTGATCCCGATGACGAGGGCAACCTCGTGGTGGAGTGTGAACTCGGAACGATCGTCGTGGCGGTCTTCGAAGCCGAGCAGGGATTCGATCCCGAGGCGTCGCTCGACGAACTCAAGGCCGCCGACCGGCCCGCGCCCCGGGCAGAGTTCGACGAGTACGGGCCCGACGGCACACTGCGCTGGGCCTTTCTGGTCGACGAAGACGACGAAGACCACGCCGCGGCCTTGTACGGCTACGTGATCGGTGCTGCGGGTTGGGTCCAGGTTGCGGTGCTCTACGCGGACCCGCACGATCACGATCGGGCCCTGGGGGTCTGGCGCTCGGTGCGACTCGGGCCCGCCGCCTGACCGCCCGCTCCCTGGAACTTGTCGTAGTTGTGCCCGGTATCCGGGAGTATCTGCGACAAGTTCACG
>JBDZUV010000040.1:0-1541 GCA_040255345.1 Actinomycetota bacterium | reverse complement strand
GGAACTTGTCGTAGTTGTGCCCGGTATCCGGGAGTATCTGCGACAAGTTCACGGAGTGGCGAGCAGGCCCATCACCGGTTCACGGGATGTCGGCTGTCGGCGAGCGCCTCCCTAGTGTCAGCCGATGTGTTGACCGCCACCCTGCTCGCCCTGGGGTCGGCCCTGGGACACGCGGTGTGGAACCTGATCATCAAGGTCTGCGACGACCGTGACGCCGCCGCACTCGCAGGCAACCTCATCGGTGGGCTGATCTCGATCCCGATACTGATCGTGGTGGGGCCTCCCGAACTCGGCGTGTGGAAGTTCATCGTCGGCGGGGCACTGATCCAGATCTTCTACATCTACGGTCTGGCCGCGGCCTACACCCATGGCGACTTCGGGCTCGCGTACCCGGTGGCGCGGGGGACCGGGGCGCTGTTGGTGGCCGTGATCGGTACGGTGGCGCTCGCGGACCACCTGGCGCCGCTCGCCTGGGTGGGAGTGGCGGTCGTCGCGCTGTCGCTGATGATGTTGATGGGCCGGGGTACCACGTTCACCTCGATCCGGTGGGCGTTGTTCACCGGCTTGATGATCAGCGGATATCAGGTGGTCGACGCAGTGGGAACCCGTCAGGCATCGTCGGGCCTCGCCTACGGGTGCGCCGTCGCCGTCGCGGTCTCGGTGTCGGTCAACGTCGCCGGGTTGGCCCGCGGCAAGGCACCCGCCGTGATCGGCGAGTTGCGCCGCTACCCGGGGCGCCTCGCCATCGCCGGCATCCTGATGCCCACGGCGTACACCATGGTGCTCGTCGCGTTCAGAGACGCGCCGGTCGGCTACGTGTCGGTCCTGCGCGAGTCGTCGGTGCTGATCGGTGCCCTGCTGGGTTGGCTGTTCCTGCGTGAGGGCCTGGGTCGGTACCGGGTGGCGTCGTCCGGGGTGATGATCCTGGGGATGGCACTGCTCATCACCGGCGGCTGAGCGTCGCCACGGGCGATCCGGAGTCGCGGGCGCCGCGCGGGTGAGCGGCCCGGATCGGGCGTCGCTGCCATTCGCCTTGCTGGCCCGCGACCGACGGTGGGCGTCGACGGGTTCGCCTCGAGTGGAATCTCGACGGTCTGCGTCCGCGACCCCGGCACTACGATCTGGGCGACATGACTGCACAGACTCTCGACGGAAACGCCGCCGCGGCGGCGGTGAAGGCCGAACTCGTCGACCGGATCGCCGCACTTCACGAGCGGGGCGTGACCCCGGGTCTCGGCACCCTGCTGGTCGGCGACGACGGGCCGAGCGCCCGCTATGTCGCGATGAAGCACGACGACTGCGAAGAGCTGGGTATCGCGTCGTTCGGGGTGAACCTCGCAGCCGACGCGACCCGGGGTGACCTGGATGCGGCCATCGACGACTTCAACGCCGACGACCGTGTCCACGCCTGCCTGCTGCAGTATCCGTTCCCCGACGGATTGGACTACGAACCGGTGCTGCTCCGCCTCCGTCCCGAAAAGGACGCCGACGGCCTGCACCCGGTCAATCTGGGTCGCCTGGTGATGGGTGTCGACGCGCCC
>JBDZUV010000182.1:0-4453 GCA_040255345.1 Actinomycetota bacterium | reverse complement strand
AGCACGAGCGGATCGCCGGCGGCGTCGAGCGTGCGGTCGAGATCGGCGTCGTCGACGAGGTCGTCGAGCCGACGGCCACCCGCAGCGCAATCGCCCGGGCGATCGACGACGCCGTCCAGAGCGTGGGCGTGCGTCGCGGCGCCCACGGCAACATCCCGCTCTGAGGACGCCGACGCGTGCCCCGGAGCCGTAACG
This sequence comes from Actinomycetota bacterium, assembly GCA_040255345.1. Lineage (GTDB taxonomy): Bacteria > Actinomycetota > Acidimicrobiia > Acidimicrobiales > Iamiaceae > JAFDWI01. The sequence continues at coordinate 4,258 of JBDZUV010000182.1, read as the reverse complement.
GCTCGGCGGTTGCGCCGTTGGACCTCTCATGACGTCCGTCACACGCATGCGCACGCTGCTCGCAGCGGCTCTCGTCGCCGCGAGCGTGGTCACGGCCGTCCCGGCGCTGGCCGGCCAGCCCACCGACCCGGTCTCGGGGCTGGTCGGCGAGCTGGCCGGTCACTCCTCCCACGAGCGACGCGACCGCGCCGACTACGGGCACACCAGCGCGCCCGACGGCACGCTGCGGCGTGGCTGCAACAACTACCCCTACCGCTACGTCGTCTCGACCCCGACCGGGGACTGGTCCCTCGAGACCTTCCTCGACGACCGGACCGGCGAGACCGTCGCTTCCGGCGCCTACTGGTCGGACGGCGACCCGAAGCGCGACCGGGTCCACTTCCGCTTCTGCCGCTACTCCACCTACGCGGGGCGCTTCACGATCCGCGCCAAGCTGCTCTGGTACAACGACCAGGGCGAGCACAAGGTGTGGCTGAAGCCGTCGCACTTCCGGCTCCGGCGGCCCTGAGCCGCCTGTCCGGCCGGCACCACCGCGCCGCACCCTCGGAGCCCACGCTGCTGTAACGCCGTGTTACCCCTTCATCGCCCCCCGCTGCACCAGGTGGGTAGGAACGGGTAAACGGGCTCTTCCCAGATGAGGGTGTAGCGGATGCTGGCGTGGCGGTCCCGGGATAGACGTCGAGGTCTCCCGAGGATGAAGGCTCCTACACGCTCATCCTGAAAGACCTCGACATGCCCGACGCTACCGCCGGCGACCGCTCCCACGCGTTCGCCCACCCCGATCTGACCACCTTCTGCCGACTCGACGAGCTCGGCCTCGTCGTCACCGGCCAACGCCTCGAGGCTGACCGCGCGGTTCTCGCCTGCCGGGTCGCTGAACCCGACCAGTGGTGCCGGCGCTGCGGCTGCGAAGGCTCTCCGCGGGACACGGTCACCAGGCAGTTGGCCCACGAGCCGCTCGGCTGGCGACCCACGATCCTGCTGGTCACGATCCGCCGCTACCGGTGCGGTGGCTGCGGGCATGTGTGGCGCCAAGACACCTCCCGGGCGGCCAAGCCACGGGCGAAGCTCTCGCGCCGTGGGCTGCGATGGGCACTCGAGGGAATCGTGGTCGCGCACCTCACCGTCGCCCGGGTCGCCGAGGGCCTCGGGGTTGCGTGGGACACCGCCAATGACGCCGTCCTCGCTGAAGGCAAGCGGGTCCTGATCGACGACCCCGCACGGTTCGACGGCGTCCGGGTCGTTGGCGTCGACGAACACGTCTGGCGCCACACCAGGCGTGGCGACAAGTACGTCACCGTGATCATCGACCTCACCCCGATCCGCGACGGCACCGGCCCGGCGCGGTTGCTCGACATGGTCGAGGGTCGTTCCAAGCAGGTGTTCAAGACCTGGATCGCCGCCCGGAGCGACACCTGGCGTGACGGCGTGGAAGTCGTCGCGATGGACGGGTTCAGCGGCTTCAAGACCGCCACTACCGAGGAGCTGCCCGACGCGGTCGCGGTGATGGATCCCTTCCACGTGGTCCGCTTGGCCGGCGACGCGCTGGATCGGTGCCGGCGCCGGGTACAGCAGGCCATCCACGGTCACCGCGGCCACAAGGGCGACCCCCTCTACTCCGCCCGCCGGACACTGCACACCGGCGCCGAGCTCCTCACCGACAAGCAGACCAACCGGCTACGGGCACTGTTCGCGGTCGATGAGCACGTCGAGGTCGAAGCGACCTGGGCGATCTACCAGCGCATGATCGCCGCCTACCGTCACGAAGACCGACGACAGGGCCGCGAGCTGATGACGAAGTTGATCGAGTCGCTCAGCTACGGCGTCCCAGCAGCACTGAGCGAGGTCATCACCCTGGGCCGGACCTTGAAGAAGCGAGCCGACGATGTCCTGGCCTACTTCGACCGACCCGGCACATCCAACGGCCCGACCGAAGCGATCAACGGACGACTCGAGCACCTCCGCGGAAGCGCCCTCGGCTTCCGCAACATCACCAACTACATCGCCAGGAGCCTGCTCGAGACCGGCGGCTTCAGGCCGCGACTACACCCTGGATTCGGATGAGCCGGTAAACGGGCGTTACAGCGTCGGGCGGATCAGACCACCTGGTGCAGCCACCGGACCGGCGCGCCCTCACCGGCGTGGCGGAACGTCTCGAGCTCGTCGTCCCAGGGCTTGCCGAGCAGCTTGTCGATCTCGACGAGCAGGGTGGTATCGCCGAGCGCAGCCTTGACGACCGCGGCCTTGAGCCGGTCCTCGGGGATCATGATGTCGCCGTGCAGGCCGGTGACGGCGTGGAAGACACCCAGCTCGGGGGTGAAGGAGTAGCGGGCCCCCTCGGACCCGGCGGTGGGCTCCTCGGTGATCTCGAAGCGCAGGTGGTTCCAGCCGCGCAGCGCGGAGGCGACCGAGGCCGCGGAGCCGACCTCCCCGGTCCAGGAGAGCTCGGCACGGTAGGTGCCCGACTGTGCCGGCTGAGGGGTCCAGTCCAGGCTCACGGGCACGCCAAGGACACCGCTGACGGCCCACTCGATGTGCGGGCACAGCGCGGACGGCGCCGAGTGGACGTACAGGACGCCTCGCGTCGCGGCGCGGGTGGCAGTGCGTGCGGTCACCGTGACCTCCTCCATCTCCGGCGCGAGATGCGCCTTCCCCAGCGAGCTCGCAGGAGATGTCCGAGGCGTGAGTGACATGGGTGTAGTTGTGGTCACCATTGTGACCCATGAGGCGCCGGAACGCCAGCGTCAGCCCTTGCGGGCGCTCGTGCTGCGCCGCGCCCGCCGGGGGCCGAGGTCGAGCAGCGTGTCGATCACGTCCTCGGCGATGCCGAGGCCGCCGAGGTGGCTCTCGCCGTGGACGACCGTCATCGTGGCGTCGGGGAGCCGGTCGACCATGTGCTGGCCGTGGCGGAACGGCACGATGTGGTCGGCGTCCCCGTGCCACCACCGCACCGGCACCCGCACGTCGGCCGCCTCGAACCCCCAGGGGCGCGTGAACAGGATCAGGTCGGCCAGGGGTGCCGAGGTCTGGAACCGACTGCCGTTGAGCAGGTCGTCGATGAACATCGCCTTGAACTCCGGCCGCGAGAGCAGGTGCTTGTCCCCCGGCGGCTGCACCGCCGCATAGAGGTCGAGCGCCCGTCCGGCCAACGGCTTCACCACCCGGATCGCCTGGGTGAGCGTCACCCCGAGGGGCACGCGCGCGAGGGTGATCACCGGCGCGAGGTGCACCGCCAGCTGGATCGGACCCCCCTCCGCGGCGTCCGGCCCCCGGGTCGGCGCGACGCCTCCGAGGATCCCGACCCCGTGCACCCGGTCGGGCAGCGCGGCCCCGGCCGCGAGCGCGTACGGCGCCCCGCCCGAGAGTCCGATCAGCCGCACCGTGTCGATCGCGAGCGTCTCGAGGAACAGCTCGAGGTCGTGGGTCCAGTCCAGGATGTTCGGGTAGAGGTACGGCGTCGAGGAGCCGATGCCGGGCCGATCGATGCCGATGATCCGGACGCCGCGCCGATCGGCGTACTCCCGCGCCTCGAGCGGGATCTGGCGCCGCGCACCGGGCGTGCCGTGCATCCAGATGATCGCAGGGCCGCTCCGAGGCCCGTACTCGGCGAAGCTCAGTCGCCGATCACCACGCACCGCCACGGTGCCCTCAAGCGCTGGCCGTCTGACGTTCCCCACGCCCAGGAGTCTCGCACGTCAGCGTGCCAGCCGGACGGCTCCGGGGTCGACGACGTTGGCGATGTCGCGCACGGCGCCCAGCAGCTGACCGTCACCGACCACCATCGGGCCGTCGACGACGTCGAGGACCACGACGGTGATGTTGTCGCGGCCACCCGCGTCGAGGGCCGCTCGGGTGAGCACCGCGGCCGCCGAGTGCGGATCCTCGACCCCCAGGAGCTCGGCGATGTCGTCTTCGGGCACCAGGTCGGAGAGCCCGTCGCTGCACAGCAGCAGCCGGTCCCCGGGGCTCACCGACAGCGGCAGCAGGTCGACGCCCTCGTGCACCGGGTCGCCGTCGAGCGAGCGGAGGACGACGTTGCGCCACGGGTGTCGGGCCGCGTCCTCGGCCCGCAGCTGCCCGGAGGAGACCAGGCCCTGCACGTAGGTGTGGTCGGTGGTCAGCCGGGTGAGCTCCCCGCCGCGGAGCACGTAGGCACGGGAGTCACCGACGTGCGCCAGCACCGCCCGGTGCCCGTCGCAGACCACCGCGGTCAGCGTGGTCGCCATCCCGAGCCGCGCCAGGTCACCCTGGACGCCGC
>JBDZUV010000181.1:0-4491 GCA_040255345.1 Actinomycetota bacterium | reverse complement strand
TCGACGTCGGTCTCACGCAACGTGCCCAGCCGTGTGGAATGCATGGTCTCGCAGTCGGTCGGGACGATGTCTAGGCGATCGACTGTTCGCCGACCTGCCGTGAATTCGACTACGACCGTGCCTGGGTCGGCTCGAGCGGCGGGGCAGTTGATCGGGCCTCCGCTGTTGGGGTCGCCGGCGGCGGTCACGAACGTACGGCAGATGTCGAAGTACAGACGCGCGGCACGCGGGCCGGTGCGTGTGCGGGTCACCGTCGCGGGGACGACTGCTCCGGCGGTCCGGTCGAGCACGGCGCGGGTGACCCCTGCATGGCACACCTTGGCGACATCGATCGTCGACGAAGAGCTGCACGAACCGAGTCCCAACACGACCGCTCCCAGCCCGATGGCCATGGATGCGACCCGCCGACGCAAGATCGTCATGGTCGAACCGCCACATGGTTCATCGCCCACCGAGGCTACGACTCCCAACCCCTGCGCATGGCGAAAGGTCGACAATCAGGTCGGGTCGCCCCCGCTCAGCCCCCGAGACGGTCGAGCAGGTTCCTGGTGATCCGTTCGATGATCGGGTCCGCGCCGGTGAGGCCCCACGCCCACTCGGTGGTGCCGGCGGTGAACACGGTGCCGCCGTGTTCGTGCATACCCATCACGGCATGGCCGTGGGCGAGCCGTTCGACCGTGGCCGGTTCGTGGTCACCGAACACCCGACCGGCGATGTATTCGTTCTCCGAGGGGAACCCCGGCGGCGCCGGACGGGGCGCGTTCTCGTGATCGAAGTGCTTCACCGGGGTGAGCGCCAGTACCTCGAAATCAGCGGGGGTGCCGTCCGCTCCCGTGGGGTGGGGCAGGCCGTCGCGGAACGTCAACTCACAGCCGTCACACTCGTAGCCGACCGTCACCGAAGCAGCACCGATCAGATCGCCGTAGCCCACGTCGGTGCCCTCGAAGATCCAATGCTCGGGCCGGTACACCGTGTAGCCACCGCTGCCCCGGCCGACCGCCTTGCCGATGCGGTGGTAGCCGCCACGAGTGAAGGTCACCCCCGTCAAGGTGTTCTCGGGCCGTTCCAGCAGATGGTCCGACCACATCGTCGTCAGCACGGCTTGACGATCGGTGCCGTACACCGGATCGTGTTTGAACTGGTCCTTGAAACACACCATCACGTCGTTCGGCGCGCCTTCGGCCGCCGCTTCGTGACGCACCTGCCACATCGCGGTGTTGCCCGAGAAGAAGCAGGCGTTGCCCCCCGCATCGACGAAGTCTTCGACGGTGTCGCGCATGCCGGCCGACCAGTACTCGTCGTGGCCCACAGACAGATACAGCGAGCGGCCGTCCAACACCTCGGGCACCAGCTCGAGGTCCGCGTTGACGGCGTAGTCGAGTTCGTAGCCGTGCGTCTCGGCCCAGCGCACGAACCCCAATTCGGCGTTGGGCCACCCGGCCGAACCGGCCCAAGCCGAGAACTGGTGGTCGCGCAGATACGAGGTGTGCGCGGCCATGGCGAAGTCGGGCGTGTCGACGACCGCGACCCGGCTGCCCGGCCCGTCGGGCTTGCGCAGATACCCGGGCGCCATCGGTCTGGCGAAGGAAACCGCGGTGCCCCCGGTGTAGAGGTTCGGCCCGCCGAAGTCGTTGTACGCATTCCAGGTGTTGGTCGACAACACCAGCAGCGGCCGGGACGGGTCGGGTCGTGCGGCGCGCACGACGAAGAACCCGACCGCTTCGTGGAGCTGGCCGAGCTGGGTGCGCAGACTCACCTCGTAGAACCCCGAGGGCCAATCGGGCTGCACCTCGACGGTGGCGGCGTCGGGCCAGGGGCACCCGGCGGCCGCGGCGCCTTCGGGGAGATCGTGGGGGTCCACGTCGACCGCTCCCGACCACACCACCTGACGCGTCGCGCCGATCCGGGCGATCTGGATACGACCCTCACACGGTGGGCCGGCCACCAGCAGCCCGACCGACTCGCCGGCGACCGCCGACTGGGGCCAGGCGTACACGAGCGGTTCGACCGGCGCTGGCATCAGGCGACCCTACCGACACCCGCCGGAGCGTGCCCGGCGAACGCTCAGGTGGCGTCGCGCAGGGCGTCGGCGATGGGCTGCCAGCGCGTCAGGTTCGTCGGGTCGTCACGCCAGGCGAGCGCCCCGAAGTAGTCGACGACCCGCGTGGCGACGCCGCCGTAGCGTTCCGCGATCGCATCGCCGATCGTGGCCCAGGTGCCCTCGGTCACGAAATGGCGCAGGTGATCGTCGGTGATGACCGCGAACATGCCCGCCATGTCGCCGGCCTTCTGGTGCTCACGCAACGCGGCGGTGGTTCCCGGGTGATCGATCTGGTCGAAGATGAACGCATAGTTCGGGGTCGAGCCGTAGAACGCGATCTGGGCCCGGGCGAGTTCCCGGCGACGGTTCCGCTCGTCGTCGGTGTCGCCCACGATCAGAAAGGCCGGCACGATCGTCTGGAAATCATCCAGCGTGCGCGCGGCTCGCTGCGCCCCGGCGGCGAGGTTCTCGGCCACCGTGGTCTGAAGGTAGGTCCTCGTGTTGAGGGGGTGGATGTGGATGCCGTCGGCGATTTCGCCGGCGAGGCGCAGCATCCACGGGTTCACCGCGGCGATGTCGATCGGTGGGTCCGGCACGCCGATCGGGCCGGGTGACCACATGGCCGGCAGCAGCGACAGATCGTAGAAGTCCCCGTGGTGGTCGAGCGGTGCGTCGCCACGAAAGGCGGCGAAGGCCGCCCGCACCGCCAGCACGTAGTCGCGCAGGCGGGGCCCCGGCGGATCGAACTCGGCCGAATAGCGGCGCTCGATGTGGGCGCGCACCTGGGTGCCGAGGCCGAGTCGGAACCGGCCACCGCTCGCATCCGCGAGTTCCCAGGCGACCGACGCGGTGACCATCGGGCTGCGCGGGAAGGCCACGGCGATGCCGGTGAGCAGGTCGATGTCGGCGGCGAGCGCGGCGGCCGCACACGACAGGTACGCGGTACGGCCGGCCTCGGTCACGACCAGGCCGGCGTAGCCACCATCGGCGGCGTCGCGGGCCAGCCGCTGCATGTCACGCAGCGCCATGCCGCCGGTCATCAGATCGAGTTGCATGCCGACAAGTCCTAGCCCATGCGCGTGGGGTCCGGTGTCACGGTCGGCTGTCGACCGATCAGACGCGGGCGAAGGGGTCGTGGTCGGCGATCGCGGCGCACACTCGTTGGGTCATCGTGGCGAACATCGCATCGCCCCGCTCGGTCGTCTCCGCCACGGCCCAACCCAACACGATGATCAGCACCCCCTGGAGCATCGAGTACGCGTAGTCGTCGGCACAGTCCTCGAAGGTGTAGCCCTCGACGTCGAAGCGGGTCAGCGCACCGTGATAGGCGCGCAGCACGGCGTCCTCGCAGTCCCGGCGCAGGTCGGGCTCCAACCCGGTCGAGCACAAGAACGCAAGGTCGCGGGCGGGTAGGCCGAGGCTGACGGTCTGCCAGTCGACGGCGGCCACCTCGGCGTCGTCGCGTGCGAACAGCAGATTGTCGAGCCGGTAGTCGCCGTGCACGGGGCCGAACCGTTCGGCACGTCCCAGCAACCAGGCGTCGGCCACCTCGGCCGTTCGGTCGAACGCGGCACGGTGCTCGGCGCCCAATCGATCCGCGAAGTGGGCGAAGAACAGCTCGTTCATCGGGGCGAGCACCTCGCCGAGCAGGTTCGCCGAATCGGGCTCGACGGCGGCGAGGCCGCCGGTTTCGCGCAAACTCGGATCGCACCAGCGCGGCCCGTGCAGCCCCGGCGGCAGCGCGTCGCTCACCCGTCCGTCACCGCCGGTATTCCTCGACGATCGGGGTGAGCTCGTCCGGCGTGGCGCCGTGCATGATCACCGCGTCACACCCCAGGTCGAACTGGTGACGCACCCCGGCCACGCACTGCGCGGGGCTCCCCGTGGCCGAAGGAGCCAACCATTCATCGGGGATGAGTTCAGCCACGTGCTCGAGTTGCTCGGTCGTGCCGACCACGTCGAGCCCGCGCACGCCCGACACGACCGGGTCGGCCAGGATCTTCTCCAGCACCGCCGGGTCCCAGCCGTTCGTGCGCACCAGCAGCGCGCCGTACGCCTGCAGGTACGTCGCCAGTCGACCGACGGTCTTCATCAGGCGTCGCTCTTCGTCGATGTGGTCACCGATGGTGGCCAGACACGACCAGACCTTGACCGACTCGGGGTCACGACCGGCCCGCTCGGCGGCGTCTCTGACCGTGCGGACACAGCGCGCGGTGGTCTCGTCGGTGAAGAACGTGTGCAGAACCACCTCGTCGAAACAGCGCCCACCCAACTCGAGGGAGTTCGGCCCGAACGCCACCAGCCCCATCGCCAGCTCCTCATCGAGTGAGCCGTCGAGGTGCAGGACCGGCCACGAGCCGGCCGGTCCGTCGTGGCCGACGATGATCTCGCCGCGGAACAACCGCCGCATCAGGTCGGCGAAGTCCTCCATCTCGGCGGTGGTGATCCGG
>JBDZUV010000180.1:0-4524 GCA_040255345.1 Actinomycetota bacterium | reverse complement strand
TGGCCGGGCTGGTCGACCCCGGGCACGCACCCGCACTCCTGGGTTCGATCGGCGCGCATCTGGCGCTCGCGTTCGGCGACACGTCCGCCGCGGTCGACGCATCGGCCTCGGCGGCCCTGGCACGCGTCACCCCCTGACGGCCGCGGCTCGCACCACTACGCTCGGCGTCTGACGTCACGAATGACCGATGCCGGGAGCGATGGCCCATGGGCACCCTGCTCTACATCACGAACATCTCGCTGGACGGCTACATCGAGGACCGCAACGGCGAGTTCGCATGGTCCGAACCAGACGACGAGGTATTCTCGTACACCACCGAGTTGTTACGGCCGATGGCGGTGCACCTGTACGGGCGGCGCCTGTACGAGACGATGGCGGTGTGGGAGACCGACCCGTCCTTCGCGGCGGTGTCCGACCTCATGGCCGAGTTCGCCCGTGTCTGGGCCGACGCCGACAAGGTCGTGTACTCGAGGAGCCTCGAGGAGCCCGTCACCGCACGGACGCGGCTCGAGCGCCGGCTCGACCCCGACGCGGTGCGCGACCTGAAGGCGTCGACCGACGGTGAGCTGTTGGTCGGTGGGGCGGACGTGGCCGGTCAGATGCTGCGGGCCGGTCTGGTCGACGAGATCGAGTGGCTGGTGCGTCCGCTCCTGGTCGGTGGCGGCAAGCCGGCGCTGCCGGTGGGCGACCGGGTCGATCTCGAGTTGCTCGACGAGCGGCGCTTCGCCAGCGGGATCGTGTCGTTGCGCTACGCGGTCGTGACCTGACCACGGCGGAACCCGGGGCGTTCACCAAAGACATCACATCCCGATGCACCGTCGGCTACGCTCACGGGCCGCACAGGAGTCGGGCCGAGGAGCCCGGCGGGCCGGGGCCCGAGGGTGCCGGCGGCGAAGCGAGCGGAGGAGCGGTCGATGATCCGACGTGTGGTGACCGGTACGGGGTTTGCGTTGTTGATGGGTCTTGCCGCGACGATCCTGTCGGGTTGTCACGCGGGGCCCCTGACCTTGTCGGGGCGACTGACCACGGCCGGTGGGCGTGGCGCCGCGCACGTGCGGGTCGGGGTCTACACGGCAGATTCGCGGGCGCTCGTCGCATCGGCGGTCACCGATGCCGACGGCTCCTACGCGCTCGGCGCCGACGATCTGCCCGACGGCACCTACAAGATCGAGTTCGGCCAGCCCGATGTGAACCTGTGGTGGAACGGGGCGGCGACGTTCGCCGACGCGACACCCGTCACGGCGACCGCGGCGGCACCGGCGACGGTCGATGCCCAGCTTCCCTCGGGCAGCATCGCGGGCACGGTCACCGACTCCGACGGTCCGGTCGCGGGCGCCACCGTCGAGGTCGAGAACGGTGACGGGCCCGCCGGGTCGGCGGTCGCCACCGTGTCGACCGATGCGAACGGGGCCTACGTGGTCGACGCATTGGTGCCCGGTGGGTACCGGGTCGTGGTCGCCGCCCCCGACCACGCGACGCGTTACGTCGCCACGGCCATCACCGGAGCCGCCCAGGTCACCGATGCCGAGGTCGTCACCGTGGTCGACGGCGCGCACAGTTCCGGACACGACGTCGAGTTGCCTGCCGAGTCGACGATCAGCGGCACGGTGGTCGACGGCGCCGGCCCGGTGGGCGGCGTCTGGGTGGTCGCCTTCGACGCGACCGACGGCGCCCCCCGGGGTCATGTGGCCACCGCCGGTGATGGCCGCTTCACGTTGCACGGTTTGAACCCGGTCGCGAGCACCATCGGCCTGTTCGACCCGACCGGGGAGCACGCGGTGCACGTGGTCGGTGAGACCGACGGCCGCTTCGACCCCGGCCAGGGCAACGGCACGACCTACACGCCGGTGGCGGGAGGCACCGTGTCGACGGGCACGATCAGCATTCCCGGCAAGGCCTGCACACCCGACCGGTTCGGCACCTCGGTCGATCTGACGCACGCCGGGTTGGCGGGCGCGGACCTGTCGAGTTGTGACCTCACCCGGGCGAACCTGTCTTCGGCGGATTTGAGCGGCGCCGACCTCACGGCTGCGAACCTCGCCGGGAACGGTCTGCTCAAGGGTGCCGACCTCAGCAACGTCGACCTGTCTCGGGCGACCCTCACCGGTACGAACCTCACCGACCTCGATCTGAGCACCGCCGTATTGACCGGCGTCACCTCCGGGGCCCTCGTCGGTGCACCCGCGCGACTGCCCGCCGAGTGGCAGTGCAAGTACGGCTACCTCTTCGGACCCGGCGCGAATCTCGCCGGCGCCGACCTCAGATTCCAGATGGAGCTGCGCGCCGGGATCAGCGCAGCTGACCTGACCGGTGCCGACCTGGCGAACGCCACCTTCGCCGGTTTCACGTTCACCGACACCGTGTTCACCGGTGCGCAGATCGCCGGTGCCGACTTCAGCCAGGCCGTGCTCGACGGGCCGACCTCTGGTGGCGTCACCGGTGCCGCCAAGCTGCCCTCCGGCTGGCAGGTGGCCAACGGCTTTCTCGTCGGCCCGGGAGCGGTCCTCGAAGGGGCCGATCTCACCGGCGCGGATCTCACGTCGGTCGATCTCACCGGAGCGGACCTCACCGACGCGGACTGCTCGAACGCCACGATCGACGGCACCATCTTCAACGGGGCGACGCTCACCGGGCTGCGTTCGTTCGGCGTGGTCGGGACGCCTGTCTGGCTGCCGACGGGTTGGGTGAAGATGCCCAAGAGCTATCTGATCGGCCCGGGCGCCGACGTGTCGGGCGCGAACCTCAGGGGCACCATCTTCGAGCCGAACCCCTTGAACGATCTCAGCCTCGCGGGGGTCGACTTCAGCGGCACGGATCTCACCGGCGCTTCCTTCGACCACCTCGACCTGTCGCATGCGATCTTCACCGACGCGGACCTGAGCGGTGTCACCTTCACCGAGGTCACCCTCACCTACGTGTCGTCCGGTGGCGTCATCGGCGTTCCGACGACGTTGCCCACCGACTGGGCGCTGTACGAGGGGTATCTGGTCGGCCCCGGCGCAGTGTCGGGCGCGGTCGATTTCGCCGATCACGATCTGAAGGGCCTCCATCTCGACGGTGTCGACTTCACCGGCGCCGATCTGTCGGGTGCGAAGCTGACCGACCAGTCGCTCGCCTATGCCGTGCTGACTGGCGCGGATCTGCGCGGCGCGCATCTCGCCGGAAGCGAAGCCCGATCGGCGGTCGCGAGCGGCGCGGACTTCAGCGGCGCGGATCTGACGAACGTCGACTTCACCGACGCGGACCTGACCGGTGCCGATCTGAGCGGTGCGACGGTCACCGGTGTCGACTTCCTTCGCACGACCGTGACCAGCATGCGACCGGTCGGCACGGTCGGCGTGCCGGCGCTGCTTCCCGACTACTGGGTGGTGTCCGCAGCGGGGTTCATCGTGGGTCCGGGGGCGGATCTGTCCGAAGCGGACCTCACCGGCGCCGATCTCGGTGGCACCACGCTCATCCACGTCGACCTCGACGGGACGAATCTCACCGACGCCAAGCTGAAGGGCGTGAACCTGTCCTCCGCGTCGATGGTCGGCACCACACTCAGCGGCGCGGATCTCACCGACTCGACGCTGACCGGCGTGGTCTCGAGTGGCATCGTGGGCGTTCCCGCGGCGCTGCCCGCGGGCTGGTCACTCGTCGACGGGGTCCTCGTGCCGTCCTGACCGGGAGTTGTCCCGATGGTGCCGCGCGGACCGGGGTCCACTGACCGACCGGCTCGGTAGCCTGGCGTCGTGACCGACGCTGTCGAGGTGAAGGGGTCGGGCCCATCGGGTGGGTTCCCGGCCGGTCTGGTGTTCGAGGACTGGACGGGTGACGCCCGGTTCTTCGAGTACACGAAAGCGGCGAACCCGGTGGTGGCGAGTCTGTCGCCCCCGGTGCCGATCCGTTCGTTCCCTGCAGCCCTGCACCAGGGCGACGCGACCCGGGTCGTGCCCCTCGACCTCGCCGATGCGCTCGGCATCGACGAGGGTCCGGCGACGAGCCCGGCGCTGAGCGCGTCTTTCGTCCGGGTGCGCCCCGGTGAGCAGGTCGCCACGGCACCGGTGGCGACGAGCGAGCTGTACCACGTGATCCGGGGTCGTGGCGTCTCGATCGTCGACGACGAGGCGGTCGAATGGAAGGTGGGCGACACGTTCGTGCTGCCGGCGAACGCCCGGTCGACCCACCATGCGATCGACGACGCCGCGCTGTACTGGGTGACCGACGAGCCGTTGCTGCGCTACCTGGGCGTGGCCCCGACGACCCGGCGGTTCGCTCCGACGATGTTCGCGGCGGAGCGGGCCGAGGCGGAACTGGCGGCGGTCGCCGCGGCGCCGCGTGCACAGGACCGCAACCGGTTGAGTGTGCTGCTGGCCGGGGCCTCACAGCCGCGCACGCTCACCGCGACCCATGTGCTGTGGGCGATGTACGGGATGCTGCCCGCGGGCGCGGTGCAGCGTCCGCACCGGCACCAGTCGGTCGCGCTCGACCTGATCCTCGATTGTGCGCCCGGGTGCTACTCACTACTCGGGGCGAGGCTGG
>JBDZUV010000039.1:0-25267 GCA_040255345.1 Actinomycetota bacterium | reverse complement strand
GGTTTCGTGGGCGCACATGGCACGCGAGATCGGCTGTTCTCCCGCGACGGTTGCCCGGGAGGTGAATCGCAACAGTGGTCGGGAGCAATACCGTCCGGCGAGTGCGGACCGTGCCGCGCACGCGGCTCGACGGCGACCACGTGCCTGCATGAGCGGGGTCGACGACGCTCTCCAGAGCCGGATCGCATTGGAGCTGGACCAGGGCGTTCCCCAGCATCGATCTGGGCGGACCTGGTCGCTGAGGGGGTCGAGGCGACACCGTGTATGGAGACGATCTATCAGGGCGTCTACACCGGTGCGCTCGGCGTGAAGGCCACTGAGTGTCTGCGAACCCGACGCACCCGTCGCCGCCAACGCCAGGGGCGACACCCCAACAAACGTACGGGTTTGCCAAACATTACGGGTCGGCCGAACGCGGCCAGCCAGCGGAAAGGGTTGACGTGCCAATAGAGGGCCGCGACAATGCGGGCCGTGCGCAACTTCACGGAACCTATCCGATGAGGCCCGACAAGAGGCGTCGGTCATGGCCGCTGGCGGCCGTTGCGGTAGTGCTCGTTGCCTCATTGCCGGAGGGCTGTGGTGCAGCTGGCTCGACAAGGGCCTTCGCTCCGACAATGTCGGACACGACGCAGGCCGGTAGCGCGTTTCCTGTCCATCAGGTCCCGCCGGTTCCGGCCTCGGTCGGCACGCGCATACAGGCCGCGGTCGGCGATGCAACCCACGCGATGTTGCTTACCTATGACATGTCAGACGGAGAAGACCCCGGTGATCACATCGCGGCGAGTGTCGTTGCGACGAACGGCGACTCGAGACCGGTTGAGCTTCCTGACCTTCAGTCACCCACGCTCGTCCCCAGGCCGAGAGGATACGCCGTCGGTGGCGTGCACTGCCAGAAGGTGCACATGGATGGAGAGGAGAACATCTGTGACCACGGTGTGCCCGTCGTGGTGTTTCTCGATGCGGCGGGCGTCATGAACGGGATGACCGTCGTGCCAGGGGTGACTGATGCCGTTCCAGCGTCGGTAACGACTGTCTCCAGTGGCGAGGGGGTGGTCATGCGTGCCGACGAGAAGCATTGGTTCACGGTGAATCCAGACGGGGTCGAGGAACTTCCGGCAACACCTGGAGTAGGAACCTTGTGTCGCCTGCGCGATGGAACCCTTATTGCAGCCACGTTTGCATCGCAATCCACCGATCCTGGTGACGCGGACTCTTCCCCGGGAGAAATGCAACTGTGGAGTTTGGCCGGTGGCGCCTGGGAGGGTCCGTTTCGGCGGATCCCTTACGGGAAGTACAGCTTTCCGTCGACGAACTGTGTGCCTGGCGGGCTCGTGACCGACGTTGGCACGATTACTCAGAAGGACAACTTCACGGCGCCGACGCCCCTGCCCTCGGACATCCCCCGAGCGACAGCCGGAATGACGACTGCGTGGGCCATCGGGTTTGATTTGTCGGGCCGCCTGTACCTGTCACAGCCGCCGTCGATGAACAAGGCCCCGCAAGTCTTGGGCGATGGCTCGGCATCCGCCAAGATCGTCCCGAGCGACCGGTGGATCGGGGTGAGTTCGGATGGCACCTACCTTGCAATCGGGGCGACAGCATCTGACCTGCGGATCGAGCGGGCAACGTGACTCTGATGCGCCACGGGAAGCAAAGGAAGCCGCTGCTTCCAAGGCGCCCTGAACGTTCGGCCTTGGCGAAGATAATTGGGCTGATTATTATAGTACTCCTCTCGTATTCTTATCCCCCGTCACCACATATCGCTGCGGCCGACACTATATGGAATGTTCCGGCGCAACAGTTTAATATGTGTGGCCATTCGTGCGGGGACGCGAACGGGTACAATCCGACCACGTACCAACTCGTTGAATTAGAGGTCGCGTCAGCAAGTCCAAATCCCTGAGATGGATCCGCCGAACCACGCTACGTTCGCGACGAAGCCAACATCACCCGATTTTATGGCCGAGAAGATCGATTACATGTTTAATCGGAGAATTTCTATCAGGGGCGGGAACACATACTGCGGCACTTGGGCCTATAGCGACCACTGCTACTACTATGGAAACTTCTATTTTCCCGGCTAGATATCTCGGTTTAGTATTGGTCGGCAAGTTTGTAGACGTGGGACAGCGGGTATCGGTTCGCCCATATGGGCAATGACGCCGGGGCCCGGCGCGAGGTCCTCGTCGGGACCGGAGTTAAGGTCGCCGCCGAGATGGCGGGCGGGCCGTTGCCAGCGGTGCGAAGCGGGTCGAGGTCCCCGACGCGTTCGTCGCGGCGTTCGACAAGTGAATGCTCCCCCGTTGGCCGATCACGTAAGTTACGCGGCCTGGTCGGACGCGGTGCTGACGGGGCGCGACCGCCGGAGGGCGGCCTCGGGTTGGGATTGCGCGCGCCTCAAGCGCTGGCGAGGCCGGCGGTCCAGACCTCGTACAGGCTTGCGTAGCGTCCACCCAGTTCCACCAGTTCGTCGTGGGAACCGAGCTCGGCCAACTCACCGTCGGCAACCACGCCCACCCGGTCGGCCCGCTCCGCGGTCGACAGCCGGTGCGCGATGAGGATGACCGTGCGGCCCTCCATGAGCCGCTCCATGGCCTCCTCGACCAGGGCCTCGGTGCCCGGGTCGAGCGACGACGTCGCCTCGTCGAGCACCAGCACGGCCGGGTCGGCCAGCGCCGCGCGCACGAGCGAGACGAGCTGCTTCTCCCCCGCCGAGAGGCGTGAGCCCCGCTCGTGCACCTCGGTCGCCAGGCCCTCGGGCAGGGCTTCGAAGCGCTCGCGCACCCCGAGCACGTCGAATGCCGCTTCGATGTCCGCGTCGGTGGAACCCGGGCGGGCGATCCGCACGTTCTCCATGATCGAGCCGCTGAACAGGAACCCCTCCTGGGGCACCACACAGATCCGGCTGCGAAGGTCGATTCCGGCGACGGCCCGCACGTCGACCCCGTCGAAAGAGACGGTGCCCGCGACCGGGTCGTACAGCCGGGCGATGAGTTTGGCGAGTGTCGACTTGCCCGCACCGGTCGGGCCGACCAGTGCCAGGTGCTCCCCCGCGTCGATGGTGAGGTTCACGTCGCGCAACACGAACGCCGAATGGTCGATGTCGGCCGCGGGCTTCCCGTCGGTGAACGACTCGGCCAGCGCTTCCGCGTCGCCGTAGGCGAACCAGAGGTTCCGCACCTCGAGGTCGCCCCGGTCGGGGCACGGCACCGGCTCGTCGGGTTCGACCACGTCGACGGGTTCATCGAGCAGGTCGGCGAGCTTGGAGAGGCCCGCCCCGGCCTGTTGCACCTGGTTCACGTACTGGCTGAGCTGCTGCACCGGGTCGAACAGGTTCGACAGGCTCAACACGAAGAAGGTGACCGTACCGATCGTGACCGTGCCGTGCACGGTCATCACGCCACCGATCCCGATCACCAGCGCGGTGGTGAGGACCCCTGAGAACTCGATGATGGGCAGGTACCAGCACGAGATCAGCACCGAGTGCATGTACTCGTCGTACAGGCCCCGATTGCGCCGGGAGAAGCGCTTGACCTCGACCTCGGAGCGGTCGAACGCCTGGATGATGCGCACCCCGCTGATGCCCTCCTGCAGGGACGTGAGGGTCATGCCGATCCAGTCGCGGATCATCAGATACGACCGATTCGAGTCACGGTTGAACTTGATCGTGGCGACCGCCACGCCCGGGAGCGGGATCAGACACAGCAGCAGCAACTGCCACGACACCAGCGCCAGCACCACCACGGCGACGCCGAGCAGCACCAGGTTGGTGACGATGAGGATCAACCCCTGCTGCACGAGGTTCTCCATCACGTCGATGTCGGCGGTCATCCGCGACACGACCACGCCGGAAGATTCACGGTCGTAGTAGGGCATCGAGAGGCGCAGGAGGTGCGCGAACACGCGGGTCCGCAGATCGCGCAGGAACCCCTCGCCGACCAGGGCCATCATGTTGATCTGGAGCCCTTCGACCCGCCACGAGACCACCATGACGACGAAATAGGCCGCAACGACGATGTTCAGTACTCGACCGTTGCCGTCACCGATCCCGTGGTCGATGGCGAGTTTGAGCAGGAACGGGCCGGCGAGAATGGTCAGTGCGTACACGACCACGAGCCCGACCGCGACGAGCAGACGTCGCCGGTAGGGGCGGGCCAGCGGCGCGAGCCGCGCCAGCAGGCGGCGGGTGTCGGCCCAGGTGCGCGGCCCCTCGCGGGTGTGCGCCTGCTTGGGTGGCGGATCGGGCGGGGTCCACAACCTGCGCCTGGTGTCGCTCCGGTTCATCGCGCGGCGTCCTCGACGAGCGACGCGGCCATGCCGCCACTCTCGGTGACGTCTTCGGCGGCTTCACGCTCCGCCGCGGCGAGCACCTCGCGGTAGCGACGGCTCGTCGCCAACAGGTCGGCATGGGTACCCGAAGCCGCCACCACGCCGTCGTCGACGAGCACGACCCGGTCGGCCATCGCGATCGTCGCGGGCCGGTGTGCGATGACGATCGTCGTGCGGGCGGTCATCACCTCGCCCATGGCGGCCCGGATCTCGTGTTCCTTCGAGGGATCGACCGCGGAGGTCGCGTCGTCGAGGATCAGCACGCGGGGATCGGCGAGGATCGCCCTCGCGATCGCGAGGCGCTGACGTTGACCACCCGACAGCGAGAATCCCCGCTCCCCGATCTCGGTGCCGTAACCGTCGGGGAGTTCCTCGATGAATTCGTGTGCCCCCGCGAGTCGGGCAGCACGCTCGATCTGCTCGGCTGATGCCTCGGGATCCGCGAACGCGATGTTCGCCGCGATCGTGTCGCTGAACAGGAACGTGTCCTCGAACACGATGCCCACGGCGCGGCGCACCTCGGACAGGCGCGCGGTGCGCACGTCGACGCCGTCGATCAATACGGCACCGTCGACCGGATCGTAGAAACGCGGGATCAGCTTCGCGACGGTGGACTTGCCCGAACCGGTGTTCCCCACCAACGCAACCGATTCGCCCGCCTCGACGACCAGGTCGAAGCCGGTGAGCACCGGCACGCCCGTGCCGGGGTAGGCGAAGTGCACGTCACGGAACTCGACACGGCCACCGCCGTCGGCGAGCGGTACGGGTCGGGACGGATCCACGATCCGGGCGGCGGCCGCCAACACCTCGTCGACCCGACCCGCGGAGACCGCGGCGCGCTGCGCCTGGTCGACGATGCTCCCCAGCATCCGCAGAGGCCAGATCAAGAGCACCACGAACGCGTTGAAGGCCACCAGTTCGCCGAGCGTCAGCGACCCGTCGATCACGAGGTGGCCGCCATAGAGCATCACCAGGACCAGCCCGATCGTCGGCAACACATCGAGCAGCGGAATGAACCGCCCACGGATCCTCGCGGTGTCGATCGATCGCCCGAACAGACGCTCTGCGGCGGCGTCGAGGTGTGCTGCCTGGGTCGGTTCGCTCCCGAACCCCTTGACGACCCGGATACCCGCGACGGTCTCCTCGACCACCTCGGCCAACGCGGCGGATTCCTGTTGCACGCCGAGCGCGGCAGGGTGCAGGCGCGAGGCGAACCGCTTGGCGAACACGTTGAGCAACGGCAGGCTGCCCACTGCCAGGATCGTGAGCCGCCAGTCCATGCGCAGCATGAGCGCCGTGGCGGCCAACGTCGTGAGCAGATTCGCGCAGGTCAACGGGATCATGACCAGAAAGTTCACGATCTGTTGCAGGTCGGTGTTGCCTCGGCTCATCAACTGCCCGGTGCGGGCGTCGTCGTGGTACGCGAAGTGGAGTTCCTGGAGGTGCGCGAACATCCGGTGGCGCAGGTCGGCTTCGGCCCACCGGGCTTCACGGAAGGCCCAGTACCGTCGCGTGCCGGTGAACACCGCCGACACCACTCCGACGAGTCCGATGATGACCCCCCACCGGATCACCGCGTCGGTGTCGCGGGCCTCGATGCCGTGGTCGATCGCCGTCTGGATCAGCATCGGGACGGTCACCTTCGCGGCGGTCCAGAAGACCCCCGCGAGGATGCCGACCACAAGGCCGGCGCGCTGGGCGCGCATCTGACGCCACAGCAGTCGCCAACCATGGCGACCCGCGGTCGCGTCGGAGGCTGGATCGGTCACGTCGCCGTCACCGTGGGATCTCCCGCCAACTGGGCCGTGACGGATCCGGGCAGGACGAAACACATCGCTTCCATGCTCGGGACCCCCGGAATTCGAACCTGACGAAACAGAACGGGCGGGCATCCTGACCCGCGGGTCAGGACCGTACCGGACGACCGAAAGCCGACTCAAGAACATTCTGCCCCAGTAGCGTCCGGGCGTGGCGCCCTGGGCCGAAAGTCCTACAGAAACATCGCGCGAGCGCCGATGTTCGAACGAGGACCGAGGAGTGGTCGATGCGGTATGACGAACTGACCTTGCCGCTCGGAGCGTCCGAGCTCCGCCTTCGGTTCCATTCGCGCTTCACGGTGCTCGCCGGGTTGAACGGGACCCAGCGACGCCACTTCATCGACGGCATCGCCCAACTCAACCGGGGCGCGCTGCACGGCGGAAGTGTGACGCTCGTCGATGGCGGCGGGCGCCGTCAGGTGATCGACGGGCTGACCGGCGCAGACCCGGCCACTCACCCGCAACGCAGTGCCGGAGCCTGGCGCAGTCTGCTCGCCGTCGGCGCCGAAGACCTCGGGTTACCCCGGGCGTCGGACGATCCAGGTCGACTCACGATGCAGTCGGAACTCGCATCCGCCCGGCTCCAGGCCGATCAGCTACGCGGAGAACTGTCCGCTGCGCGGGACGAGCGCCGACGGCACGCCGCGGAAGCGGCGGAACTCGTCGAATGCGAGGCGAGACTCGCCGACCTCGGTACCGAGGCGGACCGCCACCGCCACAACCGGGCCAGAGCACTGGTCGAACTCGAGGAGGTGCGGGCGTCGCTGGTCGCCGTCGGTGCGCCACCGTCGCAGATCGCACACGACACCCGACTGGTCGACACGACTGCCGAGGTCCATCAGCTCGCGACGGAGTGGGCCGACATCGGGGAACGACTGGACCGTCTCGAAGGCGAACTCCGCCAGCGACCCGGCCCCGAGGACGAGGATCTCGCCGGACTCGTCGACATCCCCGACGAGATCCCCGAATCACTGGCCGCGGCCGTCGCCGAGCGGGACCGTCTGCGGGTCCAGCGGGACGATCTGAAAGCGGCACTGGCACGGACCATCGACGCACCGACCGCGTCGATGCCGACCGATGTGAGGGTGCTGACCCTTGCAGCACTCGACCAGGAGACACTCTGGTTGACCCATCGCGACGTGCTCCTGGTGACCGAGGCGCTGCACACGGCGCAGCGGAACGAACAGGAGCGGATGCTGGTCGACCCGACCGAGCGCGAGCTGCTGGAGCGTGCCCACGCCACCACCGAGGACGCCGTCGAGACCGCCGATCGCCGCTGGCTGCCCAGTGTGCTGGTCGCCACCCTCAGTGCCTGTGCGGCGGCGATGCTCCTCGTCACCGACCTCTGGATCACCTACGTCCCGGCGCTGCTGGCGATCAGTCTCGTCGGGGTCGGCGTCGGCGTCGGGCTCCCCCGTCTGCGGGTGACCCGGGCCCGGCAACGTGAGCAGGCGGTGCTCGCCAAGGTCGGTGCGGCCGACATCGCCGATTATCTGGCGCAGTTCAGCGAGAACCCCGACAGCAAACGGTGGCAGCGCGCCGAGCAGTTGATCGAGGACTACCAGGCCGCCCTCGGGGAATGGCGGACGCTCGTCGGCGACATCACACCGGCAGATGCGACCCTGCTGGAAGAGTCGGTGCACGCGTGGGTGGCCCGGACCGACCGGCCCCGCCAGGAACGTGAGATCACCAGGATCAGGCGGGACATCGACCACACCTCGGCGGAACTCTCTCAGATCACGAACCATCTCACGTCGATGCTCGAGCCATTCGGACTGGATCCGCAGCACGGCGCGCTCGCCGCGGCGTTGCAGGATCGCGTCCTCGCCGGCCGAGCGGCCCGGCTCCGGGCCCTCATCGCCGACACCAGGGAGGCCGAGGCGAAGCTCACCCACCGCCTCGAGACCGAACTCGCGGCGCTCGGCTTCGAAGCCGGAAGCCTGTCGGCGCGGATCAGTGCCTACGGGCGGGAACTCGACGCGGCTCGCCAGCGGGTGAGGCTCCGGCTCGACGCACCCGAGCGAGAGGTCCTCGAAGCACGCATCGCCCACCTCGAGGCCCGACTCGCGACACCAGCACCCGAGGTCGAGGCGCACGTCGCCGCGGACACCCGTGCACCGGATCCCGCCGTCGTCGAACTCCGGAGCCGCCGCGACCGTCTCGCCCGCCGGACCGCCGCCTTCACCGATCCGGACACGGGAGAGATCAAACGTCGACTGCACCGGATCGAGGGCCGCATCGCCGGTCTCGAGACCTCGCTGGCGACCGAGCGGGGCCTCGTCGTGGCCAATCCCGTCGACCACCTCGTGGAGACCCTCATCCGCTATCGGCCCGCGTGGCCCACGACCGAACACGAACCGGCTCCGGCGCTGCTCGACGACCCCTTCGCCGCGACCGGGTCATCGTTGAAGCGCCAATTGCTCGATGCCGTGGTCGAGGTGGCGCGTGTGGTGCAGATCATTCTGCTCACCGACGACCGGGGGGCGATCGACTGGGCGCGGGACGCGGAACGCCGCGGCCTGGTCACCCTGATCGAACCCGCGACGCGCCGCCGCTGATCGCGCGACCCTCCCGAGGGGCGTCAGTCGATCCGACGGAGCTTCTCGCGGAAGCGCCCGGCCCGTTCGACATAGGACTGCGCGCTCAGCGTGATCAGGTCGGACGGAACCGAGTCCGGACGCAACTTCGCCGGGACGCCCAGCGCCATCGCACCACTGGGCACCACCATGTCGTTCGGAACGAGTGCGCCGGCGCCGACCAGGGCGCCCGAGGACACCACCGCATTGTGCAACACCACCGACTGTGACCCGATCAGGGCACCGTCGTGCACCGTGCAGCCTTCGAGATGGGCGAGATGGCCGACGACACAATCCTCGCCGACCGTGGTCGGCGTGAACACCGTGGTGTGCAGGACCGCGCCGTCCTGGATCGAGGTACGCGCCCCCACTCTGATCTCACCGTCGTCACCACGGAGCACCGCGGACGGCCACACCGACGCCTGTGAACCGATGACGACCGACCCGATGACGACCGCGTCGGGTGAGATGTAGGCGTCGGATGCGATGACAGGGACCTGGTCACCGAGTGCGTAGATCGGCATGGTCACTCACCGTACCCGCCCGGCACACGAGGGCGTGACGGCGACGATCGCCGCCCGGGCGCCCGGTCGGTCCCGATTCCCCCGGAACCGGCCGGTCTGAGAAGCTGAACCGCCGGAACTCCCGACGCTGCGAGGAGATCACGCACACCCATGATCGAACCACCCATCGCCCCGACCGAAGCCCACACTCGTGAACTGCACGGGGTCACCACCGAGGATCCGTTGTTCTGGACCCGCGACGTCGACGACGAGCGCCTCACAGCCCTGTTGGAAGCCGAGAACGCCTACACCGAGGCGGTCACCGCGCCCCAACACGACCTCCGCCGACAGCTCTTCTCCGAGATCAAGGCCCGGGTGAAAGAGACCGACCTGTCGGTGCCGACACGCCGTGGTGCGTGGTGGTACCAGACCCGCACCGTCGAGGGAATGGCCTACCCGATCCACGTCCGCATCGCCGACGACGGCAGCCTGACGCCACCCCGGGGCGACGCCGACGGCCAGGTCATCCTCGACGAGAACGTCGTGGCCGAGGGCCACGAGTACTCCCAGGTCGGTGCCGCCGCGGTGTCACCCGACGGCACGTTGCTGGCCTGGTCGGTCGACCACACCGGCGACGAGGCCTACACGCTGCACATCCGGGACCTCGAGTCGGGAGAAGACCGGCCCGAAACCGTGGAAGGCACCTCGTACGGCCTGGCATGGTCGATCGACGGTGCGTGGGTGTTCTACACGACCCTCGACGCGACCCAACGACCGGATCGGGTCTGGCGCCACGCGCTCGGCACCGACCAGTCGGCCGACACGGTCGTGTTCGCCGAAGACGACGAACGGTTCTTCGTGCAGGTCGATGCGAACCGCAGCGACGACTGGATCCTCATCTCGTCACAGAGCGCGGTGACCGGTGAGGTCCATGTGCTCGACGCGCACGATCCCACCGGGGAACTGCGTTGCGTGGCGCCGCGCCGCCAAGGGGTCGAGGTCACGGTCGAAGCGCACCGTGACCGGTTGTACGTGCTCACCAACGCGGACGGCGCCGAGGACTTCGCCCTGTTCGCCGTGGACGTCCACGACCTGAGGGCCCCATGGGAGCCGGTGATCCCCCATCAACGCGGGGTCAGACTCGACGGGTGCGACGCATTCGCGACCCACCTGGTGGTCCACCTGCGACGCGACGGCGTCACCGGATTGCGGGTGATCGATCTCGCCGACGGCGCGACCCGCGACGTGGAGTTGCCCGAAGTGGTCGGCACCGTGTCTCCCGGAGCGAACCCCGAGTTCACCACGACGACCTACCGGTTCGCCTACCAGTCGCTCGCCACGCCACCGTCGGTGTTCGCCGACGACCTCGTCTCGGGTGAACGCACGCTGCTCAAGCAGCTCGAAGTGCTCGGTGGGTACGACCCCGAAGCGTTCACGAGCGCCCGCATCTGGGTGGTCGCGTCCGACGGCAGCCGTGTGCCGGTGTCGCTCGTCCACCGGGTCGACACGCCCATCGACGGTTCGGCCCCGTGCCTGCTGTACGGCTACGGCGCGTACGAGATCAGCGTCGACCCGTGGTTCTCGATCCCGCGACTCAGCCTGCTCGACCGGGGCTGGGTGTATGCGATCGCCCACGTGCGCGGCGGGGGTGAGATGGGTCGACACTGGTACACGCAGGGCAAGTTCGCCGCGAAGCCCAACACCTTCACCGATTTCGTCGCCTGTGCGCGGCATCTCGTCGACGCCGGTTACACCGCACCGGACCGACTCGTGATCCGCGGCGGCAGCGCAGGCGGCCTCCTGGTGGGTGCGGCACTGAACCTCGCACCCGCCGCGTTCGCCGCGGCGATCGCCGAAGTGCCCTTCGTCGACCCGCTCAACACGCTGTGCGACCCGTCGTTGCCGCTGACCGTCACCGAGTGGGAGGAATGGGGCAACCCGCTGGAGGACGCGGCGGCCGCCGCGGTGATCGGTGCCTACAGCCCATATGAGAACGTGCAGGCGGTGCGGTACCCGGCGCTGTTGGCGACCGCCGGGGTGCACGACCCCCGGGTGAGCGTCCACGAACCGGTCAAGTGGGTGCAGCGACTCCGGGAACGCACGACGGGCGACGCGCCGATCCTTTTGAAGGTCGAAACGGGCGGTCACGGCGGGCCGACCGGCCGCTATGACGCCTGGCGGGACGAAGCGTTCGTGCTCGCGTTCGCGCTCAGCCACACCGCAGACGCCTCGGCGGCTGCAGGTCAGTAACCGTTGGCCGAGTTGTAGTCCTTGATCGCCTTGGTCACGTCCGCCTCGGCCTTGCTGATGGCCGCGGCCGGATCGGCGTTCTTGAGGAACACCGACTCCATCATCTTCTGCAGGATGTCGATGTACTGGTCGTTGGGTCCGACCATCGGCCCGGGATTCTCCGGTGGCACGGCGGCGAGCTGCGCGGCAGCGGTCTTCAACGACAACCCGGCGACCTGGCCCTCGAAGAACTTCTCCACCTCGGGCTGCCGGGCCACCTGGTCGTTCGACGGCAGATACGAGCCGTCGGTGAGCCACTTCACCTGCTGGGGGACCTTGTTGACGAAGCGGATGAAGTCCATCGCGGCAGCCTGCTGCGGGGTGCCCCCGGCGTTGGAGACGTAGTAGGCGCCGCCCGAGACGGGCACCTGACCGGGCTTTTCCACACCGGGCATCGGCCCGAAGCCCGGTGCGACGGTCACGCTCTGCGACAACTGGCTGAGGTCACCACCCTCGAGCTCCGCGGCGGTGAGTTTGCCTCCCAGGAACGCCTCGATCGTGGTGGCGGCCGTGGAGGTCTCGAACAGCATCGTCGACTTGCCCTGCGCGAGGTTCAGGTACTGGTCGATCTGGCCCGGGGTGTTCGACACCTTGGCGATCAGACCGTCGTCGTACATCGACCTGAGCTGTTCCATCAGCTTCACGGTCTGGGGTGTGTCGAAGACCGCCTTGGTGGCGTGACCGGCGTGCCCGTTGTCGTGGTCGACCATGTTCTGGCCGATACCGCCCAGCAACGTCTCGAGGAACCACGGGTTCACGGTCATCGACATCGGCCACTCCAGGCCGCTGATACCCGACGCCTTGAGTTTCTCGGCATCCGCCTGAAGGTCGTCGAGGGTCGCCGGCGGCTCCAGCGGCAGACCCGCCTCCTGGAACTGCTTCTTGTTGTAATAGAACTGCGGCGTCGAAACGTTCACCGCGCCGGGCACGAAGGCACCGTCCAGCGTGTAGTACGCCTTGACGACCGGCACGATGTGATCGAGGGGCACGACCCCTTCGTCGGCGCAGGCACCGCCGGGGATGATCGTGCCCGAGTCGACGAGGAACTGGGCCATCGACGACTCGGCGTAGACGATGTTCGGGATGCGGTCGGGAATCGCCGCGGTGTACTTGGACAGCACCTGGGTGTAGGCCGAACCTTGATCCGACGCGGTCACCTCGACGCGGTCCTGGGACGCGTTGTAGGCCTTGACCATGTCGGTCATGACGGTCTTCGGCTTGCCCGAGAGTCCGCCGTACCACAGCGAGATCTTCACCTTGGCGCCGGACTTCGGCAGTGCCGACACCGGGCAGGTCGCCTGGGATGCGTCGCCACCTCCGGTTGCACCCTTGTCGGAGCTTCCGCTGCTGCCGCACGCCGCGGCGCCGACGGCCAGCCCCAGCGCACACAGTGCCGCAGAAAATCGTTTCGTTCCGGTTCGCATCGAGGTCTCCATCATGGTTCCGGCGACGGTGCCCGGAAGGCTAGTGCCTGTCGACGGGGCACGACCCACGCATCATCGGGCCGTCAGAATCCGTTCTCGCGGTTGTAACTCTTCAATGCCCCGGTGACGTCGGCTTCGGCCTTCGCCACGGCCTTGGCCGGATCTGCGCCGTCGAAGAGCACCGATTCCATCATCGACTGGATGATCTTCTCGTACTGGTCGAAGGGCCCGACGACCGGACCGGCGCGGTCAGCAGGCACGGCGGCGACCTGATCCGACGCGACCTTCAGCGCCAGACCGGACACGGAGTCGCTGAAGAACTTCTTCACCTCGGGCTCTTCGGCGGTCTGGTCGTTCGCCGAGAGATACGAGCCTTCGATCAGCCACTCGACCTGTTGGGGCATCTCGTTCAGGTAGCGGATGAAGTCCATCGCCGCGGCCTGCTGGGCCTCGGATCCCCCGTTGGTCACGTAATACGCCCCGCCGATGACCGGCACCTGCCCGGGCTCCTCGATGCCGGGCATCTCGCCGAAGCCGGGCACGACCTTGGCGTCGCCCGACAAGCCGCTCAGAGCACCGTCGGCGAGTTCCTGTGCGCTCAGTCCGCCTCCGAGAAAGGCCTCGACGGTGGTGGCCGCCGCGGAGGTCTCGATCACCATCGCGGACTTGCCCTGGGCGACGTTCAGATACTGGTCGATCTGGCCCGGCGTGTTCGACACCTTGGCGATCAGTCCGTCGCGGTACATCGACTGCAGCGAGGTCAGGAACTCGACCGTCCGCGGGGTGTCGAAGACCGCCGCGGTGGCATGGCCGTCTCTCCCGTTGTGCTTGTCGACGATGTCCTGGCCGACGCCGGTCAGCTCGGCGTCGAAGAACCCCGGGGCGACCACCATCGAGACCGGCCATTGCAGGCCCCCGATGCCGGCAGCGGCGAGCTTCTCGGCATCGGCACGCAACTCGGCGAGCGTGCCCGGGGTGGTTTGCGGGAGTCCAGCCTGGTCGTAGGGAACCTTGTTGTAGTAGATCATCGTGGAGGTGAGGTTGACCGACCCGGGGATGTACGCCCCGTCGCGGGTGTAGAAGCTGCGCACCACCGGGTAGATGTGGTCGAGGGGGACCGCTCCCTGTGCGGCGCAGGCTCCACCGGGGATGATCGTGCCCGAGTCGACGAGGAACTGGGCGTGGGTCGCATCCGCGAACAGCACGTTCGGAATGCGGTCACCCTGAATCGCCTGGGTGTACTTGCCGAGCATCGCGTCGTAGTCCTGGCCCTGATCCGAGGCGGTCACCTCGACGCGGTCCTGGGAGGCGTTGTACGACTCGGCGATCTTCTCCATCACCTCCTTGTTCTTGCCCTGCTGGTTGCCGTACCACAACGAGATCTTCACCTTCGGCCCGGAGGTGGGCAGTGCCGAGAGGGGGCAGGCGATCTTCGACAGGTCCTCGGGCGCGTCGCCCGACGCCCCGCTGTCAGACGTTCCTCCGCCGCAGGCGCCGAGCGCCGCGGCGAGCACGATGGCCGCCGAGACGGCCACGCTTCGACGGTGCTGCATGCTCATCGGAACCTCCTCGTGGTATCGACCGGCTCGAGACGCCAGGTCGTCATGGGTGGCTCGCGCCTCATCCTTTCACAGCGCCGGCGGTGAGTCCACGGACGAGTTGACGCTGGAACACCAGCAGCACGACCAGGACCGGCAGGGCGACGATCAGGGCGCCGGCGACGCCGACGTTGTAGGTCGCCGGTTCGGCGGTGGGCAGGTTCGACAGCGCCACCTGCGCCGTCTGCCAGTCGTCGAGGGTCTGCACACTCTGGGGCCACAGGTACTGGTTCCAGGCCGTGAGAAACGACAGCACGGTGAACGCCGCGATGACCGGGCGGGCCAATGGCACGGCGACGTGCCACATGAAGCGCAGATGGCCGTAGCCGTCGAGACGGGCCGCGTCACGCAGGTCCGCCGGCACGCTGACGAACCCCTGGCGGATCAGGAAGGTGCCCAACGCGGTGGCGAGGAACGGCACGGTGAGTCCTTCCATCGAGTTCAACCAGCCGAGATCGGTGACGGTCTTCACGTTCGGGATCAGGGTCACCTCGATGGGCAGCATCAGGGTCGCCATGAACAGTCCGAAGAGCGTCTTCTTCAGCGGGAACTCCAGGAACGCGAACGCATACGCGGCGAGCACCGAGGTGACCAACTGGGCGACCGTGATCACGATCGTCATGATGGCCGACAGCGTGAGTGCCCGGGTGAGACCCTGTGAGGTGGCGGCCCGCCAGAACACGTCCCACTGGATCGCGACCGGGTACAGCGGACTGCGGGCGTCGGAATACGCCACCGGGGTCGACAACGCCCGCACGACCGTGATGTAGACGGGAAACAGCACGACGACCGCGAGCACGGTCAGCAGCGTGTACCAGCCCGTGAGCCGAAGACCACGATGGCGCGCCGAGCCGGCGGCCCGCGCAGCCGGTGCGTCACCGAGGGTCGGTCCCGCGGGAACGACCTCGTCGGTCACCGCTCCGCGCCTCACGACGCCCCGCTCGTCGGGGGCTCACCGGTCATAGTTGACCCGCTTCGACAGCAATCCGAACTGCAATGCCGTGATGATCACCGTGACCACGAACAGCCCGATCGACATCGCCGCTCCCTGCGACAGCAGACGCGGTGACTGGTTCTGGGTGATCTTGTACACCAGCGTCTCGGTCGCGCCGGCCGGCCCTCCCTGGGTGAGGATGTCGACCTGGGCGTAGGACTGCAGCGCGAACACGACCAGCACGACGACGAGGAACAACAGCACCGGCGACAACAGCGGCAGCGTCACCTTGAAGAACCGCCGGACCGGACCGTAGCCGTCGAGGGTCGCCGCCTCGAGGAGTTCCTCGGGGATGGCCTGCAGTCCGGCGAGCACGATCAGGAACGACAGGCCGATGTTCTGCCAGATCGACGACCACGACACCCCGAACAGGGCCCAGTCGGGATTGTTGAGGATGTCGATCTTGAGCACCCCGGTGGAGGGGTTGATCAGGGTGAGGAAGATCACCGAGGTGACCGCCACCGACGTCGCCACCGTCGACGAGAAGATCGTCTGGTAGATCTTGATGCCCCGCAGGCGGCGGTGGGCCACGACCGCGAGCAGGATGCCGAGGACCAGTCCGGCGGGCACCGTGTAGACCACGTACAGCAGCGTGTGGCCGAGGCCGCTCATGAAGTCCGAGCCACCCAGCACGTCGGTGATGTTGCCGAATCCGACGTAGCGCGACTTCGTCCCGAACGAATTGGACTGCCGAGTCGACTCGACGAACAGCTGGTACAACGGAAAGTACATGAACACGGCGAAGATCACCGCGCTCGGCGCGAGACACAGATAGGCCGCGAGAACTTCGCCGGCGTGGTAGCGATGCCGGCGCCGTCTCGGCCTCGGTTTCGGCGCGTCGACGATCGCCTCGTCGGTCGCGGCCACCTGCATGGCGCCGCTCATCCCAGTCGCTCGGTCGTCTCGGGATCGAACAGGTGGATTCCCCGGGGGGCCGGCACGAGCGTGACCGCGCGTCCCACGTCGGGAAGGGGTTGATCGGCTCGTTGGCGCACGGCGATCGTCGAGCCGGCGACGTCGACCGCGACGACGGCCTCGTGGCCGAGCCATTCGACGTTGTGGACCACCCCGTCGATCCCGTTGCCGACCCTCTCGTCATCCCCGCGAATGTGCAGGTGCTCGGGTCGCACCCCGACGATCACTTCACCACCGGGTCGCACGGCAGCGGCATGGGCGGCGTCGAGCGAGAGCCTGCCCGCGACGTCGGTGTCGTCGCCGGCCTCGGGTACCGACCCGGCCGGGCTCGCAGGATCGAGTGCCGCGTTCGCACCGCGGCGGATGATCACCTCGCGGCCGTCGTCGGACACCCGTGCTGCGAACGTGTTCATCGGGGGCGTTCCGATGAAACCGGCGACGAACAGGTTCGCCGGCGTGTCGTAGACCTCCTCTGCGGTGCCGACCTGTTGGAGTCGGCCTTCGTTCAACACGGCGATCCGCGTCGCCATCGTCATCGCCTCGACCTGGTCGTGGGTGACGTACACGACCGTGGTCCCGACCCGCCGATGCAGATCCACGAGT
The DNA here is from genome assembly GCA_040255345.1 of Actinomycetota bacterium. Taxonomy (GTDB): domain Bacteria; phylum Actinomycetota; class Acidimicrobiia; order Acidimicrobiales; family Iamiaceae; genus JAFDWI01. The sequence goes on along the minus strand of JBDZUV010000039.1, from coordinate 8,219 downwards.
TCGGCGCGGGTCTGGGTGCGCAACTTCGCGTCGAGGTTCGACAGCGGCTCGTCCATCAGGAAGACCTGGGGGCGCGCCACGATGGCCCGGGCGAGGGCGACCCGTTGCCGCTGACCGCCCGAGAGGGCACCGGGCTTGCGCTTCAGGTACGGCTCGAGGCCCAACATCCGGGCAGCTTCGTCGATCCTCGTCTCACGTTCGGCCTTGGTGAGTTTGCGAGGTGTGTGCTCACCATCGACCCGGTACTCGCGCACCGTGAGTGGCGACGCGATGTTCTTGGCGACGTTCTGATGGGGATAGAGCGCATACGACTGGAACACCATCGCCACGTCGCGTTTGCGCGGGTCGACGTCGTTGACCACGCGGTCACCGATCGACAACGTGCCCTCGGAGATGTCCTCGAGGCCGGCGATCATGCGCAGCGCGGTCGTCTTGCCACAACCCGAAGGGCCGAGCAGGACGAGGAATTCACCGTCGATGATGTCCAGGTCGAGGTCGGCGACGGCGGTCACCTCTCCGTACCGCTTGGTGACCGCATCGAAGGTGACTCCGGCCATCTAGGTCGCCTCCACACTCACGTCGTCGGTGCCCGCACGTGCATCGCGCAGAAGCGTACCCGACCCGCGGTGCCGGTTCACGACCGGCTCCGCCCCGGCGCGGGGTGGCGTCTGTGGGACCTCGGCCACGTCACCTCGAGCGCGGCTGAGCCGCCGGGCCGAGCTCGCTTCGTCGGCGGGAGCACGCAGGTGGCCCGACGTGCTCCGGGGGCGTTTCTGTCAACACGCGAGCCGAGCGCGCCCGCTCACAGACCGATCGTGTGGTACCCGCCGCGGAAGAACACCAAGGGCCGGGTCGATCGGTTCACCTCGAGATGCAGGACGTCCCCCAACACGATCACATGGTCACCGGCGTCGGAAACCGACGCGATCGAACAGTCGATCCAGGCGACGGCATCGTTCACCATGGGCGAGCAACTGTCGGCGGAGCGCCGCCAACCGAGGCCGCGGAACTTGTCGGCCCCGCTGGAGGCGAACACCCGCGACACCGCCTCCTGATCGTGCGCGAGCACGCTCGCGCAGAAGCTGCCGGCAGCGCGCACGCTCGGGAAACTCGTCGACGCCTTCGCCGCGCAGAAACCGACCATCGGTGGTTCCAGCGACACCGAGAAGAACGTGCCGACGGCCAGGCCGACCGGCTCGCCCTCGAACACGGACGCGATGATCGTCACCCCGGTCGGCAGGTGCCCGAGCACCTGCCGGAACTCTGCTGCATCGGACCCGGAGCTCGCCGGTTCGAACGGGTCGGACAACGCGACGTCACTCCACGGCTCGGGAACAGGGACGGGACTCAAAACTAGTTGGTCGCCACCTCGGCGCCCGGCACTTCGGTCACTCCTTCCGGCTTCAACTCCAGCGACAGGTTCTCGACGGCGAGCAGCACCTCGAGCCCCGGGCTCGTACGTGCACACCGTCGGGCGTCGTCCAACAGTTCGGCGAGCCGCTCGTCGTCATGAGCCGGATCATGATGGAAGAGGGCGAGGCGACCGGCGCCGCTGGCCTCGGCGACCGCGACCGCGTACTCGACGGTGCAGTGTCCCCAGTCCGCCTTGTGGCGGAACGCCGCGGCATCGTACTGGGCATCGTGGATGAGCAGGTCGACCTCGCGACACAGTTCGAGCGCGTCGGGCGACACCGAGAGGTCGTCGACCCCGGGTTGTTGATGGTCGGAGATGTAGGCGACCGACATGCCCTCGACGTCGACCCGATACCCGAACGTCCGCCCGGTATGGGGCACCATCCTCACGGTGACGCGCGCGTCGCCGATCGGGAACGTGCCCGGTTCGGTGTCGTGGAACCGGATCGTGCCGGCGAGGTCGGCGATCGTCACCGGAAAGAACGGCCGACGCATGAACTGGTCGAACGCCTCGGCGAGCCCCATTCCCTCGGTGACCGGCCCGTACACGTCGAGCGACGATCCGGGCCGCAGAATGGGATCGAAGAACGGCAGGCCCTGGATGTGATCCCAGTGCAGGTGGCTCACCAACGCGTGGCCACGGAACGGGCGGTCGGCCGGCCAGGCGCGCCCCAGGTTCCTCAGGCCGGTTCCCAGATCGAACACGATCGGGTCCGCCCCTTCACGCTGGAGCGACACGCACGCGGTGTTCCCACCGGAGCGTTCGTTCGCCCGGCATGGTGAAGGGGTCGAACCACGCACCCCATGGAAACTGACCGTGAGCACTGCGACCCCCAACGCTCGAGCGAGTCGCCGCACGGGTGGTATCCGTTGCGGCCGTTGGGTGACTTTACCGCGCCATACCGGCCGGTGAACCGATCGTGACAGGGGTCACGACTCGGTGCTCCGCAGATCAGACGGGTTGTCGGTAGCGACCGAACTCCTCGGCCAGCGCATCGATGATCTCCCCTTCGGTTGCCATGACCGCAACCGCATCGATGAGCGACGGCATGAGGTCGGCTTCGGGGTCGGCCGCGACCTTGCGCACGTCGCCGAGCGCGCGGGCGACCGCGTCGGAGTCGCGATCGGCCTTCGTGGCGCCGAGCCGCTTGACCTGATGACGTTCCTGTTCGACGGTGATCCGCAGCAGCTCGGGGTCGTCTTCGTCGTTGCCCTCGGTGAACGCGTTCACGCCCACGATGATCTGCTCGCCCCGTTGGATCGCCTGTTCGGTCGCATAGGCCGATTCCGCGATCTCGTCGACGAACCAGCCCTCGTCGACCCCCGCGAGCACCCCGTCGAGCATCGAGCCCCTGCCGATCCCGTCGAGGTGGTCGAACATCTCGTTCGCGGCCACCTCCATGGCATCGGTGAGCGACTCGACATACCAGGATCCGCCCAACGGGTCGATCACATCGGTCACACCGGTCTCGTGCGCGATCACCTGCTGGGTCCGGAGCGCGATGCGCACCGCCTTCTCGGTGGGCAGCGCCAACGCCTCGTCCATCGAATTGGTGTGCAGACTCTGGGTTCCTCCCAGTACGCCGGCGAGTGCCTCGATCGCCGTCCGGGCGATGTTCACCTCGGGCTGCTGCGCGGTCAGTGACACTCCCGCGGTCTGCGTGTGGAAGCGCAGCCGCATCGCGGCCGGGTTCGTGGCGCCGTAACGGTCCCGCAGCCATCTCGCCCAGATGCGCCGGGCTGCCCGGTACTTGGCGATCTCGGCGAAGAAGTCGGTGTGGGCGTTGAAGAAGAAACTCAACTGCGGTGCGAACACGTCGACGTCGAGCCCCGCCCGAAGGCCGAGTTCCACGTACGCGAACCCGTTCGCGAGCGTGAAGGCGAGCTCCTGCGCGGCGGTGGAACCGGCCTCGCGGATGTGGTATCCCGAAATCGAGATCGGATGCCATCTGGGCAGTTCGCGGGCACAGAAGCGCAGCGTGTCGCGCACCAGCCGCATCGAGGGTCGGGGCGGGAAGATGAACTCGTTCTGAGCTTGGTATTCCTTGAGGATGTCGTTCTGCAAGGTGCCGCCCAGGGCGGCACGCTCGGTGCCGTTACGGTCGGCGACGGCGACGTACATGGCGAGCAGGATCGACGCCGGCGAGTTGATCGTCATCGACGTGGTGACCTCGCCCAGATCGATGCCGTCGAACAGATCGATCATGTCGGCGAGCGTGTCGACGGCGACACCGCAACGGCCGACCTCTCCGTCGGCCAGCGGATCATCCGAGTCCCGCCCCATGAGCGTGGGCATGTCGAAAGCGACCGACAGGCCGCTCCCACCGTTGGCGAGCATGGTGTGGAACCGCCGGTTCGTGTCCTCGGGGGTTCCGAAGCCGGCGAACTGGCGCATCGTCCACACCTTGGTGCGGTACATGGACGCGTACGGCCCACGGGTGTAGGGGAAGGTGCCGGGCCAGCCGACCCGTGCGTCGGGTTCGGCATCTTCCGGCGCGCCGGCGACATCGGCGGGGCCATACAGCGGACGGCGCACGACTCCGGAGTCGTTCATCTCCGTGGAGGTGGCGTCGACACTCGCGCCATAGGACAGCTCCCAGTCACGCTTGCTCGCATTCGATGCTCCCGCGTCCTGCGGCGGATCATCCTGCTTCACGTCCGTTCCCCCGGATGGTGCCAACGATTCACCCCTCCAGCGTAGAAGAGATGGGGCCGACCATGAACTCCGCAGCGATTCGCACGATCCCCGCCGGCCAGGGCCGGTGGCACCGTTCAGCTGGTGACGGCACCGATCGGTCCGGAAGACGGGGCGGATGCGATCACGCCTTCCACGGCACGGACCATCTCCGCGATCGGCGCCCGGTACAGCCGCATCGTGGGTGTGGCAACACACAGGCGCGCCAGACTCTCGAGTGCGCCGGCGTCGTCGAAGGTCGCGGCGAAGGTCAACGCGAGCATCGCCATGACCGCCTCGGCCGCGGGGAGTTCGGTCACGAGCTGGCCGTCTTCGGGTGACTCTCCCGTCAACACGATGATCGCAGCGACCCGCCCTCCGGCCGACACCCGCCCGAGTCGTCCGGGGAACACCTTGTCCTTGCGCGATCCGGTGACGATGTCCGCGCCGTCGAGGCCCAACTGGTCGAGCGAATGCTGGTTCAGGTCCAGTGGCCGCGCGTAGGGGGCCACGTCGAATGTGGCGGCGTCGACGGCGACGAGTTCGTCGCTCAGATAGCCCCAGCCGGCCTGCACGAGCGCCGCGGTGAGGGTCGACTTGCCATGCCCGCTCTGTCCCAGAACGACCACCACGTCACCGTCGCGTTCGACCGCCCCGGCATGGAAGCGCAGCCCCGGGGCGTCGTCGGCGAGCACGGCGTCGAGTTGGTCGAACAGATAGGCCGCAGCGTTGTGGCGCGGCACCCGGTTGCTGCGCACCTGACCGTCGACCACGACCTGGGCGGTTTCGTCGTCGCCCGATGACGCCGTCGAATACGCAGTCCCGGTCGTACCCGAAGCGCCGGTCGTGCCGCTCGGGCCGGCGATGAGTTCGACGCGCACGACCGCACCGGCGCCCGGCGGGGTACCGACCGGCGGGGCATCGGCTGGCGACAGCGCGCCCAGCGCCTCGTCGATACCGGCGGCGAGGGCGGTTGGCTCGACGCGGACGACGACCGGCACTCCGGCCGCGGCCCGAACGCCACTGTCGAACGCCCAGGTACGTCCCAATGTCGGGTCGTCACCGTCGTCGTGGACCGTGCCCGCGGGCACGGGTCCGACATGCCCGGGGATCGCGGCGAGGTCGCCCCGGGTGAGGAGGCCCTGCACGAGCAGACGATCGACGGTGTCGAGCACGTCAGGGGTGAGGTCGTCCGCGGCCATTCCCGTTTCTTCGGCAAGTTGGTCGATCACGTCTCCGAGCCGACGGTCGGTGTCGAATGCGGTGAAGACCAGCGCCGCGGATGCGTTGAGCAACACTCGGCGACCGGTCGTCGGATCGAGCACGACGAGTTGGTCGTCGACGATCGCGGCCTGGGCCCCTCGGTTGGGCCCGATCGTCGAATCGGGTGTCGAGGGTACGATGTCCCCGATGTCGATCGGCGCGAGCTGGTCGACCCGATCGCCCGCACACCCCACACACGGTGGCGGTTCACGCCGTGTACCCGAACCGAACATGCGACGGCGAAGACGCAGCCAGGTCGAAACCCAGCTCACCGATGATGTCGTCGACTCATCCGGAGCCCAACGCACCGATCATCATGGTTCGGCCTCACCATGACCCAGCGGCGGCCGCTCAAGGGCACCATGAAAGGTTGTTGATTCCGATCGATTGCATGGCACCGTACAAACTCGAATCTCCCCGATACGAAATCGTCACCGAGTTGAGGGGTCCGGACTGCGCGTCGGAAGTGCCGATGTTTCCGTTGACACTCGAAGGTGAGACGACACCGCCTGCGCCTTTCCATGGCGTCGCGCTCTTGCCGTTCCCAGCGACATAGTCGGGATCCCTCTGCCCACCGGAGAAACGTTCTGGGGTGAGGTAGACGATGTCTCTGTAGCCAGGGTTACCGGTGTTTTCATCGATCACCGTCAACGTGAAATTCAGGTGGTAGGCCGGATTGTCCACCGGCCAGGTGAACGTGACGTCCCAACCGAAGGTTGCCGAACTGGTCCCCTGCATCCAGAGACGATAGGTATTGTTCAGGAGTCCGAAGTTGTTCGTGTCCACCTGCGCCTTGGGCTCGCCGAAGGTGCCAATCTGGGTGACGGTCATGGTGATCGTGTACGGGACCTGCTCGTTGGTTCCGTAGACCGTCGGCGTGAGGGTGAAGCTCTGCGACGGCAAGTTTCCCCCCCATGAGAACTCGCCTTCCGGGTAATCCCGCCAGTTGATCTGATGCGTCACCTGGCAACTGCCCGCAGCGAACGCGGTCGAGGCGCCCAGGACGGTCGGTGCGACCCACGCTGCACCGGTCGCAGCGCCGGCCGCACCCGTGTAGGTGAGGAACTTCCGTCGGTCGATCATTGTGGTCACTGAGTCGTTTCCTCCATCACGGGCATTCAGATCCGACACCTCGAAACTGAAGCGCGGCGCACCCCATCACGACGTTTGGGTCTCGGGAAACTCTAGTCCATTCCGATCCTTCGAACCACGTCTGGCGAATTCGGCGACGGAGACGCCCGCGACACCAGGGCCTCGGCAACGGTGTCAACTACTATCGACGCCATGTCTTCGACCAAGCAGGTGCCCGACCGCAACTTGGCGATGGAACTCGTCCGCGTCACCGAAGCCGCCGCGATGGCAGCGGCCCGGTGGATGGGTCGAGGCGACAAGGAGGGTGCGGACGGCGCCGCGGTCGATGCCATGCGCGTCGTGCTGCAATCGGTCACGATGGACGGCATCGTCGTCATCGGCGAAGGCGAGAAGGACGAAGCCCCGATGCTCTTCAACGGCGAGAAGATCGGCGACGGCACGCCGCCCGCCACCGACATCGCCGTCGACCCCATCGATGGCACCACCCTGACCGCGATGGGTCGTGGCAATGCGATCGCGGTGATCGCCGTGTCGGAACGGGGCACCATGTTCGACCCGGGACCGTGCGTCTACATGGAGAAGATCGCGACCGGCCCGGAAGCTGCGCACGTGATCGACCTGAACGCGACCCCCGCCGAGAATCTGAAAGCCGTCGCGAAGGCCAAGAACAAACAGGTCACCGATGTGACCGCGGTGATCCTCGACCGTCCCCGCCACGCCGAGCTGATCGGCGAGGTGCGCGAGGCCGGGGCGCGGGTCCGGCTCATCTCCGACGGGGATGTCGCCGGTGCGATCTCCACCGCGCGGCCCGGCTCGGGCGCCGACATCCTCTTCGGCATCGGCGGCACGCCCGAAGGGGTGATCACCGCCGCAGCGCTCAAGTGCATGGACAGCGTGATGCTCGGCCGACTCTGGCCCCGCGACGAGAACGAACGCCGAGCGGCGATCGACGCCGGCTACGACCTCGACAAGGTGCTCACGACCGAAGACCTGGTGCGGGGGAACAACTGCTTCTTCGCCGCGACCGGCATCACCGATGGCGAACTGCTCCAGGGTGTCCGATTCGACGGATCCGGTGTGACGACCCAATCGCTGGTGATGCGCTCGAAGTCGGGCACTGTGCGGCTCGTCGACGCCCATCACCGGATCGCGAAGCTCAAGGCCTACAGCTCCATCGAGTTCGGCTGACCCCCGGGCCATCCGCCGACTCGCCGGCCCTCATCCGACCCGGTTGCACACACGAAGCAACAGTCCCTGTCCCGAGACATCACGGTGCGTCGAGCGCGCTCAATACCTCCCGAAGTTCGAGAGGAGGGTCGGGGAGGGGCGCCGACGGCGGTGGGGCGGACGTCGGGCCCCGAGCGGAGTACCGGGCCGGGCGGGCGTCGGGCCCCGAGCGGGGGCGGGGTCCCGGGCCGGCAGGTCAGACGTTCTTGGGGACCCAGTCGGGGCGACGCTCGACGAAGCGGATCTGTGCCTGGCACCACTCGCGGTGATCGAGCAGTTGCAGGTACTCGACGTCATCGACCTTCTTGGTGAGCGCCTCGGCCACCTCGGTCGACTCGGCGCGGACGCCATCGCCGCGCTGCTGAGGGAGTGATAGCGTCAGGCCCCGCCTTGCCTCAGGGAGCGCCGCCCATGCCGTTCGATCGCCGCGCCTTTCTCACCGCTGCGGCCGCCGCGACGCTTGCCCCGCAGGTGGCGCGCGCCGCGCCGCTGCCCTCGGCGCCGCCGCGCCCGGTCCAGGATTCGCCGGTGGCCCGCGTGTAGGCGCGCC
>JBDZUV010000038.1:0-25371 GCA_040255345.1 Actinomycetota bacterium | reverse complement strand
CACACACCGCGAGGAACCACAGCGACGCCCGTTCGACCGCGAAGGTGGCCCCGAGCAAGGTGACGAGTGGAAAGTGCACCAGGTACAGACTGTAGGAACGTTCGCCGACCCAGACGATCGGCCGGTTCGACATCGCCCGCATCGCCACCGGCCAGCTCACCAGCAGCGCGATCAGCGTCGCGACGCCCGTCAGCGGCAACAACTCGGTCAGGCCGCCACCGAGCAGTGGGTCGATCCGCCCGGTGGCCGTCAGCCATCCCATCGGGCCACGGGCGGTGATGAGCACGACGGCCGCGCCCAGCAGGAGCCACCCGCGGGTCGGCCTGCTCCAGCGGTGATCGGCCAGCTGCCGCTCGAACGCGGCGAGGGCGATCCCCACACCGAACATCGGCAGGTACAGCAGCGCCCGGGTCATGCTGAAGGACGTCTCGAACGTGACCCGGATCCACGGCTGGAGCCCGACCAGGGCGATGCACGCCGCGCCGAAGACGGCCGGTGTCGCCCGGAACCGGCGATCGGGTCCGCAGCCGAGCATCACGAGAGCGAGCAGGACGACGGGAAGCAGGATCGAGAACCACATCTCCCAACGCAACGACCACCAGACCACGTTGAGGGGCGCATCGATCAACCCGAGCAGGCCCATGTTCGTGGCCAGCTTCGACAACGACGTGCCGGCCGCGCCGAGGTCCACCCATCCCCGACCCGTTCCGTCGACCGCCTGCGTCGCGGCGAGGAAGACCACGGCCAGCAACGCCGATGCGATCACCGGTGGATACAGCCGGAGCAGCCGACGCACGTAGTAGCGCGGCCAGTCGCCGGCCCTGCCCTTCCAGAAGCTCCTCGTGAGCACGAAACCACTCAGGACGAAGAAGCTCATGACCGCGGGACGTCCATCGAGCAGTACCCGGGCCGGCGAGAACGTCACGATCCAGGCGAGCAGGCCCGTCGCCTCGTAGGAGTACATGCCCGTCCGGAACCATGGCGAGTACCCCATCGAGTGGTACACGACGACCGTGAGAGCTCCCACCCCGCGCAATCCGTCGAGGGCGTCGAGTCGTCGGCCTGCCACGTCGTCGTACTCCTTCGAACCGGATCTGGGGGGACCACGGAAAGCCCGGGTCGCGGACACCCTTCCATCGCCGTGGCGGCCATGAGCGACCGCTCCCCGAGTGTACCGGGTCGGGCACGCCGGTCCGTCCAGCAACGGGTGGGTGCTCCCGCCTCGACCCGGTGGTGGGATCGGGGAGGCGGGAGCGGTCGTCAGCGTAGTCGCTGCACGATCACTGCTCCAGTTCGTCGGCGCGCCCGGGTGACCGAGCACAATGGGTGGATGCAACGACAGCTCTTCACGTCCGACCACGATCTGTTCCGGAGCGCGGTACGCGAATTCGTCGCCAAAGAGCTCGCACCGAACATCGAAGCATGGGAGACCGCGGGCATCGTCGACCGTGCCCTGTTCGTGAAGGCCGGGACGGCCGGTTTTCTCGGCATGGCGATCGCGGAGGAATTCGGTGGTGGCGGCACCGAGGACTTCCGGTTCAACCAGATCCTCAACGAAGAGCTCCACCTGGCCGGCGCAGGCGGCGCGGGGCTGGGGCTGACGCTGGAGACCGACGTCGTGCTCCCCTATCTGGTCCACCTGGCGAACGACGAGCAGAAGAAGCGCTGGCTGCCCGGCGTCGCCTCGGGAGAGACGGTCATCGCGATCGCCATGACCGAACCGGGAATCGGCTCGGATCTCGCGTCCATGGCCACCTCTGCCGTCCGTGACGGCGACATCTACCGCGTGAACGGATCCAAGACCTTCATCACCAACGGCATCAACGCCGACCTCGTCGTCGTGGCCGTCAAGACCGACCCGGCGCAGCGCCACAAGGGCATGTCGCTGCTGGTCCTGGAGCGGGGCATGGAAGGATTCGAACGGGGAAGAAACCTCGCCAAGGTCGGCCTGCACTCACAGGACACCGCCGAGTTGTTCTTCTCCGACGTGCCGGTGCCCGTCGACAACCTGCTGGGGACCGAAGGAGACGGGTTCCTCCACCTCGTCCGGAATCTGCCCCAGGAACGCCTGTCGATCGCGGTGGCCGCCGTGGCCGGGGCGCAGGCGGCCATGCAATGGACGTTGGAGTACACCAAGGAGCGGACCGCGTTCGGGCAACCCGTCGCGTCGTTCCAGAACAGCCGCTTCGTGCTCGCGGAGATGCGGACCGAGATCGACATCGCGCAGGTGTACATCGACCGTTGTGTCGAGGCGCTGAATGCCGGAGCACTCACCGCGGTCGAGGCCGCCGAGGCCAAATGGTGGTGTACCGAACTGCACAAGCGGGTGGTGGACCAGTGCGTGCAGTTGCACGGCGGCTACGGCTACATGCTCGAGTACCCGATCGCGCGGGCGTACGCCGACGTACGGATCTCGACGATCTACGGTGGCACGACCGAGATCATGAAAGAGATCATCGGCCGCGACCTGGGGGTCTGAGGCGCTCGGCGCCCCCACGCCTCATTCCATCATCAAGAGGCTCAACAGCACCGTCAGGATGGCGAACACGATCGCGAACACGACGGTGATCCGGTCGAGGTTCTTCTCCATCACCGACGAGCCCGAGGCGGCCGCGCCGCCGCCCATGAAGTCGGACAGGCCACCGCCCTCGCCGCTGTGCAACAGGACGAGAATGCACATGACCACGGCCACGACCACGAACAGGATTCCGACGAACATCACCATTGGGTGAAGACCTTCCGATGAGGGACCGGCAGATTCTAGCAGTGGACCGTGGCCCGACCGAGTCGCCGGATCCGCACGGCCGCCGTGACCGGGTGCTCAGTCGGTGGGCTGGTTCCGGAAGTTCACGATGGGAGCGAACGTGTCGGCATCGAGCGATGCGCCACCGACCAGGGCTCCGTCGATGTCGGCCCGCGACATCAGTTCGACGACGTTGTCGGCCTTCACCGAACCGCCGTACTGGATGCGCACGGTCGCCGCGGCGGCGTCGCCTGCCACTTCGGCCACGATCCCTCGCACGTACGCGCACACACGCTGCGCGTCGTCGGCGCCCGCCACCCGACCGGTCCCGATCGCCCAGATGGGTTCGTACGCGATCACGAAGTCGCCGACGTCGGCGGGTGACGATCCTTCGAGCGCGGCCCGGAGCTGGGACCCGACGCGCGCCTCGGTCTGGTCCGCTTCACGTTCTTCGAGGGTCTCACCGACACAGATGATGGGAATCATCGACGCCGCCCGCACCGCCTGCACCTTCGCGCGCACGACCTCGTCGGACTCGCCGAACAAGGTCCGTCGTTCGGAATGGCCGACGATCACATAGCGCACGTGCAGCTTGGCGAGCATGCCGGGAGCGATCTCGCCCGTGAACGCACCCGAGCTCTCGAAGTGAGAGTTCTGGGCACCGAGTGCCATGTCGATCCGATCGCTCTCGAGCACCGTCTGGACCGAACGGATGTCGGTGAACGGCGGATGTATCGACACCTCCACATGCTCGAGGTCTTCACTCGTCACGAGATACGACAGCTTCTGCACCTGCTGGATCGCCTCGAAGTGGTTGTGGTGCATCTTCCAGTTGGCGCTGATCAACGGCTTACGTGCGGACATTCGGAGCCTCCCTGAGGGCACGGAGTCCCGGCAGATCGCCGTACTCGAGAAGTTCGAGCGAGGCGCCACCGCCGGTGGACGCGTGATCGATCGAATCGCGCAGGCCGAACTGGGCGATCGCGGCGTTCGAGTCGCCACCACCGATGACCGAGTAGCCGTGAGTCTCGGCCACGGCCTCGGCGACGGTCCGGGTTCCGGCGACGAATCGGGGGTCTTCGAACGCGCCCATCGGACCGTTCCAGAGCACGGTGCCGGCGTCCGCGATCACGTCCGCGAAGGTGCCGGCCGTCTCCGGTCCGATGTCGTAACCCGCCCAGCCGTCGGGCACGTCGGCGCCGGTCTGTCTGACCTCTCCTCCTGCGTCGGGGTCGAACAACGTCCCCTCGGGCGACATCGACACCAGGTCGGTGGGCAGATGGATCGTCGCGCCACTCGCGAGCAGCGCGCGGCACGCATCGAGGTGGTCCGGCTCGAACAGCGAGGAGCCGATGGCGTGGCCCTGGGCGGCGAGAAACGTGAAGCACATGCCGCCACCGATCACGAGCGCATCGGCGATCTCGATCAACGCCTCGATGACCCCGAGCTTGTCGGAGACCTTCGCCCCGCCGAGCGCGACGACGAAGGGACGCCTCGGGTGGCTCCGGATACCGCCGAGCACTTCGACTTCGTCGAAGAGGAGCCTGCCCGCCGCGCTGGGCAGACGACCAGGAGGCCCGACCACCGACGCGTGAGAGCGGTGACACACCCCGAACGCGTCGTTCACGTACACGTCCTGCCCTTCCACGAGCCGGTCGACGGTGGACGCGTCGTTCGCCGTCTCCCCCGGATCGAAGCGCAGGTTCTCGAGCATCCGGGCGCCCGGGACCATCTCCGACAGACGCTCGGCCAACGGCGCCGTCGAGAGTTCGGGAACCACCTTGCCCTTCGGGCGACCCACATGGGTCGCGACGGTGATCTGCGCGCCCTGATCCGCGAGCCAGCGCAGCGTCGCCCGCGACGCGGTGATCCGCAGATCGTCGACGATCCGCCCGTGGTCCAACGGCACGTTCCAGTCGGTCCGTACCAGGACCCGCTTGCCGTCGAGGTCGCCGAGGTCCTCCAGACGCGGCAGACCGTCGATCGGATTGTCCGGCATCGTCATGTCGCTCGGGTGCTCAGCTCGCGGCGAGCTTCTCGCCGGTGATCCGTACCAGGTCCACCAGACGGTTCGAGTAGCCCCATTCGTTGTCGTACCAGCCGAAGACCTTCACCAGGTCGCCCATCGCCATGGTGAGCGGCGCGTCGAACGTGCACGACGCCGGGGATCCGACGATGTCCGACGAGACGATCGGCGCCTCGGAGTATTCGATCACGGGCGCAAGCGGACCGGCGGAGGCGGCGGCCCGGAAAGCCTCGTTCACCTCGTCGTCGGTGACTTCCCGGTCGAGGACCGTGACGAAATCGGTGATCGATCCCACCGGCACGGGCACCCGCAGCGAAGTGCCGTCGAGGCGGCCCTTCATAGCCTCCATGACCAGGGAGGTGGCCCGCGCCGCGCCGGTGCCCGTGGGCACCACGTTGATCGCCGCGGCGCGTGCCCGACGGGCGTCAGAGTGCGGACCGTCGACGAGCTGCTGATCGCCGGTGTAGGCGTGGATCGTCGTCATCAGGCCCTTGCGCACGCCGAAGGCATCGTCGAGCACCTTGACCATCGGCACGAAACAATTGGTCGTGCACGACGCGTTCGAAACCACCTTGTGGGCGGCCGGGTCGAAGGTGTCCTCGTTGACGCCGACGACGAAGGTGGCGTCGGCCTCTTTGCACGGAGCCGACACGATCACGAACGGCGCACCGGCGTCGAGGTGCGCCGCCGCCTTCTCACGCGTGGCGAAGAATCCGGTCGATTCGACGACGAGGTCCACGCCGAGGTCCTTCCAGGGCAGCTTGCCCGGCTCGCGTTCGGCGAGGATCCGGATCGTGTGGCCATCGACTTCGATGCCACCGTCGACCGCACGGATCTCGCCCTTGAACGCTCCCAGTACCGAGTCACGCTCCAGCAGCGCCGCCATCTGATCGATCGACCCGAGGTCGTTGGCCGCCACGAGCTCGATGTCGGCCCCTTGGGCACGCACCGCCCGGAAGAAGTTGCGGCCGATCCGGCCGAAGCCGTTGATGCCAACACGAATGGTCATTGGTGCACTCATCCTCGTCGTTGTCGAAGGGGTGGAACGGGCCGACCGGTCGACTCACCGATCGTCATGATCATACAAACACCGGCGATGCGCACCGATCACCGGTCGATGTCGCGGTGCGTGACCGGCACGTCGTGGCCGAGTTCCCGGAGTCGGCGGGCGAAGTCCTCGGCGATGGCGACCGACCGGTGGCGTCCACCGGTGCACCCGAACGCGATGCTCAGAAAAGAGCGCCCTTCGTTCGCGTACGCCGGGAGCAGGTCGACGAGCATGCTGGTGAACTGCTCGAGGAACCGGGCCGCCTCGGGCCGATCCAGCACGAAGTCCCGCACCGGTTCGTCGCGCCCGCTCAGGTCCCGCAGCTCCGGCTCCCAGTGCGGGTTCGGAAGGAACCGACAGTCCAGGATCAGGTCCATGTCGACGGGCACCCCACGCTTGTAACCGAACGACGCGACCCGCAACTGCAACCCCGAACCGGCATCGGCGGTGAACAACGAAGCGACCCGGGCCCGGAGCTGATGCAGGTTCATCTGCGTCGTGTCGATCACGACATCGGACGCGGCACGCACCGGTTCCAGTCCGCTGCGTTCGCTCCGGATCGCATCCAACAGCGAACCGCCGGTGGGCTGCGGGTGTCGCCGACGGGTCTCCTCGTAGCGTCGCACGAGCACCTCATCCGCGGCGTCCACGAACACCACCCGCACGTCACCGACCGCGCGCAACGTGGTCATCGCGTCGACGAGGGCAACGGGCCGCTCCCCTGCCCTCGCGCCGGTTCCGAGCACGAACGCGACCCGGTCGAAGGGTTCACCCAGCCCCTGGGTCAACTCGGCGATCTTCGAGAACAACGGAAGCGGCACGTTGTCGATCACGAACCAGCCGAGGTCGTCCACGGCGTCGGCCACACTGGACCGTCCCGCGCCCGACAGGCCGGTGATGACGAGAAACTCAACCACTCCGCTTCACCGTACCCGCGGTACGCGAGTCACCGACTGGATGATCGACCCGCGACGTCGGCCCCGTTGCGTCTCGCCATGGCGGCGATCAGCGCGACGATGCCGCAGATGCCGGTGTTCACCACGACGACCGACCAGACGAGCCCGTCGCCGGGATGGTGGGCGTACCGCCACAGGATCTTGCCGTAGGCGAGCGCGAGGAGCGCGCTCACGATCACCTGCCGCCACGGACGGTGTCGGATCACCCCGAGGGAGTCGAGGCAGAACTCGACCACCCCGGGGATCGGGAGCAGCCAGAACACCCAGACGTCCCACGAATCAGGCCAACGCACGCCGAAACCGGCGAGCACGGCAACGGTGATCGCCACCGGATACAGCACGAGACAACGTCGACAGACGTGCCGCCCGGCGATCGTCGCGCAACGGTCGTAGCGTGCCGGCCAGTGATGCGACAGCCACATCGACGTGTCCGCGACCGGCACGGCGTCGCGCTCGGCCTGCTGGCGTCGCAACGCGTCGGCGATGCGTCGCTCCAGCTCGGCCTCTTCGATCACCCCACGAGTCTGCCCGTCGGATAGCCCTCGACCGTTACCCTGCATGGCAGTCCCCCGCCTGGAGACCCAGGCGCCCGCTCCGCCCCGCCGAAGGTCGGCCCGATGGCACTCCACCCACAGATCATCGAACTCGACGACCGTGACCGGATCGAACCGGTCCTCGACGCCATGGCGACGTTCACCCGTGCCGGCAGGGGCTGGGTGAACCTCCAGCCCGAGATCGCCCCCGACGCGGTGCCACCCGCACGGTCCGCGCTGACCCAGTATTTCCGACGGAACAGTCCGGAAGCCGCGTTGGGCACCTGGATGCCCCCTCCGACCGACTCGCCCGACGCGCCCCAGAACCTGGGCGTCCAACATGCACTGGGGGCTCGGCTCAGCCCCCTTCTCGAAGACTGGCACCTCGCACTCGCCGCGGGCTGGCGACGCTCACAGGACTCACCCCGCCGTGGCCTGCTCGTGACCGTGCCCTCTGACGAACCGCACGCATCGGTCCTGCGATGGTTGCTCGACGTGACCCTGTTGGCGACAGTACCGGAGACCACCGGACGGTGGCAGGTGAGCCTGTACACCGGCCGGGGTGGCTGACCACCCGTCAGCGACGACGGGCGATCAGGACCAGCAGGCGGGGCAGTTCGGTGATCGCCTCGTACTCGGGAGCCCGCGCGACGAATCCTGGCGGTGGTGCCGGTTCGATCATGTGCTCGAGTGTCAGTCCCACGTCGGCGAGACCGTTCACGTACCGGGACAGCGGGCGGTGGTGAAAGCCGATGCGGACGCCGTTGTCCACCTCTTCGAGTCGGTAGTCCTCGCTGAGGTACGCCCCCACCCGCCAGTACTGTTCCGGCGGGTCGAGGACCTGATCGTCGATCCAGCCGCTGCCCGGGGTCTGCACGAACGGATGATTCAGGAACAGGACGAATCGTCCACCGCGGCGCAGCACCCGGGCGATCTCGGCCAGCGCGTCGTCGAGCCGCCCGAGATGCTCCAGCACCAGACAGGCCACGACCGCCTCGAAGGATCCGCCGCCGAAGGGAAGCTCCGCGGCATCACCCACGAGGTACCCGGGTGTCCCGCCGCGGGCCACCGCCGCGCGGACCTGATTGTGGGACCGGTCGAGGCCGACCACGAAACGGGCACCTGCCGAGCCGATCTGTCGGGCGATCTGGCCCTCGCCGCAGCCCAGGTCCAGCACCCGATCGAAACCGGCCGTCCACGTGGCCGCCAAGGGGAGCATCTGCTCGGAGTACTCGGGATCGGCACCGTCGGTGAAGCCCCGCTGCCACCATGCGGCGTGGCGTTCCCACAGGTCGCTCATGCGTGGACCCGCTCGGCCCGGACGCTCGCACTCGGGTCGTGCAGGCGTTCATGCAGCGCTTCGGCCACCGCATCGGGAAGCCAGCTCAACGCCTTGAGATCGTCGAGACTCGTCGCCCGGATCGTCTTGAGGTTGCCCACCTCGCGGAGCAGACGGTTCCGGCGGGTCGGACCGAGCCCCGGCACGTCGTCGAGGATCGACGCGGTCATGCGCTTGTCGCGCCGTTTGCGGTGGTAGGTGATCGCGAACCGGTGCGACTCGTCACGGATCCGCTGGAGCAGATACAGCGCCTCGGAGGTACGGTCGAGGATCACCGGGTCGGAGCGGCCGGGCAGGTACACCTCTTCGAGCCGCTTGGCGAGCGAGACCACCGGGATCTGGTCGGCGAGACCGAGCCGTTCGAGCACCGTCATCACCGACGAGAGTTGCCCCTTGCCACCGTCGATCACCAACAGGTTCGGTTCGTATGCGAAGCGGCCCCGGTCGGCGACCGGGCGGTCCCGATCGGCCAGCAGCCGTTCGAGACGCCTGGTCAGCACCTCTTCCATCGCGGCGAAATCGTCGTTGCCCGGCACGTGCACCTTGAAGTGCCGGTAGTGCTGCTTGGCCGGCAGGGCATCCTCCATCACGACCATCGACCCGACGTAGTCGGTGCCCTGCAGATGGCTCATGTCGTAGCACTCGATGCGCAACGGCGACAGTGGCAGGTCGAGGGCCTGCTGGAGCTCGTTCAGCGCCTTCGCCCGAGCATTGTGGTCACTCGCCCGCCGCAGCCGGTGACGCAGGAACTCCTCGGAGGCGTTGTGGGTGACGGTCTCGGCGAGGCGGCGCTTGGCACCGCGTCGGGCGACCACGAGGGTGACCTTCGACCCGCGCAGACCGCTGAGCCAGTCGGCGTACAGCTCGGCATTCTCGGGCAGTTCGGGCACGTACACCTTCTTGGGCCACCCCAGTACCGGCTCTTCGTCGTAGAGCCCTTCGAGGGTGCGGGCGACGAGTTGGGCGGAGGTCATGTCCTCGACCTTGTCGAGCACGAACCCCGCACGCCCGAGCACCCGTCCCGCACGGACGTGGAAGATCTGCACGGCGGCTTCCAGTTCGTCGTCCGCGATCCCGATGACATCGAAGTCTTCGCTGCGTTCGGCCACCATCTGCTGACGTTCGATGACCTTGCGGATGTTCTCCAACCGGTCGCGGAGCCGTGCAGCCTTCTCGAACTCGAGTGCTGCGGCGGCGCCGGCCATCTCGCTCTCGAGCCGCTCGACGATCTCGGTGTCGTGGCCTTCGAGAAAGCGGATGAGCTGGGCCGTCAACTCGGCGTAGTCCTCGTGGCCGATCGCCCCGATACACGGCGCGGAGCAACGGCCGATGTCGTACAACAGGCAGGGCCGGCCGGCCTTGTGATGGCGGGCGAACTTCGCATCCGAACAGGTGCGCAACGGGAACGTCGTGATGAGCAGGTCGAGCGTGGCGCGGATCGCCTTGGTGTGGACATAGGGGCCGAAGTACCGCACCCCCTTGCGGCGCTTGCCGCGCATGACCATCGGACGCGGCCAGTCGTCGGACACGGTCACCGCCAGGTACGGATACGACTTGTCGTCGATGAGGCGCACGTTGAAGCGGGGACGGAACCTCTTGATCAGGCTGTACTCGAGCACCAACGCCTCGACCTCGTTGCGCACCTCGATCCATTCGACGGACGCCGCAGTGGCCACCATCTGCGCCGTGCGCGGCGCAAGCGTGCGCGGATCCGCGAAGTAGTTGGCGAGGCGGCTGCGCAGGTTCTTCGCCTTGCCGACGTAGATGACCCGGCCGTCGGCGTCGAAGAACTGGTAGGACCCGGGCGTCGTGGGGATCGTTCCGGTTGGCGGACGGGGGACCACGGTGGCCATCGTAGGGTGCGATCCTCGACGCCAGACCAGCGCTCGTGCGCCGGTAGCCTCGGGGTGACGCGTCGGCGACCAGGAGCCTCATGAGCGACATCGAACGAGCGCGCTCGTCGGGCGAGAAACGCCGCCATCGGGTAGAGGCCGCCACGGTGGTGATCGCCGTGGTCGTTCTCTGGCTGTGTGCTGGTACGCGTTGGGACCGGACGGCGCTCTGGGCCGACGAGGCCTGGTCGTTGGCCGCCGTGAACGATCTGTGGTCGAGCGTCCGGGCGGCAAACGGATCGACGGTGGTGTTCTACGGATCCCTCTGGCTCTGGGGACGTCTCGGCACTTCGACGATCTGGCTGCGCATCCTCTCCACCTGCTTCGCGACCGGAAGCGTCATCGCCGTCTGGCTGGTCGCGCGCCGGATCGGCACACGTCGACTGGGCCGGCTCGTGCCCGTCCTTCTCGTGGCCAACCCGATGTTCCTCTGGACGGCCACCGAGGTACGCGGCTACGCGCTCGAGACACTCATCACCGTGCTCTGCTGGTACGCGGCGATCCGGGTGTGCGCGCAAGGGACGCGGCCGCACACCCGGAAGACCTGGCAGTCCGTGTTCGCCACCCTGGCGTTCGTCGGGCCACTCGTCCACGGTCTGTACTTCGCCCAGATGGTGGCCATCGGGTGCTGGGCGCTCCTCGACCGACGACGCGAGCGGCGGATCCGTCTCATCGGGCCGGGGCTGCTCATCACGCTCGCGACGACCGTCGCTCTCGTGTTGCTCGACCAAGGGGAACTCGGCGCCTCCGTCGACGGCGACACGGTGGCGCTCTTGCGGATCACGGCACACTGGTTCCTCGGCTCGACCGGGTGGGTCGCGGTGGTCGTCGTCGCCGTGGCCGCGACCGGTCTCGCGCGCCTGGTGATCCAGCAGGTCCGTGCCCGTCGGTCGCGCGTGGCGCCCCCGGGTGCGGATGCCTGGATCCCGGTCGTCTGGACGTTCGTGCCCATCGGGGTGTTGTTCGCCGTCCGAGGGGTCCACGGGGTCTGGGCGCCGTACTATCTCGCCCCCATCGCGCCGGGCGTGGCATTGCTCGTCGGCGTGGGTGCGCTGCAGATCGCAGATCTGATCGAGGCATTCGTCGACGGCCCCTCCGCGCTCCGGAAGGCGACCGGCGCGCTGCCGCTGGTCTTCGCGGGGCTGCTGGTCCTCAACGTCGTGTACCGCGAGCATCCCCCGGTCCAGGACTGGCGAGACGCAGCACGTGAGGTGGCCGATCAGGCACGGCCCGGGGACGCCATCGTGTTCACCTCTGGCGAACCGGAGATACCGACGGCGTCGCGGCCGGGCTTCGAGGCCGCGTGGCGTGAGGTGCCCCACGACATCGTGCCGACCAGCCTGTCTCCGATGCGACCCCTCGGTCGCGTCCTCAGGGTCGACGACCATCCGACCGCGCAGCGCCTCTCGGCACGACTGGCCGGGCACGATCGTGTCTGGATCGTCGACTACCAGGGCATGCTCGAACGGCCCGGACCCATCCGTCGCAGCGTGCTGTTCAGCGAGTTCCGTCGGACGAGCACCACCGGCTACGACGGTGGCATCAGTGTGGCGCTGTTCACGCGACGGCCCGGCGGTTGATCGAGCAGCGCGCCGACGTCGTGTCGGCACCGTTCCATCCGGGCCGCAGGCGCTAGGCTCATCGAACACGCCGGCCTGGTTTCCGGCGTCATATCGGTTCCGAAGCCGACATCCCCGTGGCGTGGCGACCAGGCTGTCCCCACCGGCACTCACCTCGGAACCTCCCCCACTTCCAGGAGGCACTCCAAGGTGCTGCGACTCCAGACCCCCCTACCCGACGACTACCGAGACGCATCCGACGACGAACTCGCCGGGCGAATCGCCGCGGCGAAGGCCGAACTCGGTGACCGGTTGTTCATCCTCGGCCACCACTACCAACGCGACGAGATCATCAGGTGGGCAGACGCACGCGGTGACTCCTACAAGCTCAGCGTGCTCGCCCAGCAACGACCACAGGCCGACTACATCGTGTTCTGCGGTGTGCACTTCATGGCCGAATCCGCCGATGTGCTCACGTCCGACGAGCAGACGGTGATCCTGCCCGATCTGAACGCCGGGTGTTCCATGGCCGACATGGCCGACCTCGAAGACGTCGAGGAGGCCTGGGAATCACTGGCCGAGGTCACCGACATCGAACGGGTCGTCCCGATCACCTACATGAATTCGTCCGCGGCACTCAAGGCGTTCGTCGGTCGCCACGGCGGCTCGGTCTGCACCTCGACCAATGCGAAGGCGATCCTGGAATGGGCGCTCGGCCTCGGCGAACACGCCGGCATCGCCACCAACGACGCGACCGGCGGCGGCGACAAGGTGCTGTTCTTTCCCGACCAGCACCTTGGTCGCAACACGGGCCATGACCTCGGATTCGACGAGTCCGCCATGCGGGTCTGGGACCCGAGGCTCGAACTCGGTGGCCTGGAGGAGGCCGATTGCAAGGAGGCGACGTTCCTGCTCTGGAAGGGTCACTGTTCGGTCCACACCCGCTTCTCGGTCGCCCAGGTCGAGGCGTTCCGCGCCGAACACCCCGACGGTCTCGTCATCATCCACCCCGAGAGCCCCTGGCCGACGTGTCGTCTCGCCGACGAGGTGGGTTCCACCAGCTTCATCATCGACGCGGTCGACCGGGCACCCGTGGGAGCCCACATCGCGATCGGCACCGAGATCCACCTGGTCAACCGACTCAGAAACGACCACCCCGACAAGTTCGTCCAGTCTCTCGACCCCGACGTGTGCCCGTGTTCGACGATGTTCCGGATCGACCAACCCCACCTCGCCTACATCCTCGAGGAGCTCGTCGCCGGACGGGTGCACAACGAGATCGTCGTGGATGCCGACGACGCCAGGTGGAGCCGGGTCGCCCTGCAACGGATGCTGGACATCACCGCCGGTTGACCACACCCGTCCGACCGTGCCGGTCGGGTCGGCCCGGTGCGGTCGGCTCGGTGCGGTCGGGTCAGCCCATGCCGAGCAACGGCGCGAGGAACTTGCCGGTGTAGCTCCCCGGCGTCTTCGCGACGATCTCCGGAGGGCCCTCCGCGACGATCCTGCCACCACCCCGGCCCCCTTCGGGCCCCAGGTCGATCAACCAGTCCGCGGTCTTGATCACGTCGAGGTTGTGTTCGATCACGAGCACGGTGTTGCCCTGGTCCACCAGACGCGACAGGACGCCGAGCAGTTTGCGGACGTCTTCGAAATGCAGCCCGGTGGTCGGCTCGTCGAGGACGTACATGGTTCGCCCGGTGGATCGCTTCGACAGTTCGCTCGCCAACTTGATGCGCTGTGCCTCCCCACCCGACAGGGTCGTGGCCGGTTGGCCGAGCCGCACGTACCCCAGACCGACGTCGACGAGTGTCTGCAGGTGGCGTGCGATCGCCGGCTGGTTGGCGAAGAACTCGAGCCCCTCGGTACACGACAGCTCGAGTACCTCGGAGATGTTCTTTCCCTTGAACGTCACATCGAGGGTGTCACGGTTGTACCGGGCGCCCTTGCAGATCTCGCAGGGCACGTACACATCGGGCAGGAAGTGCATCTCGATCTTGATGGTGCCGTCGCCCCGGCACGCCTCGCATCGACCGCCCTTCACGTTGAACGAGAAGCGACCCGGTTGATAGCCCCGCACCTT
Organism: Actinomycetota bacterium; assembly: GCA_040255345.1. Taxonomy (GTDB): domain Bacteria; phylum Actinomycetota; class Acidimicrobiia; order Acidimicrobiales; family Iamiaceae; genus JAFDWI01. The sequence continues at coordinate 11,192 of JBDZUV010000038.1, read as the reverse complement.
CGCTTCGGGCGTCTGGGCGAACAGCTTGCGGATCCGGTCGAACACCCCGGTGTAGGTGGCCGGGTTCGATCGTGGCGTCCGACCGATCGGCGACTGGTCGATGTCGATGACCTTGTCGAGCGCATCGGCTCCTTCGACCCGGGTGTGATGGCCGGGCGCGACCCGCGATCGGTAGATGCGCTGTTTCAGCACCCGGAGCAGGATGTCGTTGACCAACGTCGACTTTCCCGAACCCGACACTCCGGTCACGCCCACCAGACAGCCCAACGGGATCTCCACGTCGATGTCGGCCAGGTTGTGTTCGCGTGCGCCGCGGATCGTCACCCAGGCTTCGCCGGGTTTGCGACGCAACTCGGGCACGGCGATCGAACGCTTGCCCGACAGGTACTGCCCCGTGACCGATTCTTTGGACCGCAACAATCCCTTGACCGTGCCTGCGTAGACGACGTCGCCGCCGTGCTCGCCGGCTCCCGGACCGATGTCGACCACATGGTCGGCCGCCCGGATCGTGTCTTCGTCGTGTTCGACGACGAGCACGGTGTTGCCCAGGTTCCTCAGCCGTTCGAGGGTGTCGATGAGCCGGTGGTTGTCGCGTTGGTGCAGGCCGATCGACGGCTCGTCCAACACGTAGAGCACGCCGACGAGACCCGAACCGATCTGGGAGGCGAGACGGATCCGTTGTGCCTCACCGCCGGCAAGGGTCGCCGCGGACCGCGACAGGGTGAGGTAGTCGAGGCCGACGTCCAGCAGGAACCCCAACCTGGCCCGCACCTCCTTGAGGACCCGCTCGGCGATCAACCGGTCGCGTTCGGAGAGATCCCAGCCGGCGACCACCTCGGTCGCATCGGCGATCGGGAGCGCGGACAGCTCGGCGATCGAGTGCCCACCGATCGTCACGGCGAGGGGAAGCGGGCCCAGCCGCGCTCCGTCGCACACGTCACAGGGAACCTCGCGCAGGTAGCTCTCGAGCTGTTCGCGCTGGGAGTCGGACTCCGCATCGGAGTGACGACGTTGGATCCAGGGGATGACGCCTTCATAGGAGGTGGTGTAGCGACGGGTTCGGCCGTACCGGTTCTTGTAGACGACCTCGACCTTGCCCGGGTGCCCGTGAAGCAGCAGCGTCCGCTGTCTGGCCCCGAGCTGCGACCAGGGCGCATCGATGTCGATCTCGTGCATCTCGCACACGGCCCGCAGCAGGTTGGCGAAGTACCGCATGTGCCCGCCGGCCCACGGCGCGAGCACGCCATCGGCGACGCTGAGCTCCGGGTCGGCGACGACCAACTCGGGATCGACCTCGTAGCGGGTCCCCAGCCCGTCACAGGCCGAACAGGCTCCGTAGGGCGAGTTGAACGAGAAGTTCCGCGGCGCCAGCTCGTCGTAGGACCGGCCGCAGGTCGGACAGGCCAGGTGCTGGCTGAAGGTGAGCGTCTCCGCGTCACCGGTGGTGCCGTCGGCGTTCTTCGCCACGATCTGGACTTCCGCGACGCCGTCGGCCAGACCGAGCGCGGTCTCGAGTGAGTCGGTGAGGCGTGCCTCGATTCCGGGACGACGGACCAGCCGGTCGATGATGACCTCGATCGTGTGGTTCTCGTAGCGGGCGAGATCGACCTCGTCACCGAAGTCGAAGTCGTCGCCGTCGATCCGCGCCCGGGTGTAGCCCTGGGCGGCAAGGTCGTCGAGCAGCGTGGCGTAGTTGCCCTTGCGGCCCCGCACGACCGGTGCCAGCACCTGGAACCGGGTTCCCTCGGGCAACTCGAGGACCCGATCGACGATCTGCTGTGGCGTCTGGCGCGCGATCACCGTCCCGTCTTCAGGGCAGTGCGGGACGCCGATGCGGGCGTACAACAGACGCAGATAGTCGTACACCTCGGTGATCGTGCCGACCGTGGACCGGGGGTTGCGCGACGCCGACTTCTGGTCGATCGAGATCGCGGGTGACAATCCCTCGATGAAGTCGACATCGGGCTTGTCCATCTGCCCGAGGAACTGACGCGCATAGGAAGACAGGGACTCGACATACCTTCGCTGGCCCTCGGCGTAGATCGTGTCGAAGGCCAACGAAGACTTTCCCGAACCGGACAGGCCGGTGAACACGATCAACCGGTCCCTTGGCAGTTCGATCGACACGTTGCGTAGGTTGTGCTCTCTCGCCCCACGGATGACGATCTCATCGGCCATGACCGACAACTCTACCGATCCACACCACCCAGAGCTGCGAACACCAGTTCGATCATCCGTCCCGGTGACGGTCGACGATCCGACCCGCACCACCGGGTCGGAGGGTCTCCCGGGCGGACCCCGGACGGTGATCGCCATCGCCGTCGTCCTCGCGATGGCCTGGCCCGTGCTCTTCGCCAGTCATTTCGGCAGCGTGTCGGCCCTGTTGCTCGCCGCCAGGGGTGGCCCCACCTCACCGGTGATCGCACACGACTTCCCCGACGCGCGGTGGTTTCCTCCCCCGGGTCACGACGGACAACAGTTCTATGCGGTCGCCCGCGACCCGTTCCACCCCAAGGCCACCGCGCGTCACCTCGACCCCCCCGAACGCCGCTACCGCCGCATTCTCTTCCCTCTGCTCGCCTGGTTGATCGCTCCTGGAAACGGCGCCCCGCTCGTCATCGCACTCGCTGCGGTGTCGGTCGTCGGCGTGCTCGTCGGGGCCATCGCGCTGTCGCGTTTTCCCGACGGGCCGTGGTGGCTGCCGCTGAGTTTGCCACTCTCTCCGGGGATCATGGTGTCGCTGTCGTTGTCGTTGTCGGATGCCCTCGCCACCGGGCTCGTCCTCGCGGCGTACGCCGCGGCGTTCCGACGACGATGGCGGTGGGCGGTCGTCGTGCTCGTCCTCGCGGTCCTCACCCGGGAGACGACCCTCGTCGCCGCGGTGTGCCTCGCCTGCTGGCCCCGCGTGAACTGGCGAACCCGGGCAGCGGTCGCCGGGGTGCCGACCCTGGTGCTCGCCGCCTGGAGTGCGGTCGCGTCAGCGCTGGTCGGCGATCGACAGAGCGGGGCCGGAAGCGGAGAGTTCGCGCTTCCCTTCACCGGGTGGCTCCACGGGGTCTCGCACGCGGATCTCGCCGTCCCGGCCCTCCTGACCGTCGTGCTCGTGTTCGCCGCCTGTCGGCCCCGGGTCATCGCACCCGTTCGCCTGTACCTCGTCGCAACCGTCGGCCTGATGATCTGTCTCGGACCGGTGATCAACTTCAGCTGGGTCAATTCCGCACGCGTGCTGGCACCGGCGCTGCCGATGGCGATCTGGGTTCTGGTCCGGGTGCAGGAGCACTCAGCCGACGACGCGTAGCTCCCGCTTGAGATCCTTGATCTCGTCACGCAGACGCGCGGCGTACTCGAAGCGGAGGTCGGCCGCGGCGTCGGACATCTCCTCCTCGAGTGTCTGGATCAGGCGAGCCAATTCGTCGTGGGGCAACTCGGCGAGCTCGGCCAACTTGCGCTCTTCGTCCGGGCGTCGCATCCGGCGACCACCGTCGGGCAGCGGAGCGGAGCTGCGTCGCGCGTCACCCGGGCGGAGAAAGTCCAGGATGTCGGTGATCGCCTTGCGCACGGTCTGCGGATCGATCCCGTGCTCGGCGTTGTAGGCGAGTTGCACCTTGCGCCGACGGTTGGTCTCGGAGATCGCCCGCTGCATCGAATCGGTCATCTGGTCGGCGTACATGATGACCTGACCGTCGACGTTGCGCGCCGCCCGTCCGATCGTCTGCACCAACGACGTCTCACTTCGCAGGAACCCCTCCTTGTCCGCGTCGAGGATCGCCACGAGCGAGACCTCGGGCAGGTCCAGACCCTCGCGGAGCAGGTTGATCCCGACCAGCACGTCGAACTCCCCGAGTCGCAGCTCGCGCAGGATCTCGATGCGTTCGATCGTGTCGATCTCCGAGTGCAGATAGCGGACGCGCACGCCCTGTTCGAGCAGATAGTCGGTGAGATCCTCGGCCATCTTCTTCGTGAGCGTCGTCACCAGCACCCGGCCTCCCACCGCGGCCCGAGCATCGATCTCAGCTCGGAGGTCGTCGATCTGGCCCTCGGTCGGCTTGACGACGACCTCGGGATCGACCAGCCCGGTGGGACGGACGATCTGCTCCACGACCTGGGCGGAGACACCGAGTTCGTAGTCACCGGGAGTGGCCGACAGGAACACCACCTGAGGGACCCGCTCGATGAACTCTTCGAACTGCAGCGGCCGGTTGTCGGCGGCCGAGGGCAGCCGGAACCCATGCTCGATCAGGGTCTCCTTGCGTGCCCGGTCGCCCTTGTACTGACCGTGGATCTGCGGCACCGAGACGTGGGACTCGTCGATCACCACCAGGTAGTCGTCGCCGAAGAAGTCGAGCAGCGTGTAGGGCGGTTCACCGGGACCTCGCCCGTCGATCGGAGCCGAGTAGTTCTCGATCCCGCTGCAGAACCCCAGTTCGGCGATCATCTCGAGGTCGTAGGTCGTCCGCATACGCAGGCGTTGCGCCTCGAGCAGCTTGTCGTTCGATTCGAACCAGGCGAGCCGCTCCTGCAACTCCGATTCGATGCGGGTCATACCCGCCCGCAGCCGTTCGTCGCTCGCCACGTAGTGGGTCGCAGGGAACACCGAGAGCTCGTCCAGTTCGCCGACCTTCTCACCCGTGAGGGGATCCACCACGGTGATCGCCTCGATCTCGTCACCGAAGAGCTGGATGCGGACCGCGGTCTCGTCGTACGCCGGGTGGATCTCGATGGTGTCGCCCCGCACCCGGAACTTGCCGCGCACCAGGTTCATGTCGTTCCGGTCGTACTGCATCTCGACCAGCTTGCGCAGCAGCGCCCGCTGGTCGATCTCTCCACCGACCCGCACGTACAACAACTTGTCGCGGTACTCAGCCGGTGACCCGAGCCCGTAGATGCACGACACCGAGGCCACCACGATGGTGTCGGGCCGGGTCAGCAGCGCGGAGGTCGCCGCGTGACGCAACCGGTCGACCTCGTCGTTGACCGACGAGTCCTTCTCGATGTACGTGTCAGACGAGGGCACGTACGCCTCGGGTTGGTAGTAGTCGTAATAGCTGACGAAGTACTCGACGCGGTTGTTCGGGAAGAACCCGCGGAGTTCGTTCGCCAACTGGGCCGCCAACGACTTGTTCGGAGCGATGACCAGCGTCGGCTTCTGGACCTGTTCGATGGTCCAGGCGATCGTCGCCGACTTGCCCGATCCGGTGATGCCGAGCAACGTCTGGAAACGGTCGCCCCGCCCGATTCCCGTGGCCAGCTCACGGATCGCCGTGGGCTGATCCCCCGCCGGTTCGAATTCTGAGACGACCTGAAACCTGGTGTTGGCCACAGAGCGATTCTACGTCGCCTCGCGCCGCCGACTCAGCGGCGGCCGTCGTGGGTCAGTGACAGTCGGTCATGTCGGCGCCGGCCGTCCCGGCCTTGTCCCAGCAGTGGCCGAAATGGCTGTACTTCGAACTCGACGCCTGGCCGAAGAAGGTGATGGCGCCGATGCACACCACCGCGATGAGTGCCAGCAACAGTGCGTATTCCACGAGGGACGCACCCACGTCGTCGTCATGGCGCGAGCGGACCCGCTGCCACATGTGCCTCAGTGAATCCATACCCAGCTCCTTGCTCTCCATACCGCCTGATGATGAGGTCGTAGACACGACGAGGGGGCCGATCCGCCCGGATCGACCCCCTCGTCCACTGCGAGCCGATCCGAGGATCAGTTGCCGGCGGTGTTCACGGCGCTGCCCACGGTCGAGAACTTCGACGAGGCGGCCTTGCCGAGGAACGTGATCGCGAGGATGCACACCACGGCGATGAGAGCGACGAGCAGGGCGTACTCCACGAGGGAGGCACCACGCTCGGTGTCACCGAAGCGGGCCCGCAGGTAAGCGGCGAGATGTTCGTAGTTGGTCAGCATGGAGGTAACTCCCTTGTCAGCGGACCTCGGATGGGCCCGGTCTTCCGGTCGCCATTACCTTCGGCGTGATGTCCGGGAACATGAATAGGTCGAACGGCCTATTTCAGGCCGGCTGATGCAGGCCCGTTGACGCGAGCCGCGCGGGTGTCTGCGCGTTCGGGCGAGCCCGGTGGTGGGCTCGGTTCGTCGGGGCTCGTCCGGGCGCGTCGAGCGTCAGGTGAGGTGCACGATGCCCATGCGCACCGCGCTCAAGACCGCCTGCGTGCGGTCACGGGCGTCGAGCTTCTGGTAGATCGACGCCAGATGGTTCTTGACCGTCTTCTGCGAGATGAACAGGCGCTCCGCCACCTCGACGGTCGAACAACCGTCCGCGATGAGCTGAAGGACCTCTTCCTCCCGCTTCGTGACCACATGGTCCGTCGATTGGGAGCCCGCCCGGTGGACTTCGTCCAGCATCGACGCGGCGACATCCGCCGACAGTGCGGCGTCATCCTGCATCACCATGCGAATCGCTTCGCAGATCTCGTCGATCGAGCAGTCCTTGACGAGGTAGCCGACGGCTCCGGCCCGCAGCGCCTCGGCGACGACATCGCGGTCGGCGTGCATCGTCAGCATCACCACGCGCGCGTCGGGCGCGACGTCACGGATCCTGCGGGTCGCTTCGACCCCGTCCATGTTCGGCATGGTCACGTCCATCAGGATCACGTCCGGGTGGAGTGCCGCCGCGAGTTCCACCGCCTCTTCGCCGTCCCCCGCCTCGCCGACCACGTCGAAGCCCTCGTCGACCATCGAGCGTCGAAGTCCTTCACGCAACATTCGGTGATCATCGGCAAGCAGCAACCGGATAGTCATCGGCGTCCGTTCTGGCTCATCCCGCGTCCAATCGACATCGCACTACCGTACCGCGCCCGGGCGGGCTGGCAATCTGCAGCGTCGCTCCGACGCTCGCAGCCCGCTCACGCATCCCGAGAATGCCATACGAATCCAATCGTCCCGCCTTCCCTTCCGGAAACCCGATCCCGTCGTCGGCGACCTCGAGCACCGCCGAACGACCGTCGGTCCGCCACACCACCGATATCGACCGCGCACGGGCATGGCGCTCGACGTTGATCACCGCCTCCTGAGCGATCCGCCAGAGCTCACGTTCGGGCAGGATCGGCATCCGCCGCCGTCCTCGGGCGGAGAGCTCCACGTGCAGTCCCGACCGCTTCGCCACCCGTTCCAGGAACTCCTGCATCGTCGCGACGAAATCCTGCTCCTCGGACACATCGGTGCGGAGGTCGTACAGCGTGTCGCGGACCTCGCCGATCACCCCCCGTACATCGTTCCGCAGCTGCAACATGGCGGGGCCGAGATCGCGACCGTCCTCCTGGCGCTTCACCATGCGGTCCAACTCGAAGGCGATGTAGGCGAGTGACTGGCCGATGCGGTCGTGGAGGTCTCGCGCGATCCGGGTCCGCTCTTCGTCGGCGCCGACGGTCCGGAGGCGATCGAAGACCTGTGCGTTCGCGATCGCCAGGGCCGCAGGCTCGAGAAATCCTCCGAGCAGCGCGGCGTCCCGCTGGCGGTACCTCGTGTGGGTGGCGCTCTCCAAGGCGATGAGGCCGACGAACTCGTCGCGTGCGATCAGCGGACCGTACAGCCCCGAGCCCATCCCCGGGATCAGCCCACCACCCTCCTCGGCGAGTCTGCCGACGAGTCGGACCGTGCGCTCGGCCTGCACCCCACGCAGGATCCCGGGAAGTTGGGTCGGTTCCATCGATTCGGCCAGCCGATGCCCGTCCCAGCGCGCCACCTGCCATGTTCCGTCGATGTCGTCGAGCAACAACAGCACCGCGGCGTCGTAGTCGAACAGCGAACGGAGACGGACGATGGTCGAATCGAGTACCTCGTCCAGGTCCAGCGAGGCCGGGAGCACCTGGGCGACCGTGTGCAGCGACGTCAACAGGCGGTTCGCGTCGGTCAACTTCGCCACCCGGGTCATCGCGAGCGACTCGCTGGTGCGGGCCTCGCCGAGGATCCGTCTGGCGTAGCCGGCCATGACGCCGACGAGCGCGAGGAACAAGGTCCACTGCAAATTGATGACCCACACCCGGGAGACTTCCGAGAACCTGGCCACCTGGACCACGCTCACCGTGACCGAGGTGGCCAGGCTGATGCGCAGCGCCGGCCAGATCCCGCGTCCGAACCCGGCGACGATGATCGCCGTGAGCAGTGGGAAGACGAACGGCGAGTTCCACGCGCCGGTGAACACGGCAGCGGTGACGTGAATGCCGACCTCGACCAGGATGCGTACCAGGTTCACCGTGTCTTCGTCGCTCTGGATCGGTCGTACCGAGCGGAAGATGTTGTACACGGCCACCACCACGGCCCACGCGACCATGCCCGATCCACGTTCGACCGCGGAGGTCGATATCAACGCCAGTGCGAGCAGCGTGGTCGTGGCACGAACGGCGAAGACGATCTGGCGGAACCGCTGGAGTTGGCGTTCGTCGACCGAACGATCCACCCCGTTCCCCGCGTGGTCGGGAGTCGTATCGGCGGTGAGGTCGAGCGCGCGCAGCCGACCGCGTCCTCTCGCATCACCGCCCCGCGACCGGAACCGGCCCCGCATCACCACGGCCATCACGAACCCCCCGGAGCCACCGGTCGCCTCACCGGCACACGGTAGCCTGTGCCTGCGTGCACCTCATCGGACTCACCGGCGGTATCGGAAGCGGGAAGACCACGGTCTCGAGGATGCTCGACGACCGCGGGCTCACGGTCATCGACGCCGATGCGATCACCCGCGAACTCCAGCAACCGGGGCAACCCACGCTGGACGAGATCGTGGCGGCGTTCGGCGACGACATCGTCTCGGAGACCGGTGAACTCGACCGGCAACGGCTCGCCGACCGGGTCTTCGCCGACGTCGACGAGCTCGCCCGCCTCAATGCCATCGTGCATCCGGCGGTCGGCGCCGAGATGCAGCGACGGCTCACCGCCCTCGAGCAGACGGCCCGGCCGGTGATCCTGGACATCCCCCTGCTCGTCGAGTCGGGGCGCGACGACCTCGACCTGCTCGTCGTGGTCGACGTCGATCCGGAACTCGCGGTCCGCAGGCTGGTGGAGCAGCGGGGATACGCCGAGCACGACGCACGAGCCCGGATCAGCCGTCAGGTCGACCGGTCCACCCGCCTCGCTCATGCCGACATCGTGATCGACAACAGCGGGACCCGCAGCGACCTCGGGCGACAGGTGAACGAGTTGATCGACCATCTCAACGACCTGATCGATCCGCGCGTTCGAAGATCACCCACGACGTCGTCGCGTCGGCCTCATGGAAGCGCTTGGTGAGCTTCCAGTTCGGGGATCCGGCGAGCAACGAGGTGAGTGCCTCGTCGTTCTCCCACAGCACGGTGTCGACGTCCCACCGGTTCAACACCTTCTGCCATCCGGGCCGACCCGCCAACAACGTCTTCTCGTCGTCGATGACCTGGGCGGGGAACATGTCGACCCGGTCGTCGACGAAGACACGGGTCCGCCCCTCGGTACGGAACTCGAGAAAGTTTCCGACGGTGTCACGGGACGCGATCCGATGGTCGCCCGTGAGTCGGCCGTGCGCCCCCAGCCAGTCGACCGCGGCGGTCGGGTAGCTGGACAGGTCGAACGACGGTCCGGACAGTCGTGCGCCCACGAGCACGACGGTCGTCGCTGCCAATATGGCACAGGCCACGGTGTGGAGCCTGGCCCGGGCGCGACTGGTGAGACTCCCGAGGCCCGCCAATTCGGTCGCCAGGAGCGGCGTGAGGGCGAAGGAGGCGAGGGCGATGTTGCGGGTCGCGGTCAACCCCAGCGCCGTGAACAGCAGCGCGGGGAGCAGCAGGCGATAGCGCCGACCGGCAGGGAGCCTGGGGACGAGGGCCATGGCGACGACGAAGGTCACGAGGAAGATCCGCTGCCAGGTGTCGGTGAACGCCGGAGCCTGCCACTCGATCATGTTCGAGAGCACGTCCTGCTTGGTGAGCAGTTCGATCGGAAACCACAACAACTTGGGTCCCAATGGATTCAGCGCGCCGAGCAGGGTTCCGAACACGCACCACTTGGCGGTACGGATCACGTGGTCGAGCGCACCGCGGTCGCACCAGACGCCGAACCCGTAGCCCACGACCAGCGCCAGACCCAGCGGAAAAGAACCGTGGGTGTTCACCCACACCCACATCACCGGCACGAGCCAGCGTGGGTCCCGTTCCTCGGTGAGGACGAGGAGCACCAGGACGAACCCGACGAGTCCGAAGATGAGCGGGCGCGCACCCCACGCGACCGTCCCGATCAGGATCGCCGGAGCAACCGACGCGAGGCGGGTCACCACCGAGCGTCCCGGGCGGGTCAGCCGCCACAGCACGGCTGCGATGACCGCGGAGAGCACGGCGACCATCAGACGCACTCCCAGACCGTGGCCGAGCTTCTCGGTCACCGCGTAGAACCACGAGGCGAGCCAACTCTGGATCACCCACGGCTGGCCGTGCGCCGTGAACGAATACGGATCAGTGGACGGCAGGTGGCCGCCCAGCATGCGACGACCGGTGGTCAGATGGGTCAGGAAGCTGTTGTCGCCGAGCGCAGCCGCGCCACTCGTCGCGGCGACGAGAACGGCAAGCCAACCGAAGACCGCACCACGGGTGGCTCCGTGGCGGAACCATCGAGGGGAACGACCTCCGACCGCCGCAGCATCAGCAGCCGACACGAACCAGCTGGTCCGAACCCGACATCAAGAGCCGAACGCCTTCCTGATGCTGATGATCGCCGGACCGATGACGACCACGAACAGCGAAGGGAAGATGCAGAACACCATCGGAATGAGCATCTTCACCGGTGCCTTCTGGGCACGTTCATGCGCGAGCTGGCGACGCTTGATCCGCATTTCCTCTGCTTGACTTCGCAGCACCTGCCCGACCGACACCCCGAAGGTGTCGGCCTGGATGATCGCCAGGACGAAGGAGCGGACCTCGGGCACATCGACCCGGTCACCCAACGCGCGCAGGGCATCGGAGCGGGCGACACCGGCCCGGGTCTCGCCGAGCATCCGGGCGAACTCGAGGCTGAGTTCCCCGGGGACCGACGCCACGGTCCGGTCGAGTGCCTGTTCGAAGCCGAGGCCGGCTTCGACGCTGATCACGAGCAGGTCGAGGATGTCGGGGAGCTGTCGTTGGATCACGAGCTGTCGATCCTGGATGGCGCCGGTGAGCCGTGCCCCGAGAAGCATGATCGCGGCAACCGAGATCAGCAGGAACGACACCAGGTTCATGCG
>JBDZUV010000179.1:0-4609 GCA_040255345.1 Actinomycetota bacterium | reverse complement strand
GCAGAAGCCGCGCTCGGTGCCCGGTCGGTGCGCTATGGACGTGACGACCACTACGACGTGATCAGCGCGTTCATCAAGTCGATCCGGGGGAGCGACCCCGACGCCGGCCTCTACTGGTTGGCCACCATGCTCGAGGCCGGCGAAGACGCCCGCTTCATCGTGCGTCGACTCGTGATCCTGGCCTCCGAGGACATCGGCATGGCCGACCCGACGAGCCTGCTCGTCGCGACGGCCGCCGCGCAGGCCGTCGAGTTCGTCGGTTTGCCCGAGGCCCAGCTCAACCTGGCCCAGGCCGTGATCCACCTGGCCTGTGCACCGAAGTCGAATTCGGCGACCGTCGCGATCGGGCGGGCCCGGGCCGACGTGCGCGCCGGGGTGACCGGTCTGGTGCCCACGCACCTCCGCGACACCCACTACCGAGGCGCAGCATCGCTCGGTCACGGCGCGGGGTACGAGTATCCTCACGATGATCCCCGGGGCTGGGCCGACCAGCAGTACGTGCCCGACGCCGTCGTGGGACGCACCTATTACGAACCCTCGGCCCACGGGGCCGAACCGGAAGTGGCCGAGCAGTTGATCGCCCGGAAGGAGCACGAGTGACGCTCGCAGAGTTGACCGCGCAGGACATCGCGGTGCTCACCGCCGTCGCCGTGAGCGTCGTCGCGGCGATGGCGATCGCGTTGGCGCTCTCGACCCTGTTGCGCACCGTGCGTGAACTGCGGGCCGAGTTGACCCGGTTCCGCGAGCGTTCCGACGCGGCGCTCGCCGAACTCTCCGAGACGGTGGACGTCGCACGGGCCGATCTGGAGCGCGTCGACGACCTGGTGGGGTCCGCCGAAGCCCTGGCAGCCACTGTGGACGGTGTGGCCAAGGTCGGCTTCCTGACCGTCGGAAAACCGGTGATCAAGACCGTGGCGCTCGCCAAGGGGACCTCGCGGGCGGCGCGACGGATACGCGGCACGAAGGCCGGCTGAGGGGCGGAGAGGTCGGCATGTTCAAGCGCATCATCTGGTTCACGGCCGGCGCGGCCGCCGGGGTCGCGGGCATGCGACGGGTCGAGCGCGAGATCGCCGAGCGTCGGGCCAGGCTCGAGCCCGAATCGCTCGCGAACTCGGCGGTCGAGGCGGCCGGCCGTGGAGCCGACCGGGTCCGGACGGCCCTCGCGGACGGTCGCCGGGAGATGCGGCGGGTGGCCCACGAACTCGAAGCATCCCACGACCCGTCACGTCGCCCGCCCCGGTCGCGACGGGTGGGCACCGCCGGAACCGGATCATCGGTGTCGACCCCGACTCGGTAGGCTCGCGGGACGCTATGGACAACGTGGGGAACGCCAACGAGCTGCGACGCGCCTTCATCGACCATTTCACCGCGCGCGGCCACACCGAGGTGCCGTCGGCCGGGTTGATCCCACTGCATCCGTCGGCGCCGATGTTCACGAACTCGGGCATGATGCCGTTCGTGCCGTACTTCCTCGGTGAAGAGGCGGTGCCGTGGACGCCACCGAGAGCGGTGTCGGTGCAGAAATGCGTCCGCGCCGGCGGCAAGCACAACGACCTCGATGCCGTCGGACGTTCGCCACGCCATCTGAGCTTCTTCGAGATGTTGGGCAACTTCGGTTTCGGCGACTACTTCAAGGAAGACGCGATCCGCTGGGCGTGGGACTTCCTCACCGGCACGCTCGGCCTCGACGGCGACCGCATGTGGGTCACCGTGCACGTCACCGACGACGAAGCCGAGGCGATCTGGGTCGACGGCGTCGGCTTCCCTCGTGAGCGACTCCAACGGCTCGACGCCGACAACTTCTGGGAGATGGGCGAGACCGGCCCGTGTGGTCCGTCCTCGGAGATCTTCTGGGACTACGGCTCCGCGGTCGGTCCCGACGGCGGACCGGCGAATCCGGACGCCGCCGACCGGTATCCCGAACTGTGGAACCTGGTCTTCCAGCAGCATTTCCGTCACCCCGACGGCTCACTCTCCGACCTGGCGACGAAGAACATCGACACCGGTGCCGGACTGGAGCGCATCCTCGCGGTGCTCCGGGGGAGCCCCTGGTTGTACGCGGCCGACACGCTGGCCGATCTGGTCACCGCGGCCGAGCATCTCACCGGCCGCAGACTCGGCGACGACCGCGGCGCCGATGTGGCGTTGCGGCTGCTGGCCGACCACGCGCGCACGATGACGTTCCTGGTGGCCGACGGCGTCATTCCCTCGAACGAGGACCGTGGCTATGTGCTGCGTCGGATCATTCGACGTGCGATTCGCTTCGCGTACCTCCTGGGTGTCTCTGATCACGTCGTCACACCGATGGCGGAACGAGTCGCAGAGGTCATGGGATCGGCCTATCCCGAGCTCGTCGAGAACCTCGACCTGGTGACCGGCGTGCTGGGCCGCGAAGAGGAACAGTTTCGGCGCACCCTCGCGACCGGCATGACCATTCTCGACGCCGAGCTCGCCGAACTGCCCGATGCCGCGGTGGTGCCGGGCCACGTGGCGTTCCAGTTGCACGACACCTACGGCTTTCCGCTCGAGCTCACCGGTGAGATCGCGGCCGAGCGCGGCTACGGGGTCGATCTGGACGGGTTCGCGGTCGAGATGGCCGCGCAACGCGAACGGGCGAAGGCCGCGGCCAAGTCCAGCGGTGTCGCGACCGGCGCCGCCGCCGAGTCGTTCGCCGCGGTGCTGAACGAACACGGCACCACCGAATTCACCGGTCGGGCCGAGGACACCTCAAAGGCCGAGGTGCTCGCGGTCGTGCCCTCCGACGACGCCGACGATCTCGTGGCGGTGTTGCTGGACCGCACCCCGTTCTATGCCGAATCCGGTGGTCAGGTCGGAGACACCGGCACGATCACGACCGACACCGGTACCGCCCGGGTGCTCGACACCACCTATGCCCTGCCGGGTCTGCACCGCCACACCGCCCGGATCACCAGCGGGACGATCACGCCCGGCCAGGAGGCGCTGGCCTCGATCGACGTGCCCCGGCGCAACGCGATCCGGCGGAACCACACGGCCACGCACCTGTTGCACTGGGCGTTGCGGGAGGTGCTCGGCGACCACGTCAAACAGCAGGGCTCCCTCGTGGCGCCCGATCGGCTGCGGTTCGACTTCAGCCATTTCGAGGCGATGACACCCGAGCAGATCCGCGCCGTCGAAGACCTCGCGAACGCCGAAGTCCTCGACAACGCGCCGGCGCGGCACTTCGAGACCACCAAGGAGCATGCCCTCGCGATGGGCGCGATCGCCTTCTTCGGCGAGAAGTACGGCGACATCGTCCGGGTGCTCGAGGCCGGTCGCCACTCCGTCGAATTGTGCGGTGGCACCCACGTCGCCGCACTCGGCGACATCGGGCTCGTCAAGATCGTGTCCGAGACCTCGATCGGATCGAACCTGCGTCGGATCGAGGCGACCACCGGGCTGGGGTCGCTCGAGTATCTACGTGACGACGAGGAACTGCTCGCTGCTGCAGCCGCTCGGCTGGGGGTACCGGCCCGCGACCTGATCGCCGGCATCGACAAGCGCCACGACGAGCTCGAGGCCGCCCGCGCGGAACTCGCGGCGCTGCACCGGCAGCTCGCGGTGGCACGGGCACGTGAGTTGGCCGACACCGCCGTCGACGGGACCGTCGTCGCCCGCGTCGACGGTCTCGGCCGCGACGACCTGCGCGCGGTCGCGGTGGCGGTGCGCGACGAGCCGGGCATTTCCTGTGTCGTGCTCGGCGGCGCGACCGACACCGGGGGCGCCGCACTCGTGGTCGCTACGAGCAGGGACTCGTCCGAACACGCCGGCGCCCTCGTCGGTGAACTCTCCTCGACGCTCGGAGGTGGAGGGAACACCAAGAACGCCGAATTGGCGATGGCGGGAGGACGCGACGTCGGACGCATCGACGCCACGCTCGAGGCCGCACGGGCGCGACTGCTGGAAACACCCTGAGGTCCCCGTCGGTGCATGTCGTCGGTATCGACCCGGGCGCCAGACGCGTCGGCGTCGCGATCGGGCATACGACCACCGGTGTGGCGACGCCCTATGAGGTCTGGCCACGCCGGGGTGGTCGGCCGTTGGCCCAACGGCTGCGCGACTGCGTGGCCGAGTGGGACGCCGAACGCGTCGTCGTGGGCCTGCCCCGCTCACTGGATGGCACCGAAGGCCCCGCGGCGCACGCGGCACGGGCACTGGCGGCCGAACTCGCGGACGCGCTCGACGTGCCGGTGGAGCTCCACGACGAGCGGTTCTCGACGGTGACCGCCCAGGCGTCGTTGCACGAGGGGGGTCTCGACACCAGACGGAGCCGCAAGGTGGTCGACGCGGTCGCAGCGTCGGTGATCCTGCAGAGCTGGCTGGACGGCCGTGAGGGACGGACCAGGTGACCTCCCGTGGCCGCCGGGCGCGTCGGCGCCGGCGCATCCTCGTCGCCGCGGTGTCGGTTTTCGCGGTGGTCGTCGTCGGTGGTCTCGCCGTGTTCGGTTGGTATCGCACCCAGCTCCGGGCAGGCGACGGCCCCGACACCAGGATCGTCGTGGAGATCCCACGGGGTTCGAGCACCGCTGACATCGCCGGACGACTCGCCGACGCCGGGGTGATCCGGAACGCCACCGCGTTCACGTGGCAC
>JBDZUV010000178.1:0-4644 GCA_040255345.1 Actinomycetota bacterium | reverse complement strand
CGCTCGTCACCCAGCCGGAAGTACTGGTGCTCGACGAACCGACGACGTTGCTCGACCTTGCCAACACCCGGCGAATGGAAGAGACGATCAAGGCACTCCCCCAGCAGGTCGTCCTGGTCACCCACCACCTCGACCTGGTCGATTGTTTCGACCGCGTGCTGGTCTTCGACGACGGCCGGGTCGTCTGCGACGGAGAACCCGCGAACGCAGTGGCCCACTACCGGGGGCTCGTCACGTGACCTGGATCGGGCTCTACCACCCCGCCGACTCGTGGGTGCACCGGCTTCCCGCCGGCGCCAAACTGATCGCGCTCGTCGCGTTTGCGGTGGCCACCCCTTGGCTGGACCGGCCCTGGTGTGTCGGCGTGGCACTTGCGCTCACCTTCGCGTCTTACGCGGCGGCACGCATCCCGGCACGACTACTGGTCGAACAACTGCGCCCCCTAGCCTGGTTCGCAGGTCTGCTGTTCGCGTTCCAATGGTGGGCGAGCGGCTGGTACACAGCGGTCAACGTGGTCGGCACCCTCACGGCGCTGTTCCTCCTCGCGTCGCTGATCACACTCACGACCAGGACCACCGCGATGGTCGACATCGTGGTCCGCATGCTGGGCCCGTTTCGCCCTCTGTTGGGTCGGTTAGGACTGGAGCCTGAACGGGTCGGCCTGCTGCTGTCGCTGGGCATCCGGTCGGTGCCCGTCGTGATCGACCTCGCGCGGCAGGTGCGTGAGGCCCAGTTCGCCCGCGGGCTCGGCGCCAGTCCCACGGCCTTCGCCATACCGCTCGTCGTCCGGTCATTGCGCCATGCCGATGCCCTCGGCGAGGCGCTCGCCGCGCGCGGCGCGGACGACTGATACCCACCTAATGGACTTGAGACTCTTGGCATCACGAGGACGCCGTACGACGGATCCTCGTTCGCGACCGCCGCCCAAGCTGGACCCGTCGATCGACCCACTCGTGACACATCCAACTGCGGCTTGACCGTTGCGACCATCGAGGAGAACCGTGTGACCACTGCATCGCTACCCTTCGCGTCCTGCGGGCCCGAGGTGCTGTTCCGCGTGCGGCCCTGCGAGTACGACGGAGAGACGCTCTCGGCCTCGATGCCGATCGGTCCATGGCTCAACGACGGACGCCGCGCCACCGCCGGGGCACTCTCCGTGCTCGTCGATGACGTGCTGGGCTACACGCTCGTCGCCACCAGTCCACCTGGCCGCTGGTCCGTGAGCGCGGAGATCACCCTCGACCTGCTGGCGCCCCTGCCGGCGTCTGGCACAGTTCGTGCCTCAGCGAGCGCGATGTACCTCGACCGCATCGGCGGCTTCTCGACCGGAAAGGTCCTCGACGAAGACGGCCAGCTCCTAGCGGTCTGCACCCAGCGCGGCCGTTACGTCCCGGCCCCAGGAATCGAGTTCGGCGACGTTTCGTTCACCGAGCAACACGGGTGCGACAACATCATCCCGTGGCTTTCGGAACGCTTCGTCGGCCCTCAACCCACGGAAACACCCGACCTGCTCGGCAACCCGTTGGGCAACGTGCACGGCGGGATCTCTTTGTGCCTCGCCGCGCTCAACGCCGAAGACGTCGCGCCCGAACACCTCGAGATCGCGTCGCTGCACATTGTCTACGCCCGACCGATTCCCATCGGCGCACGCCTCGCACACCAGATCAGAACGGTGCACCAAGGGCGTGGACTGATGACACTCGCAATCACCGGAGAGCTGGCCGGTCGGCCGGCCACGCTCACGCGGGTGGTCCTCCAGCCCCGCGATCGATCGGTGTCCCAGGTGTCGGGGATCAAGATTTGAACCACCCGCGGCGGCAGCGTAGGGCTCGTCATGGACGCACGCCAAGCGGGGGAGTTCATGGTTACCCGAGCCAGACCACGATGGGAGTCACGATCATCCGCGACAACCTTCCCAAGTTCCGCGCGATCGTCGACATCGCCGAACGAGTCCTCGACAACATGCTGGTCTGTCCGTCCCGTGTCGGCTGTTGCGCTCGCAAGCCCACCAGCTCGCTGATCCTGACTCGCCCAGATATCTTGCCCGGATTGATCGCTCGGCGCGCACCACAGGACTTAGGTGACCGAACACAAACCCCACACGTCAACGAGGAGGGCGACGCCGCAGCAACGGCGACAACCGAACGGAGCGGCGCGGACCCAGCACCGTGGCCCGCGCAGGGACCGACGAAGCCCCGATCCGAGGACCGGAGCCTGTCTCACGTGCGCGAGGGGGGAGTTGAACCGTAAGACCACCACGCTCAATCAGGCGCCGACCGCCGTCCTGAGCGTGAAACCAGGTCCCGTTGCCTCCGGTTGCCTCCCGTTCCCTCGGGGGCATGCACACCCCAGGGACGCACCGGCCAGTGTTCAGTTGACCAAGCCGCCGTTGTCGCGTGACTATCCTCTGTCCCGGGGGCCGATACCGCACTCGGCAGGGTCAGCGGGGTCGACGCCACCAGCCGCGGGCCACATGACGGGGTCTACCGAAGGCCGTCGCGTAGCGATGCGAAGCGCACGGTGCGATCACACCCGAGACGAACACGTTGGGGTCGATGACCACGTACCGGGGAACCGGCAGACCTACGCGCCGCCGGTCGCGTGTGCCGCCTTGTGCTCGGCAAGCACGAGTTCCATCACCTCGCGTCCTCACTTCAGCGCCAAGTGCTTCGCTCCCACGATCATGGATCGCGGCGGAGCGCCCGCCGCCCACGCTTCGGCGAATGGTCGCATCCGGGGCCGCACGCCGTCAGTGACGTCGTCGAGCAAGCCCTGCAACGAACAGCACGGGCGGAACCCCCTGCAATCAACAGTCGACGGCGACGCTCGGCTTCTAGAGTGTTGGGTGTGGACCTGCCCGTGATGCCGCCCGTTCGACCGATGCTGGCCAAGTCTGTGTCGCTGGAGAAGGCGCTCACCATGCTCCCTTACGTACAAATAGAGCCAAAATGGGACGGGTTCCGGTGCCTGCTGTTCAAGGACGGCGACGAGGTCGAGCTGGCCAGCCGCAACACCAAGCCGCTGACCCGCTACTTCCCCGAGGTCGTCGCGGCGGCGCGCGAACAGCTGCCCGAGAGCTGCGTGCTCGATGGCGAGATCTTCGTCGCGATCGGGGAACGGCTGGAGTTCGAGGTGCTCCAGGAGCGCATCCACCCGGCCGCATCCCGCATCCAGATGCTCAGCGAGAAGACGCCGGCGTCGTACGTCGCCTTCGACCTGCTGGCGCTCGGGGACGAGTCGTACGCCGAGCGCCCGTTCGCCGAGCGGCGCGCGGCGCTCGAGGGGGCGCTGACCGGGCTGAGCGGCCCGTGCTTCCTCACCCGCACGACCACCGACCCCGCGGTGGCGGAGCAGTGGTTCCACCAGTTCGAGGGGGCCGGGCTCGACGGGGTCGTCGCCAAGCCGCTGGCCTCGCCGTACCAGCAGAACGTGCGCAGCATGCTCAAGATCAAGCACGAGCGCACCGCCGACGTCGTCGTCGCGGGCTACCGCGAGCACAAGACCAGCACGCCCGAGAAGCCGCTGCTCGGCAGCCTGCTGCTCGGGCTCTACAGCGACGGCCAGCTCCAGCACGTCGGGGTGAGCGCGAGCTTCACCGCCGCCCGTCGGGCCGAGCTGATCCGTGAGCTGCAGCCGCTGGTGTGCCCGATCGAGGAGCACCCGTGGGGCCACTGGTCGGAGTTCCTGACCGCCAACCCCGACCGCGTGCCGGGCACGCAGAGCCGGTGGAGCCAGGGCAAGGACCTCTCGTTCACACCGCTGCGCCCCGAGCTCGTGCTGGAGGTGGCCTACGACCACATGGAGGGCCGGCGCTTCCGGCACACCGCGCAGTTCCGGCGCTGGCGGACCGACCGCGACCCGGAGTCGTGCGGCTACGAGCAGCTCGACGAGCCGGTCGGCTACGACCTGTCCGAGGTGCTCTCGCCCAGGTAGCGCGTCACGACGTCCGCGATCCGCTCCCCCGCGCTGCCGTCCCACAGCGGCGGCACCGGCCAGGTCGCCGGGCGGCCGGCGGCCAGTGCTGCCCCGACGCGCTCGCCCAGGTTGTCGGCCGTCACCAGCTGGTTGGTGCCGTGGGTGATCGTGACCGGGCGCTCGGTGTTGGGGCGCAGCGTGAGGCACGGGACGCCGAGCACCGTGGTCTCCTCCTGGATCCCGCCCGAGTCGGTGACGACGAGCGCGCTGCCGTCGACCAGGCTGAGGAACTCCAGGTAGCCCAGCGGATCGACCGCGCGCACCTGCGGGTGCTCGAGCAGCCCGGCCCGGGACAGGCCCGGACGGCTGCGCGGGTGCAGCGGCAGGATGAGCGGCACCTGGTCGGCGGTCGCCCGCAGCGCGGCCACGACCCGGGCCGCCGCCTCGTCGCCGTCGACGTTGCCGGGGCGGTGCATGGTCGCGACGGCGTATGTCGGCGGCAGCTCGCCCAGGTCGAGGTCGCCCAGGCGGTGCGGCCCCAGCTCGCCGCGGTGCGCGAGGAGGGTGTCGATCATCGGGTTGCCCACGAAGTGGATCGCGTCGGGGTCGACGCCCTCGCGAGCCAGGTGGGCGACCGCGTCGACGCTGGTCACCAGCAGCAGGTCGCTGAGCCGGTCGGTGACCAGCCGGTTGACCTCCTCGACCTTGGTGCCGGAGCCGGCCGCGATG
>JBDZUV010000177.1:0-4670 GCA_040255345.1 Actinomycetota bacterium | reverse complement strand
GCGTGGCCAGATACCGGTCCTTCACGGCGTCGGGCACCCGGGACTCGGCGGTGAGCAGAAAACGCGTGCCCATGGCTACGCCGTCGGCGCCATAGGCCAACGCGGCGACCAGGCCGGCGCCTGAGTGGAACCCGCCAGCGCCCAGAACCGGGATCTCGGCGCCCACTGCGTCGACGACCTGGGGCAACAGCAGCGACGTGGGCACCGTACCGGTGTGGCCGCCGCCCTCGCCACCCTGGGCGATCACGGCGTCGACCCCGTAGCCGAGCATCTTCTCGGCGTGCCGGCGGGCCCCGACCGTGGGCATCACGAGCACGCCGGCGTCGTGGAGCCGGGCAACGGTGTCCTTCGTGGGCGCACCGGCGAAGCTGACGAGTTCCACCCCGGCCTTGGTGACCTCGGCGATGCGGGCGTCCAGGTCGGGCTGGTCGGGCCGGAAGTTCACCCCGAACGGTGCGTCGGTGGCGTCCCGCACTCGACGGATCGCGTCGACCATTTCCTCATGGGTCAACGTGACCGCCGCGAGGATCCCGAATGCGCCGGCCGCCGAGGTCGCCGCGGTCAGGTGTGCGCCCGAGACCCAGCCCATCCCCGTCTGCACGATCGGATACCGCACGCCCAGCATCGTCGTGATGCGGGTCCGCAGCGCCGCGGGGGTCCCCGCGGGCCCGGAATCGATGGAATCTGATGGGTCGTCAGACATCGACCGAGATCCTACGAGCCATCCCGACCCTCCTGGAACTCCACCCACCCCGCGCGGTACTCGGCCGGCGCCCCGCGAACTTGTCGCAGTTACTCCCGCTATCCGGCACCAACTGCGACAACTTCCCGGCGGTCCAGCGTCACCCCACCCACCCGCACTCGTCGTCGGAGTTCGTCGGGTCGGCGTTGCCGATCACGAGGGGATGCCTCGGTCCCAGCTCCTGGCGGCCGCGCTCACGGCCGCGACGAAGTCGTCGTGGTCGGCGAGTTCGGAATCGAGGAGCGCGATGAGGCGGCGTGGCGCGTCGCCGGTCGGGCCGGACTCGGCCGCGAGGACCTCGCTGCGACATGCGTCGACGAGATCGGCGCCAGCCCGGCGGAGGTACGCGACCCAGGCACCGATGATCGACGCGGCCGCCTCGGCTCGGCGCCCCGCGGCCAGCTCGGCGTGGGCCACCGGGACGACCCGGACGCGGAGCTTGCTCGAGCCGTCGATCGCGATCTGAGCCAGCGAGTGGTGCATCCGGGGGTTCGCGAAGCGTTCAATCAATGCGCCCCGGTAGTCGGCCCGGGACGCCGTCGTGCCGCCGACCGTCACGGCAGCCTCCTCCCACCACTCCTCGACGGCCTCGGCGAGCACGTCGTCGGCCAGTGCGTCGGCGACCTCGACGTGGCCGCGCAGCAAGCCGCCGTACGCGAGCAGGCTGTGCGCGCCGTTCAGCAGGTGCAGTTTGCGGCGCGCGTACGGGGCGAGATCGTCGACGAAACGCGCGCCGGCCGATTCCCAGTCCGGGCGGTCCGCGGCGAACTCGCCGGAGATGATCCATTCGCTGAACGGCTCGGTCACCACCGGCGCGGCATCCGCGTAGCCACGTGCTGCGGCCGCCTCTTCGTCTGCGGGGGTGGGGCGTGGGGTGATCCGGTCGACGACCGTGCCCACGATCGACACCGACGCATCGATCCACTCGAGCAGCCCGGTGTCACCCTGTCCGCTGGCCCGACGCCCGACATGCCCGGTTGGGGATTCGCCTGGTCGGGCGTCGCGGCGTCCGGCTTGGCCACGACGCGCGGCTTCGGAGCGAACGGCCTCGGCGAGGGCCGAGGCGTTGTCCGTGACGTTGTCGCACGGCACCAGCGTGATCGGACCGCCGTCCGCTTGCCGACGGGCGGAGAGTCCGTCGACGAGCCGCGCGGCGACCGACGCCGGACCCGCCGCGTATGCCGCTTCGGTGACGGTCAGGGTGACCACGGCGACCCGCGGGGAGGCCAGCGCGCCGAGCCATGCAGCAGCGTCGGTGCCCGGGTGGACCTCCATGATGGTCGGCACCACTTCGATGGTGTCCCGGTCTGCGCCACGCGTGATGAGCGTGTACAGGCCGTCTTGGGATGCCAGCCGGTCGACGAGGTCGCGGCTTCGACCGCTGAAGCCGACGATGCCCCATTCGTCGGCATCGGCGGCGTGCGCGGTGTACCAGGCCCCGTGCGCCCGGAAGAACGCGCCGAGCCCGAGGTGCACGATCCGGACCGGCCTGGCAGCCCGGCATGGATCGCCGGGTCGGGTGAGGGCCTCGGCGGTCATCGCGCTGTCCTGGCGACCACGCGCGTCATTCCCGACACTGCTCTCTGCACGCCTTTCGGCACATGGACGGGTAGAGGGTGCAGAGAACGGAACGGTGTCGCCGTCGCATGTGGCGCCGCGAGACCGGGCACGGGCCTCACAACTTGAACACCTTGCGGGGCTGGTCGCCCACCAGGCCGGCGGCGATCGCGGTGGCTTCGTCCTCGTCGATGCGGTGTGCGGTGACCAGTCGGGCCAGCACCCCCGCTTCGATCCGACGCGCCAGGTCGTGGCGGGCCGGGATCGACAGAAAGGCCCGGGTGTCGTCCACGAACCCGGAGGTCCGGGCGAATCCCACCTGGTCGACCACCGCCGACCAGAACCGCTGCAACGCATCGGGTGCGTCGAGGAACCACCACGGCACGCCGACGAACACCGAGGGGTAGAACCCGGCGAGCGGTGCGAGCTCGCGCGACCACGACGTCTCATCCACCGTGAACAGCACCAGGTGGAAGCCCGGGTGGGTGCCGTAGCGTTCGAGCAGCGGCCGCAGGGGTTCGACGAAGTCGATGCGGCGGGGCAGATCATGGCCGGTATCGGGCCCGAAGCGCTCGAAGGTGGGCGTGTGGTGGTTCCGTGAGATGCCCGGGTGCAGCATCATCACCAGCCCGTCGTCGCACGACATCCGCGCCATCTCGCTCAGCATGTGGCGGCGGAAGGCCACGGTCTCGGCCTCGGTCGCCTCGCCGTCCAGCGCGGCGGCGAAGATGCGGGCCGCGGCCACCGCAGTCAACGGTTCACCGTGCACGTCGGGGTGGCTGTGGTCGGCGGCAGTGGCGCCGTGGGCGATGAAGAACCTGCGTCGGGCTTCGAGCGCCGCGACGTACCCCGCATAGCTACCCGTGTCGACATCGGCGGCGACGCCGAGCGCGGCGACCCGCTCGGCCCAGTCGGCTCGACCCGGTTCCAGGTAGGCGTCGGGGCGGAAGGTGGGCACCACTCGACCCGTCCAGGTCGCATCGGCGGCCAACATCCGGTGGGCCGCCAGGTCACTGCACGGGTCGTCGGTGGTGGCGAGCACCGACAGGCCGAAGCGCTCCCACAAGGCCCGGGGCCGGAACGCCTCGGACCCCAGCACACCCGAGATCGTGTCGTAGATCGCGTCTGCCGTCGCGGTAGACGGCACCTGGTCGACACCGAAGAGTTCGACGAGTTGGGCTTCGAGCCAACTGCGCACCGCGGTCCCCGCGAGCAGGCCCCAGCGAGCGCACAGCTCGGCGAAGGCACGTCGTGAGGCGGCCTCGTCCAGGCGTGTGCCGCCCACACTGAGGGTGCTCAACTCGACGCCGTCGGCGTGCAACAGGCGGGTCACGTAATGGTCCGGGGTGATCAACAACGCGGTCGGGTCGGCGAAGGGCACGTCCCGCACGAACAGCTCTGCGTCGACATGGCCGTGCGGCGACACGATCGGTCGACCGGCTGTGACGGCGTGGATCCTTCGCGCCACCTCACGGGTCGCGGGGTCTCCGGGAAGGAAGCGGTCCGGGTGGAGCTGCAACGGTGGCACACTTCCAGTGTGACCGCTCAGACCCGACGGCATCGGCACGTCCCGGCACGAATGGCTCGACGGCGGTGACCCGCGTCGGGCGGGCGTCGGGCGTCGTGGGCATCGAGGAACTCCGCACCCTCCTCGCGTCTGGCCTGGGACCCGAGAACCTCGACGGCAAACGGGTCTGCCTCGTCATCCCCGACGGGACCCGTCGTTGCCCGGTCCCGATGCTCCTCGACGCGGTGCTGGGCGCGCTCGCCGGACGACCCGGCCACGTCGAGGCGATCGTCGCCCTGGGCACCCACGCCCCCATGAGCGATGACGCCCTCGCCGGATTGGTCGGCGCAGAGCCGGGCCGGATCGCCGAGCGCCACAACGGCCTGGAGGTGCGCAATCACGCCTGGCACGACCCCGACACGTTCGTCACACTCGCCACGATCACCGCCGAACGGGTGCACGAACTCTCCGAGGGGCGCCTGGCGGTCGACGTGCCCGTCCGCGTCAACCGGGCCGTGGTCGACGCGGACCTGGTCGTGGTGATCGGACCGGTGCTGCCCCACGAGGTCGTCGGCTTCTCGGGCGGCAACAAGTACCTGTTCCCCGGGCTGTCGGGGCCGGAGATGATCGACGTGACCCACTGGTTGGGGGCGTTGATCTCCTCGGCCGCGATCATCGGTACCCCGGGGATCACCCCCGTGCGGGCGTTGATCGACGAAGCCGCGGCGCTGCTACCGACCGACCGGCGCGCCGTGTGTGTGGTCACCGACGCCGGCGACGGTCTGCACGCCGCAGCGTACGGCACCCCCGAGGTCGCCTGGGCCGAAGCCGTCGAGATCGCCGAGCTCACCCACGTGCGGTACC
>JBDZUV010000037.1:0-25764 GCA_040255345.1 Actinomycetota bacterium | reverse complement strand
CGGCACGAGCACCACGAACCGGCCAGGCAGGGACACCTCCTGGGTGAGCCTGGCGCCCTTGTGCATGATCGGGTTCTTGGTGACCTGACACAACACGGTCTGCCTGGGCTGCAGAACCTGTTCGATGCGGAGGCGGTCGTGCTCTTCGATGTCTTCGGCGTCGAAATGCAGATCGCCGCGGTAGAGCACCGCGTTCTTGGGCGTGCCGATGTCGATGAAGGCGGCCTCCATCCCGGGAAGGACGTTCTGGACCCGACCCAGGTAGATGTTGCCGTGGATCTGGGTGATGTCGTCGGATGGCCGGGCGACGTAGTGCTCGATCAGCGAGCGTCCCTCGAGAATCGAGATCTGGGTCGCTTCGGCCTGCACGTGCACGGCCATCAGGTACCGGCCCACGGCCTTGCCGTTGCGGGTGCGGCCCCGACGTTCTTCGAGCACCTCGTCGTCGAGTTCGACCGCTCCGCCCCCGGTCAACGCGGTGACCGGCTTGGCGACGCCGGATCGGACGCCCGCGGGTTCACGCCCTTGGGCGACCTTGGCCGCACCCTTGCCAGACGAACGACCCCGTCCACCGCGGCGGCGACGCTTGCGAGGTTGTCCGGTGCCCGCAGCGGAGCGGTCCCGATGCCCGCCAGAGCCCGCTGTGCCGGCGGCTCCCCCTGCGCTCGTCTCCGGAGCAGGGCGCGTGTCACCGATCCGTGGCCTCCCGGCGGCCCCGACGGAGTCGGTCGGGACGGTCGATCGCGACGACCCCGCGCGACTCTCACGTTCACCCCGGGGGGTGCGGACCAGGCCCTTTTCGGCGTTGTCGGCAGACGGCCGACCTTCGCGGGCCGGTTTGGGCAGGTCGTCTGGTTCCCGGTCATCCCGGCTCGAGGCGCCCCCTCGACGGTCACGGTCGGCCGCGGTCGTGGTGCCTCCGTCTGGCGTGCGCCCGCCTCTGGGGCCACCGTCATCTCGGGACGGACCGCTTGCTCCGCCGGGCGAGCTGCCGGCGTCCGCGCCATGTTCAGCGCCATGTTCACTCAAGTGACCCTGGCCTTGGCCCTGACCCTGACCACGACCTCGGCCGCCACGACGGCGTCGCCGCTTGCGGTTGGCCGAACCCGGCGCCGAGGTCGCTCCGCCTGCGGTCGGCGGGCCGACCTGGGGCGTCGCACCCTCCGCTGCCGGCTGAGACGCCGATCCGCTCGGCGTCTCAGCCGGTGACGGTTGCCGCGCCTCGCCCCGCTCGGAGGCCATCGCCGCACGGTCCGACGGGACGGATCCCTTCTTCGGGGCGGTGGTCGAACCCGACGGTTCTTCGTTGTGTGGTGCGGTCGCCGCACCGTCGCCGCCGGACGTGATGTCCGGGGTCGCAGATTCGTTCATGGATATTCCTCACAAGATCATGGTCAGCCCGTTCGCGCCCCGAGCGGCCCACCGAGATCGGGGGCACACGCTCGGCAACCGCTGTGGACACACGCCCCACAGCCGGACCCGAAGGTCCGACTCGGCGTACGGCACCGGTCGCGATGAACAGAATGACTCGAAACATGCTGATCGGCGGTGGGACCATCGGAGGATGAGCCGACAGGCGCGTCCGACCATCGGGCACCGCGGGCGTATCGTCGAGCAGAGCTCGGCGAAAGAGGCCTGAGGGCCGGATGCGTCGTGGCCTGTCCGCGCAGCCGGTACGCGACCCACGAGGGGCCCCGGTCACCGCCTGGGTTCGGTCAGAAAACCGAATCGATCGCATAGCAGGTCCGATCCTAGTGCCCGGGTGTCCATCGGTCCGGAACGGCCCTCGTCGGCCGAGCGGGAACCCGGCGCAGCGCCGTGCGCCGCGCGGGCACGACGGCGACGAGTCGAGCGGCCGGTGGAAGGGCGCCGTCTGGCTCAGGCGAAGCGGCGTGCGTGCACGTTGAGCACCAGGCCGACCGCGATGAAGTTCGCCAACGTCGACGAACCGCCATAGGACATGAACGGTAAGGGAATACCGGTGATCGGCATGATGCCCATCGTCATGCCGACGTTCTCGAAGATCTGGAACAGGAACATCGCGAGCACCCCGGCGCACAGGTACGCGCCGAAGTCGTCACGGGCCAACTGGGCGGTACGCCACACCCTGATCACCAGCACCCCCATCACGGCCAGCATCGACGCGGCGCCGACGAAGCCGAACTGTTCGGCGAGCGCCGTGAAGATGAAGTCGGTGTCCTGCTCGGGTACCTGGCCGGTGCGGGTCTGGGAGCCGTTGAACAGGCCCCTCCCCCACATCCCGCCATGGCCGATCGCGATCTTCGCCTGGTCGAGGTTGTAGGCGGCACCCTGACTGTGCACGGCGGCCACCCCGGTGTCGGTCTGGGTGACGAACACCGTCAACCGGTCGGTCTGGTACTGCTTGAGCGCGCCCGACGTGACGATCGCCGCCCCCACCACCACGGCCACCACGGCCAGCACCACCAGGTAGCGACCCTTGGTCCCGCCGATCCACAGAATCGTCGGCACCATGGCGACGAACACCAGCGCCGTACCCAGGTCGCCCTGGGCCAGCACCAGCACGATCGGCACACCCGACACCGCGAGCAGCGCCACGACCCGTGCCAGGGTCGGTTCGCCCCGGTAGTGCGCTGCCAGGCCCGCGATGCCGATGATGAAGGTGACCTTGCCGATCTCGGAGGGCTGAAGTTGGAACATGCCCAGGTCGATCCAGCTCTGGGATCCCTTGTGTGAAGAGCCGAACGGGCTCAGCACGAACAGCAGCAATGCCAAACCGGCGCCGTAGATGAAGGGTGCCCAGTCGCGGAAATGCCGATAGTCGATCGCCACGATGATCGCCGCCGCGACGATCCCGATGACCACGTAGAGCAGTTGCTTGGCGGACTGGGCGTAGTAGTAGGGCGGGTTCGCTCCCCGAGACGTCGAGAACACCATCAACAGGCCGACCGCGGAGATGATCAGGACCGCGGCGATCAGTACCCAGTCGAGATGCCGGTAGGGCGCGGCCGGGTCGTGGCGCAGCGAACCGAGTGTGCCGGACGACGACCGTCGACTGCGTCGCATCGTGGTCGCCACGCTCAACGCCCCCCCGCCGCGACCGCGCCCGGAGTCGTGGTCTCGGAGGTGTCGCCGGTGGCACCGCCCACGGCTTCCGGCGAGGCCGCGCCGTTCTCGGCCGTTGCCTCACCGGGCAGCGTGGTCGTGGTCGAGGGCGTCGTCGTGGTCGAGGTCGTGGGGGGCGGCGGCGACGACGGCACCGCCGGCTCCACCGTCGGCCAGGCTCCGGTCGTGGCGAGCGGTTCGAGCATGGCGCGCACCACCGGGGCCGCCGCGGCCGAGCCGTAGCCCGCCTGCTCCAGGATCGAGACGCCCACATACCGGGTCGCACCGGTCGGTCCGAAGCCGACGAAGAACGCGTTCGAGAACTTCTCCTGGCCGCTGGCGTCATGACCGGTCTGCGCCGTCCCGGTCTTACCCGCCACCGAGAACCGGTCGAAGGGGAACCCGGCGAACACGTCCGACGCGGTGCCCCGCGGACTCGTCGACTGGGTCACTCCGGTGAAGCCCTGGAGCATCGCGGCATGCCAGTCGGCGGGCAGGTCGACGTGCCCGACGTGTTCGGGTCGAGGCTGTTCCACCACATCGGCCGGGTCGACCGGCACGCCCAACTCGTTCAGTTGTGCAAAGGGTCGGAGCACCCGCAGCAACAGGGTCGGCCGGTAGCGGTCGCCGCCGTTCGCGAATTGCCCGTAGGCGTTCGCGAGTTGCAGCGGGGTGACCAGCAGGTCGCCCTGGCCGATCGCCAGGTTCAAGCTCGTGCCCGTGTACCAGTTCGGGTCGGAGTAGTCGTCGGGGTACTTCTCGACGAGTTTGCGAAGCCGTTCCGGCGTCGGCACCGGCACCGCCTTCTCGTCGGGCAGATCGATACCGGTCATCTGTCCGAACCCGAACTGCGCAGCCGTGTTCTGCAACGCCTCGTCGCCGTAGGTGCCCCGGCCTTCCCACAGTCTCCGGCCGATGTCGAAGAAGTAGACGTTCGAGGACTGGGTCAGCGCCTGGGGCATCTCGAGGTAGCCGAGTGCGCCGTCGCCCGAGTCGTTCCTGAACCGTTGGCCTCCCACCTCGATGTAGCCGACGTCGTGATAGGGCGAGTTCGGCGTGACCAGACCGTGCTGCAGGCCGGCCACGCCGGTCACCAACTTGAACGTCGACCCGGGCGAGTACAACCCGCCGTCGGCCCGGTTGGTCAACGGGGCATGTGCGGCGGTCGCCTGGAGGGCCTTCCAGTCCCCTTCGGAGATCGCCGGCACGAAGATCGACGGGTCATAGGTCGGATACGACGCCATCGACAGGACCTGACCGGTGGTCGGGTCCAGCAACAGCGCCGCGGCGCCTGGCACCGGTGGGCAACCCTTCTGGGGCGTGCACGTGTTGCGAGCGACCTTCACCTGCGCCGCCAGCGCGGCTTCGGTCGTCGCCTGCGCCGCGATGTCGAGGGTCAGCTCGACGTCGTTTCCCGGCTTGGGCGACACGGTCTTCACCGTGCGCACGACCCGTCCGGCCGGGGTCACCTCCACCACCCGCTCCCCGTCGACGCCGCGCAGTTGGGTTTCGAAGGCCTGTTCCACGCCCGACAGCCCCACTTGCGCGTCCTTGGGGTAGGGCTTCGGATCGCCCTCGTGAGCTCGCCACATCGACTCCGGGATCGGCCCGACCCGGCCGAGCACCTGCGCGGCCAGGCTGCCGTAGTGGTACTGACGTAACAAGCGGGTCTCGGCCACCACACCCGGGTAGTCGGCCCGGTGTTCGATCAGCTCGACAAGCAACTCGTCCGACACGTTCTCCGCGAGAGGAACGGGATCGAACGGGCCGACCTGGTTGACGGCGAGATCCCGTTTGATTGCTTCCGCAGAGAACGGGGTCTTCGGTTTCTCGAAGTGATTGAGCAGGGTCGCCACCCGCGAGATCACCGCGTCACGGTTCGGCGCGTCGTCGAGCCTCTGACGGTCGATCGCCACGACCTTGGTCGGCACGTTGTCGACCAGCACCTTGCCGGTGCGGTCGAGGATCCGGCCGCGCGGTGCAGGAATGGTGACCGTGCGGGTCGCCGTGAGCGTCGCCACGTGCTCATAGGTCGGCGCGTTCAGGACCTGCAGGTACCACAGCCGCGCGAACAGCGCGGCGAACACGCCCAGACACACCAGGGCCAACGCCCGGAACCGGACCCGGCGGTCCGCGGCGACTACCACCGCCCGATCCCCTGGATCCGTCGTGCGTCGTCCTCGGCGAACGCCCAGGCCATCGCCGCTCGCGCCGGCAGGCACAGCACCGCGGTGGACACCGTGGCGACCACCGCCACGGTGGGGACGTCGGCGACCGTGAACAGGTGCTGTCCCAGGACCTCACCGATCCACGCGTAGGCGAACACGGCGACCGGAGCGGCGATGGTCGCGCTCACCCAGGGGATCAATCGGCTGGTCCGCAGCACCCCGATCTGGGACACGCCCACGCCGTAGCCGATCAGCGTGTACACGAGCGCGGTCATGCCCACCGGGCCGACGCCCAGCAGGTCGATCACCAGGCCGCACGCGAACCCCACGCCCGCCCCGGCCTCGGGGCCGGCGGCGAGACCGGCGGCGATCGTGGCGATCAGGATCACGTCGACCATCGCCCCGGAAATGGGCAGTTGCGCGGCGACCGACACCTGCAGTGCCACGGCCAGAAACCCCGCGAAGGTGACCTTGGCGATGCGCAACGCGGTCACGGCGCGCTCACGGGGTCGGTTCCCACAGCACGACCCGGACGATCGACAGGCGACCGAAGCTCACGTACGGCTTCACATCGACCCGTTGCTGGGTCCGATCGGTGGTCGGCGCGACCGCCGACACCGTGCCCACCGGGATCCCGGGCGGGTACGTACTCGTCGACACACCGCTCGTGTAGACCGGATCGCGCTCGTTCACTCGCACGTTCGCAAGAACCCCATCGGAGATACGGATGTCCCGACCGGCGCCCATGCCGTGGGCCTCGCCGGTGGTCCCGGGGTCTTCTTTATCTCCTCGGGCGTAAACCTTCACGAAGAACGACAGGTTCGGATCGGTGATCGGCTGCACCCGCGCGTTTCCACCCGACACCGTGGCCACCCGGCCCACCAGGCCCTGATCGGTCACCACGGCCATGCCGACCTTGATGCCGTCGCCCGAACCCCGGTCGATCGCCAGCGAGTCCTGGAAGTTCGACAACGGCCCCGACGTGACCTGCGCCGCCACCGAGGGGAGCCCGTCGAGATAGGTGATGTCGGCCTGGGCGAGCAGTTGACGGTACAGCCGTTGGTCGATCTGATCGTGGACCTTGCGGGCCTCGAGTTCGTCGACACGCCGGCGCAGCGCCTGGTTCTCGCGCTTGACTTTCGAGAACTCGAAGGCGGAGTTCCACAGGTTTCCGAACGGGTGGCCCACCCACGCGGCCGCGTCACGCACCGGTGAGAACACCGAGCCGGTCACCCGACCCACCGCCCGCACCGGACCGGTCGATCTGAAGTTGATCGTCAGGATCGTCAACGAGGCCAGGATCAGCACGATCAGCGTGAAGCGTCGTCGACGGCGGGACCGCCCGGTGCCGGCCACCAGCTCTGCGCTACTCAGGCGTCGTTGGTCGAGCCGAACATTCCCCCGCCTTTGACCCCGATCTCCTCGAGCCATTGGCCCGAGCCGATCGCGACCGAGTGCAGCGGATTCTGGGCGGTGACGATCGGCATGCCGGTCTCGTGCTCGAGACGGGCCTCGAGGCCATGCAACAACGCTCCCCCGCCGGTCACCATGATGCCCTTCTCCATGATGTCCGCCGCCAGTTCGGGCGGGGTCTTGTCGAGGGTGGTCTTGACCGCGTCGACGATCGCATCGACCGGCTCCGCGAGTGCCTCACGGATCTCGTCGGTCGAGGTCACGACGGTCTTGGGCAGCCCGGTCACCAGGTCGCGCCCACGGATCTCGGCGTGCATCTCCTCTTGGAGCGGCCACGCGGATCCGAGCGCGATCTTGACCTCTTCGGCCGTGCGCTCACCGAGCGCCAGGCTGTACTCCTTCTTGATGTACTGCACGATCGAATCGTCGAGTTCGTCGCCACCCACCCGGACCGACTGCGACGCCACGATCCCGCCCAGCGAGATGACCGCCACCTCGGTGGTGCCGCCGCCGATGTCGACGACCATGTTGCCGGTCGGCTCGTGCACGGGCAGACCCGCACCGATCGCCGCGGCCATCGGTTCCTCGATGATGTGGGCGGGCTTGCGGGCACCGGCGAACTCGGCGGCCTCCTGCACCGCGCGTTGTTCGACACCGGTGATGCCCGAAGGCACGCACACGACCATGCGCGGTTTGGACCAGCGGCGCTGGTGCACCTTGTTGATGAAGTACCGCAGCATCTTCTCGCACATCTGGAAGTCTGCGATGACGCCGTCTTTCAGCGGACGGACCGCGGTGATGTAGGCAGGGGTGCGGCCGATCATCCGCTTGGCCTCGGTGCCCACCGCCAGCAGGCGGTCATCGCGGGTCGACACGGCCACGACCGACGGCTCGTTCAGCACGATGCCCCGACCGCGCACGTACACCAGCGTGTTCGCGGTACCCAGATCGACTGCCATATCGCGACCCATGAGCGATGAGAACACAGATTCGGTCATGTGGGAGGAAGCCTCTCCCTTACGGGTCTGATACGGAGCGGATCGGACGGGACGGATCGGGGACTACTCGCCACGAGAGGTGAGCACGAGGGGATGCGCACGGACGGCGAGGGTCGACCCCCCGAGCCTAGCGAACCGCAACAGTGTACGCACCGTCACGAAACCGCAACAATCCCCTCCGCGGCGCGTCCGACGCCGTCCGGGTCGGCCCGATCCGGTCGGGCCGCTCGTATCGGGCCCAGTCTGGTCGGGCCGGTCGGCTCAGGCCAAGCCGGGAAACCAGAGCGAGATCTCGGCCGCCGCCGATTCGGGCCCGTCCGACCCGTGCACGAGGTTCTCGGTCGTCGTCGTGGCCAGGTCGCCCCGGATCGAGCCGGGCTGCGCATCGTCGACCGACGTGGCGCCCATGATCGTGCGGACCAGATGCCAGGTGTTCTCCCCCGGACCTTCCACGACCATCGCCAGGACCGGCGAACGGGTGATGAAGTCGATCAGCTCACCGAAGAACGGCTTGTCGGACAGCTCCGCGTAGTGCTGTTCGGCGAAAGCCCGGTCCACACGCCGCAACTCGGCAGCGACCAACCGGAGACCCTTGGCCTCGATCCGAGCGATGATCTGCCCGGAGAGGCCGCGTTCGACGGCGTCGGGCTTGCACATGACGAAGGTGCGGTTCACGAGGGGCAAAGTTACGCGTCCGCAACCGCCCCTCGCGAATCTGCGGCGCCGGCCGGTGATCCCGACGTGCCCACGCGCCGTCCGAAACCGGAAAGCCCGGTCGAACTCCGGGGAGATGACGTGCGCTCTGCGCACTGAACCTGCCGACGTTCGCAGTGGGGTCGGCGGCGACGACGAGAATCGGGCGACCGACGAGAATCAGACGATGTCGGTGGAGGGCCCCTGCTCGCCGGCCCATCGACCGTCGGCGGCCAGAGTGAGAATGTCCACGCCGTCCGCGGTCACCACCAACGAATGCTCGAACTGGGCGGTCCGTCGGCCGTCGCGGGTCACCGCCGTCCAGTCGTCGTCCCACATCCGGTGGCGCCAGTCACCCAGCGCGATCATCGGCTCGATCGTGAAGGTCATCCCTTCTTCGATGATCCGGGTGTCGTGCGGGTCGGAGTAGTGCATGATCGCGAGATCCGAATGGAACGTCTCGCCCACGCCGTGACCGACGAACGCCCGGACCACCCCGAACCCGTGCGCCTCGGCGTGTTCGGAGATCACCCGACCGATGCCGTTGAAGGGCCGGCCGGGCGCGACCTGTTCGATCGCCCGTTCCAGACATTCCCGGGTCACCCGCACGAGCTGACGCGACAACGCGTCCACCGTGCCCACGCACCAGGTCGCGTTCGTGTCGCCGTGCACGCCCTCGCGGTACAGGGTCACGTCAAGGTTGACGATGTCGCCGTCGATCAGGGCTCGGCCGTCGGGGATGCCGTGGCAGATGACCTCGTTCACCGACGTGCACACCGACTTGGGGAACCCGCCGTAGTTGAGCGGACTCGGATACCCACCGGCAGCGATCGAGGCGTCGTGACAGATCTCGTCCAACTCGTCGGTGGTCACCCCGGGGGCGATCGCCTCGCCGACGGTGCGCAGGATCTCCGCCGCGGCTCGACCGGTCCGGCGCATCCGCTCGATCACCTCCGCCGACTTCACATCTGCCTCGCCACGCACGCTGCGCTCGCCGGTCTCCGCGTACGGCGGACGCTCGATGCTCTCGGGCACGGTGCGGGTCGGCGACTGCGCATGGGGCCGGACCGGGTCGAACGACGGCCGGTGACAGCGCTTGAACTTGCGCCCGGACCCGCAGAAACACGGGTCGTTCGCTCGCAGATGCGTCGGATCACCCAAGGTCGGGTTCCTCATCGGCCCTCCGTTCCATCGTCGTCGTCGGGATCGGTCGGCAGCGATGCGGGATCGCCGGGTGGAGCGATGCCGACCGTCGTCAGGCTGCGGGCCTCGCGCTCGGCCCGCCGGGCGTCGTCCCAGGCCCGGATCCAGGCGGCTTCGTCCGCATCCCCTCGCAGTCGTGCGAGCGCATCCCCGTGGACGAGGGCGCGCCGAGCAGCACCGATCACATACAGCGACCCGGTGACCAGCACGAGATCTTCGGTCGTCGCCAACGCCAACGCCCGTCGGACCGCGTCCGCGACGTCGGGCACGGCCTCGGCGACGATGCCCAGGCCGTCGGCGGCTGCTGCGACCTCGGCGGCGGGAAGGGCACGCGGTGAAGGCGGCGTGCACGCGATCAGAAAACCGGCCTCGCGCGCCCCGAGGGCGTCGAGCATCTCGGCCGGATCGCGCCCCGACAGCATCCCGACCACCAGGACCAGGGAACCACCCAACGTGAAGTCCTCGGCGAGTGTGGCCGCCGCGACGCGGGCACCATCGGGATTGTGCGCGCCGTCGATGATCACGGTCGGCTCGTTCGCGACGACCTCGAACCGGCCCGGGACCTGGACCGACGCGAATGCGTCGCGGACCAGATCCGCGTCGAGCGGCCGGTTCACGAGGGCCTCGGTCGCGGCGAGCGCGAGCGCCGCGTTCTGCGCCTGGTGGGCACCGTGCAGGGGCAGGAAGATCTCGTCGACCGTGTGCGCGGGCGTCGACAACGACACCAGGCGGCCACCCAGGGCCACCCGGTCGGCGTCCACGTCGAAGTCCCGGCCGCGCAGCCAGGTCTCCGCGGCGGGCGTGTGCGCGAACACGTCGGCCAGCCCGGGGTCGGTCTCGCCCAGCACGAAGGTGGCGCCCGGCTTGACGATGCCGACCTTCTCCTCGGCGATCCGCCGCCGCCAGTCACCCTCGCCGTCGGTGTGGTCCTTGCCCACGTTGGTGAGCACCGCCACCTGGGCATCGGCGACGTTCGTGGCGTCGAACAGACCGAGCAGCCCGACCTCGACGACGGCGACGTCGACCGGGCGATCGGCGAACCACCGGAACGCGGCGGCGCTCAGCAGCTCGAAGTACGACGGACGTCGGCGGAGCATCGGCTCCAACGCGGCCAGCTCGACGACGAGCTGCGCGAACTCGTCGGGGTCGATCGGCGTGCCGTCATAGGCGAGCCGCTCGGTCACCGATTCGAGGTGCGGGCTCGTGTAGGTGCCGACCCCCAGGCCGGCGCTCCGCAGCAACGCGGTGATCATCGCCGTCACCGAGCCCTTGCCGTTGGTGCCGGTCACCTGCACGACCGGGTAGGCCTGCTGGGGATCGCCCAGCACATCACACAACTCGGCCATGCGGTCCAGAGACAGACCGTGGATGCGACCCGCGGTCGCCTCGAGGTTGATGTGGGCATCGAGGAATGCCAGCGCAGCGTGCAGGTCGGTCATCGGTCCACCTCACGCTACCGTCGCCACCCGACGGACCCGGTAGTCTTCACCGACGCAGCACCACCGACACTGCGGGTGTAGCTCAACGGTAGAGCATCTGGCTTCCATCCAGACGACGGGGGTTCGACTCCCCTCACCCGCTCCACTCCGATCTGCCACCACTCACCGGATGGGCCAGCGCTGATGTCCACGACCTCCCGAGCCGCCGGCCGAGCATCCGTCCGGGCAGGACACCGTGGACGCAACCGCGACGGCGCACACGCGCTGGCCATCGACCTGGGAACCGGCGGGCCCAAGGTCGGATTGGTGAGCCTCACCGGCGAGCTCGCGTGGTACGGGTTCGCGCCGGTCGCCACCCGGCTGACCCCCGATGGTGGAGCCACACAGGACGCGGACGAATGGTGGGAGCGGATCGTCGCGCTCACCCGCGACGCCCTGCATGCGGGTGTGGTCGAGCGCGACGCGGTCGTCGCCGTGTCGATCACCGGCCAGTATGCGAGCACGGTGCCCGTGGACGGCACCGGCGCACCCGTCGGCGATGCGGTGCTGTGGATGGACACGCGTGGTCGGCCCCATGCCCGGAAGCGTTTCGGCGGGCGCGCCGCGGGCTATGACCCTCGTACGATCGCGACCTGGGTGCGTCGCAGTGGTGGCACTCCGTCGCTGAACGGCGCCGACCCGATCGGTCAACGCCTGTTCCTGCAGGCCGAACACCCCGACGTCGTCTCCCGCGCCCGGTGGATGCTCGAACCCATCGACCACCTCACCATGCGCTTCACCGGCGTCGCTGCCGCGACGCCCGCATCGATGGCGGCGGCCTGGTTGATCGACACCCGCCACCCCGGTCGCCATGAATACGACCAGGGTCTCGTCGAAAGATCCGGAGTCGCCGAACGCCAGCTCCCGCCACTGGGCAGGGCGAACCGCCATGTGGGCACCGTGCTTCCTCCCGTTGCGCGGCTGCTCGGACTCGGCGAGGGGGTCAGAGTCGTCGCGCCGCTACCGGACCTGCACACCGCGGCGTTGGGTTCGGGGGCGGTCCGGCGCCATCAGGCCCATCTCGCGATCAGCACGTCGTCGTGGATCTCGGCGCCGGTGGCCGCGAAGAAGACCGACATCGTCCATCAGATCGCGACCGTGCCGGGTCTGCGCGCCGACGACTACCTCGTGATCGACAATCACGAGGTCGGCGGGCTGGCACTGAGTTGGTTCCGTGACCATCTCTGGCGACACGACGCCCGGGTTCCCGACTATGCCGAGATCACCGGGGCAGCCGCGACGGTCCTACCGGGAAGCGGCAACGTGCTGTTCACTCCGTGGCTGAACGGCGAACGCTCACCGGTGGACGACGCCCGCGCCCGGGGCGGCTTCCACAATCTGTCACTGACGACCGGCCGAGCAGAGCTGGCCCGAGCCGTACTCGAAGGAGTCGCCTACAACTCGCGCTGGCTGCACGACGCGGTCGAGAAGTTCACGTCGACCACGCTCGACCCGGTCCGTATCGTCGGCGGTGGCGCCCAGTCGGATCTGTGGTGCCAGATCCACGCCGACGTGATGAACCGCACGATCGAACGGCCCGCCGACCCGATGCACGCGAACCTGCGGGGCGCGGGACTGGCCGCCGGCGTCGCCTCGGGCCGCATCGCCGTCGGCGAGGTGAGTGGACTGGTGCCGGTGGAACGGACCTTCACACCCGACCCGGCCACCCGACAGATCTACGACCGACTCTTCGGGCAGTTCCCCAAGCGTTACCGGGCCGACAAGCCCATGTTCCGGCACCTGAACCGGCACTGACCCCGAGCCGCGCCGCCCGCCCAACGTCCAGGCCCGGACGCGCCCTCACTCGTAGTCGGACTCGGTCGCCGCCACCCAGTTCCCGCCACCGGACTCCTGGGCGCGGTGCAACGCGTTGCGTGCCGCGACGAGCGCGAGGTTCGGCAACTCACCAGCACGGGCATAGCCCGCCGAGAACCCGCCGGCATCGTCGTGGCCGTCACCGCTCCAGGCATCGAAGACCCGATCGAGCACCGTCACCGGATCCTGTTCGACACCGCCGAGGATCACCACCACGAACCGACCGTCGTCCAGGTACCCGCAGCGGTCCCGGGAGCGGACCTGCTCACGCAACACCCGAGCGAACGCGGCGTTCCGTTCGTCGGCGGATCCCTCGGACGGGTCCGTATCGAATGCGATCGTCACCACGACGTCATCGACGCCGAGACGGCCGATCAACTTGGTCGCGACGTCGCCGGTGACCAGGCCCGTGGTGGGATCGATCGACAACTCACGCTCGAGCAGATGCTGCCCGGCCGACAACTCCAGTGAACGTGCCCCGGCCGCCGCGTAACGATGGAACTGGCGCTCGGCGAGACCGGCGAAGGCGTGGTCACGTGGACGCAGGACGCGCAGGCGTTCTCCCGACGAGAACGACAGATCGACGTCGATCACCTCCACCACGGACGCATCCTGGGGTGCCTCGGTCAGGCCCAGGTCGGCGATCAGATCGACGCTCACCTTGCGGGCCGCCTCCGCGGAATCGACCCAGAGCAGTTCCTCGGTCGCGGCGAGCACCGCCTCGAACAGCCGCGCGGACTCACCGGGGTCGACCCGATCGGTTCGGGTGGGGTGATCCACATCGGGCGGGTCCGACGGTCCCGGTGCGACGGGCGCCTGTTCCGAGGTGCCGTGCATGTCGTCCTCGGTGCTGAAGAACATCACCAGCGCCCGTTCGAGGGTGTCGCGGTTCATGACCGGGGTCGTCCCCTCGTACGCGGCGATCGAGGTCACCAGCGTGGCGATCGCTCCGGGCAGATACGGCCGCAGGTCGCCGTCGCCCATCACCCGGCTGCCCTTGCGCAGGATCGACGGGGCTTCGGGCTGGATCGTGACCTGACGGCTCTCGCCGACACGTCGGAGCACCTCGTCGAAGGCGTCGTCGGTGATCGGCGGGATCAGGATCTTCGATCCGATCCGCCGGTAGAACGCCTCGTCAGCGAGCTTGGAAGGGTCGAGGTTGGTCGCGAACACGATCTTGGTGAGGAACGGCACCTCGAACTTGGCGCCGTAGTCGAGCGACAGGAAGTCGACGTCACGGTCGAGCGGGACGATCCAACGGTTCAGCAACTGTTCGGGCGTGAGCGACTGACGACCGAAGTCGTCGATCGTGAGCACCCCGTTGTTGGCGATCATCTGAAGCGGCGCGAGGTACACGCCGGCGTCGGCCTGGTAGCTCAGGTCGAGCTGGCGGGCCTGCAATTCACCGCCGACGATGACACTCGGGCGTTCACAGCGCATCCAACGGCGATCCAGACGCTCGGGTTGCGGGTCGATCGCCACGTGCACCATCGGGTCGTAGACGGTGACGATCTGCGAGTCGACCTCGACCGCATGGGGAATCAACACGGTGTCGTGCTCGGTGTTGATCATGCGCTCCGCGATCGAGGTCTTCCCGGTCCCGGGAGGGCCGTACAGGAAGATCGATCCGGGGGTGTGGATGGCCGGGCCGAGCTGGCCCAGCAGTTCGTCGGAGATGACCAGGTCCGAAAACGCGTCACGGATCGAGTCGGGCGTGATCGTCGGACGCTGGTGCTGCGCAGCGACGACGCGTGTGTAGTCCTCGAGGCTGACCGGAACCGCGCCGGTGTACTTCGACGAATCCATGCGTTCGACCGCGAACTGTCGACCCGGTTCGGACAGCTGCAGGATGTAGCTGCGCCCCTCGGCACCCTGGATCTCGATCATCCGATCGTGGCGCAGCTTCTCGATCACCTGGTCCGCGAGGACCGGTGAGATCCGCAGCCGCTCGGCCAGTCGCATCGTGGTGGTCTGACCCTCACGGAGGATGCGACGCACCGCGATGTCGAGGACGAGGCTCGGCGGGATCCCGAGATCCTGGACGCGCAGTGGTTCGGCGGGGTCGGCTACTGACATGGACGCTCTATCGGCACTTGGAGGTGATTCCCAATGACAAGCGCGATCACCGTTCGGAGATGGTGTCGCGCCCTCCGACCGGCCACCACGATCGGTCGGGTGGCACCGACCGGCGCCCTCGGCAGGATTCGAACCTGCGACCGGCCGATTAGAAGTCGGCTGCTCTATCCTGACTGAGCTACGAGGGCCGTTGGCTCCAATCCAAGCAGACGCGGCGCTCGACGAATGAGCCGGGTCGCGACGTGCGGGCTGCCCCACACGGGCCGGGCACCGACCGCGACGAGCGCCACCGCGGCGGCCGGGTGCGGTCCCGCCGACCGGCCGCCGTGACCGTCGATGCGGGCCCGGAGACCTCCGACCGGTAGGGTCTTCGACGGTCACTCGACCGGGTGGAGGCATGCGCTCTCGCGCCGCCCCGGTCCACGACGTCCCCGAGCGGGCCAGTCGGGCCACTCTCTCGCAACGACGGGCTGCCTCTCTCGTCCCGGCATCCCTCGAACCGATTCGGAGTTCTCCTCGTGACCACCTTCGCCGCCCTCGGCGTGCCCGACGACCTGTGCGACGCGCTCGCCGCCCATGACATCGCCGACGCCTTCGACATCCAGACCGCCACCATCCCGTCCGCCCTGGCCGGTCGCGACGTGGCGGGACGCGCCCCGACCGGAAGCGGCAAGACCCTCGCCTTCGGCATTCCGCTCGTCGCGAACGTGGCCCGGGCCAAGCCGAGACATCCCCGTGCCCTCGTGCTCGTCCCGACCCGTGAACTCGCCGCCCAGGTGGCCCGCGACCTCGTCTGGCTGGGCGCCGCCCGTGGCACCCGCGTGCAGTCGTTCTATGGCGGCGTCGGCTTCGACCGACAGATCAAGGCGCTGCGCCGCGGGGTCGACATCGCCGTCGCCTGCCCCGGGCGGCTCGCCGACCTCGTCAACCAG
The DNA here is from genome assembly GCA_040255345.1 of Actinomycetota bacterium. Lineage (GTDB taxonomy): Bacteria > Actinomycetota > Acidimicrobiia > Acidimicrobiales > Iamiaceae > JAFDWI01. The sequence continues at coordinate 9,904 of JBDZUV010000037.1, read as the reverse complement.
GGCATCGTCGGCCTCGACGAAGTCGACCGGGTGGTCGTGGACGAAGCCGACCGGATGGCCGACATGGGCTTTCTGCCCGAGGTACGCCGTCTGCTCGACGCCACCAGCTCCAAGCGCCAGACGTTGTTGTTCTCCGCGACGCTCGACGGCGACGTCGACGTACTCGTCCGTCGCTACCAGCACGACCCGGTCCGCCAGGACGTCACTCCCGCCGACTCCGGTGGCAACATCACCCACCACCACTGGGTGGTCGAGCGTGCCGACCGGGTCGGTATGACCGCGGCGATCATCGAGGGGTCCGGTTCCACGATCGTGTTCTCACGGACCCGCCACGGCGCCGACCGGATCGCCCGCCAACTCGGCCGGGTCGGCGTACACGCGGTGGCCATCCACGGCAGCCGCACCCAGAAGCAGCGCGACCGGGCGCTGGCCGACTTCACCTCGGGTCGGGCCCGCGCCCTGGTCGCCACCGATGTCGCCGCACGTGGGATCCACGTCGACCACGTCGCGTGCGTGGTGCACTTCGACCTACCCGACGACCCCAAGGACTACGTCCACCGGTCGGGCCGCACCGGGCGTGCCGGAACCGAGGGCACCGTCATCGCGCTCGTCGGTGCAGACCAGCGCAAGGCCGCCCGCAAGCTGGCGCGCACGCTCGATCTGGACGTGACCCTCGGGTCGGCGGAGCTGACACCCATCCGACCGGGTGAGCGGACCCCGGTCGCCGTAGTGACCCAGCGGCCGTCCGGTCCCAAGCGCGCCGCACGCGCTAAGGCCAAGGGTGCCGGTGGGGGCCACGGTCGAGGCGCCCACCAGCAGCGTCGACCACAGGAACGTTCGGTCGCGCAGACACCGTCACGCTCGGGCGGCAAGCGCAAGTCCCACCAGGCCGCGGCGCCGGCGGCAGGCCGGTCCCGCGCCAAGGCGACCGCACGCAACCCGTCGGTCGCCGACGGTCGGCGCGGCCGAGCCGACCGGCGGGGCGCCCCGGCGAAGGCCGACGGCCACAAGTCCGACAGACATCGCGGATCGAAGCCCCGAGCCCGAGACGCGCGCTGAGTCCCACCAGGCGTCCGACGCCGTCACCAGCTCGGACGCCGGGACGTTCCACCGATCGGCCGCGCAGAATCGTCCGAAGCTCGAGGTGAGCGGAGCCGAGCGGCGGAATCTTCAGAACACGCCGGGTTCGCGGAACATCAACGCGATCCGAGATTCGACCGTTGCCGACTTGGGCACCGCGTGCTCGAAGGTGTGCTGACAGGTCCCACCCATCACCAGCAGATCGCCGTGGCCCGGAGTGAACCGTGTCGAGGGCCCGCCGCCCGACGGCCGCACCAGAAAGTGGCGCGGCGTGCCCAGCGACACGATGGCCACGATCGTGGTCGCGCGGTAGCGACCGGCGACGTCGCCATGCCAGGCCACCGAGTCTGAGCCGTCGCGGTAGAGGTTCGCACTGACCGCCGACAGATCGAGGCCGTAGTGCCGACCGAGCGCGGCGGCCATCGCCGGAACCGGAACGGGTGGGTCGACCCACCCCCTGGTCGACAGGCGCGGCTCGTCGACCCGACGGTCCCACATGATCCGCTCGTGTGCCTGCCAGGGGGCCCGATCAGCGACATCGACGAACACGTCGTCGGCACCCGACAACCAGCCCGGCACCTCGTCGATCCACGCGCCGGCACCCAGCTCGTGGCGGGTGAGCGAGGCGAAGGAGTCGTCGATCGCGGTGGGTGCACACGCCAGCAGCGAAGCCTGGAACATCGGTGCCATCCTAGCCGACGAAACGAACACGTGTTCGGCCGGCCACGCCTGCTCGCGCGGGCGGTCCCCGGAGATGTTCGTGGTCACAGCACTAGGCTTCCGTGGTGAAGACATTCGCCGACCTGGGTGTGCCGAGCGATCTCATCGAAGCACTCGCCGGGCAGGGAATCGGCAGACCCTTCGCGATCCAGGCGGAGACCATTCCACCCGCACTCGCCGGCCGGGACGTGTCCGGACGTGCCCCGACCGGCAGCGGAAAGACCGTCGCGTTCGGCGTACCGCTGGTCGCGAACGTCCAGCGCGCCCGCCCCAAGCGACCCCGGGCGCTCGTGCTGGTACCCACCCGCGAACTCGCCGCGCAGGTCAGCCGCGACCTCGCGCGACTCGGGGCACGCCGTGACGTACGCGTCCACGCCTTCTACGGCGGCACCGCGTTCGAACCCCAGATCAAGGCCCTCCGTCGCGGCGTCGACATCGCCGTCGCGTGCCCCGGACGGCTCGCCGATCTGGTGAATCAGGGCATCGCACGACTCGACGGCGTCGATCTGGTGGTGGTCGACGAAGCCGACCGGATGGCCGACATGGGCTTTCTGCCCGAGGTTCGCCGACTCGTCGATCAGACCGACGAGCACCGTCAGACGCTGCTGTTCTCGGCAACCCTCGACGGTGACGTCGACGCGCTCGTCCGTCGCTACCAGCACGACCCGGTCACCGTCGACGTGACCCCACAGACCGGCGAGTCGCGACTCGAGCACCTGTTCTGGTCGGTCCCGCACGCGCAGCGGATCGACGTCACCGCACGCGTCATCGGACGAGTCGGCCCGACCGTGGTCTTCACCCGCACCCGTCACGGCGCCGATCGGGTCGCGAAGCAACTCGGACGCGCCGGCGTCGACGCCGTGGCGATCCACGGCAACCGCTCGCAGAGCCAACGCGAGCGCGCCCTACGCGCCTTCCGATCCGGTCAGGCACGCGCACTGGTCGCCACCGACGTGGCGGCTCGGGGCATCCACGTCGACGACGTCGCGTGCGTGGTGCACTTCGACCTGCCGACCGAACCGAAGGACTACCTCCATCGCTCCGGACGGACCGGACGCGCCGGAGCAACCGGCGTCGTGGTCGCCCTCGCGATGCCCGATCGGCGCAAGGACGACGACCGGCTCTTCCGATCGCTCGAGGTCGACGTCACGCTCACCGATCCCGACCTCGACCAGCTTCCGATCGGTCCGGCCGCTGTCCCGGTGCGACCACGACGACCCGGGCGTAGAGACGACGACCGGCGGGACGGGAAGGGACCTCGCTCGGCCACGGGGCCCCGCCACAAGGCATCGGGCAACCGCCACATGTCCCAGGGGAAGTCTCCCGCAGACACCAGGCCCGGCAGGAACAAGCGGTCACCTTCACGAGCGAGCCGCGACCGCAGCCGCGATCGCAGCCGAGATCGCGACACCGACACGGACTTCACGTCACGACGCGCCACGCCCGGCCCGGATCGCCGCGACCGCCACGATGACCCACCGACCGGGTCCTCCCGGTCACCCGAGCGTGGGGGTTCCCGGCCGGGCGCGTCGGGCGACCGACGTGACCGGGTCCGGACCAACGGTCCTCGACCACGACGGACCGGGCCAGGTGGTCCCGGCGTTGCCGGTGATGATCGCTCCGGACCCGGCGACCCGGGGTCGGAGCGCGCCGGGCCGCAGCGCGCCGAGGCGAAATCCGAGAAGTCGAAACGCGGCAAACCCGGCGGCGCCGGGTCGAAGAAGGCGACGGGCGAACACGGCAGAGCCCGCGCCCCGAAACGCAAGCCCCAGAACCGCGCCCGCAACGCGCGCGGTCCGAAGGCATCAGGTCCGGCCGGCCGGTCCAAGGGGCGGGGGCGCCCCGGTACGGCCCGGTGATCGTCGACGACCCACCCAGCACCGCGGGCGCGGGGCGAACGACTACCACCGACCCGCAGCTCGGCACTAGGATCGTGCCCTCACGGTGATCGTAGCTCAGATGGTTAGAGCGCCGCGTTGTGGTCGCGGAGGTCGGGGGTTCGAATCCCCTCGGTCACCCCAAGTGGAGCTTTCACCGACACGTCGGACGGGTCGACGAAGCCGCCACAGGCGCCTCTAGCTCAACGGTAGAGCAACGGACTCTTAATCCGCAGGTTCCGGGTTCGAATCCCGGGGGGCGTACCACCATCGACGTGGGCAGCGGCGGCTGCCGGGTCAGTAGCGGATGATCTCGACGTCACCGAACTCGACCCATGCGCCGCTGTGCAGGTGGTTCGTCATCAGGCCGACGCCGCCACCGGCGGGCGGTTGCACCGAATCGTGGGCGGTGTCGATCGTCACCGCCCACGAGGGGTCCTCCCAGGTCGGTTCGACGTCGCCGACCCGCCAGCGCTTCGCGGTGACCAGCGACCCCACGATCCGCAACGCGACGTGGAACGGGTAGATCGACGCGGGCTCGATGCCGTTCTCCACGGCCGGACGGGTCATGCGCCCCACCGTCGGCGACATCTCGACGGCCCCGTGACCGCCCCGATCGGCACAGACGATCGCGGGCCGGGGAAACACGGAATTCGCGCTCGGGAAGACCTCCTGCACGACGAAACCGCCGTTGAACGTCGCATCGTGGCACGAGTGCACGACGACGGGATCCCCCGGTGCGATCTCGTAGATGCGATCGACGAGATACACGTTGCGCGCCGGCGTCCCAGCGTCGCGTGCCACCGCGACGATGTGAGGCGCCCGATCGGGCGCGACCTCGAGTGCATCGTTGGTGTCGCCTCGCCGGGATTTCGTCGCCACGCCGCCGTCCGCCCACGACCAGGGCGCGACGATCGTCGCCGCATACGCCTGCCCCATGATGTTCTGGTCGGCGACCACCCCGCCGGTCGCCGTGAGTCGGAGCACCAGCCCCATCTGGGGCGCGACCACGTCACGCGCCATCACCGACGGCGGCCACCACACCGTCCGGGCCTCACCATCGACGAAACCGTCGGACCCGGGAATGAGCCAGGCCTGTCGGTGGTTCTTGTTCGGCCCGGTCACGGCCGCGGTGACCCGGAGCCGACCCGACCGGGTCACCGATGGCACGTTCCGTGCCGAGTCGGCCGGATGGTCGATCTCGATCGGCTCGAGATCCGCGGCCCCGTCGACCGCCCACACCGTCCGCTCCACCGTCCGGACCAGTCCACCGGCGGGCCCTTCGCCGCCGCCGCGCGGCCCGACGTCGGAGCAACCGACCAACCCCACGACGCCGGCAGCGCCGGCGGCGCTGAGCATCCCCCGACGACTGATCGACTTCACCGGATCAACTCCCAATTCGGCCGCGCCCTTTCAGCAACCCGGGATGTTAGCGGCCGACAGCCGGACCGCCCCCGACGCGGCCGGCGACCGTGCCGCCGCCGACCCGTGCACGGGCCCGATGCCCTCCTCGGTCGACCGTCGACGGTCAGGGCGTTCGGGGTGTCTTCTAGGCTGATGCGACCATGAGGAGCGAGACGGCCTGGTTGCGTCGACACCCCCGGCGACCACGCGCCGTCGAGCGCGTCGACGCTGTGGTCGACTCGGCGGCGCCGTGACCGCCCCAGACCCGGGTTTCGGCCTGTTCATCGACGGAACATGGTCCGGCGCGCACTCGGGCGCGACCCGCCGGATCCACTCGCCGGCTGATGGATCCCTCGTCGCCGTCGTCGCTGAAGCCGATGCCGGCGACGCACTCCGTGCGGTGGCCGCGGCCCGACACGCCTTCGACGACGGCGACTGGCGTCACACCCCGGTGAGCGAACGTGCGGCCCTGCTGCTGCGGATAGCCGATCGGCTCGGGACCGAGCGCGAACCGGTCGCCCGCCTCGAGTCGGGAGACACGGGCAAACGTCTCGTCGAGTCCCGGATGGACGTCGACGACGTCATCGGGGTGTTCCGCCACTTCGCCCATCTCATGCAACGGGCCGACCGGGAGCTCCACGATGGGGTCGTGGCCGAAACCGGGCGCGTCGTCGACGTCGGCGATACCGACATCGCGAGCCGTGTCGTGGCCGAGCCGGTCGGGGTGTGTGCCCTGATCACACCGTGGAACTACCCGTTGCTGCAGCTGTCGTGGAAGATCGCCCCCGCGCTCGTCGCCGGCAACACCGTGGTCGTCAAGCCTTCCGAGTCGACCCCGTCGACCGCCATGTGGCTGGTCGGGGCACTCGCCGAGGAAGGGCTGCCGGCGGGGGTCGCGAACCTCGTGTCGGGCGCGGGAGACCCGGTCGGTGCCGCATTGGTCGAAGCCCCCGAGGTCGACCTCGTCTCGTTCACCGGCGGCCTGGTCACCGGCCGTGGGATCATGGCCGCAGCGGCAGCCACCGTGAAGCGGGTCGCCCTCGAACTGGGCGGCAAGAACCCCAACATCGTGTTCGCCGACGCCAACCTCGACGCGGCCCTCGACCATGCACTCACCGCGGTCTTTCTCGACTCCGGACAGGTGTGCTCCGCAGGGGCACGGCTCATCATCGAGGAATCGATCCACGACGACTTCGTCGACGAGCTCGTCCGCCGCGCCGAGAGGATCCGTCTGGGCCCCCCTGACGACGAACACGCCGAGACCGGCCCGCTCATCAGCGCCGCACACCGCGCCAAGGTCGAGGTCTACGTGGCCGCGGCGGTCGCCGAAGGCGCCGTGCTGCGCTGCGGCGGTGCCCGCCCCGGCGATCCGGAACTGGCGCGCGGGTTCTACTACCTGCCCACCGTGCTCGACGGCTGCGCCACCTCGATGCGCTGTGTGCAGGACGAATCGTTCGGTCCGGTGCTCACCGTCGAGACCTTCGCCGGGACGACCCGTGACGATGCCGAACGCCGCGCCATCGCACTCGGCAACGACACGATCTACGGACTCGCTGGCGCGGTGTGGACCCGCGACACGATGCGGGCGGAACGGGTCGCTGCCGCCCTCCGGCACGGCACGATCTGGATCAACGACTATCACCCCTATGTGCCCCAGGCCGAGTGGGGGGGATTCAAACAGAGCGGGATCGGCCGTGAACTCGGCATCGCCGGGCTCGCCGAGTACCTCGAGTACAAGCACATCTGGCGCAACACGAAACCGGCACCCCGACACTGGTTCGGGAACCGACGCTGATGTCGGGTGACCGCTTCGACATCGTGATCGTGGGAGGCGGTTCAGCCGGGTCGGTGCTCGCGATGCGCTTGTCCGCCGACCCGTCGGTGCGGGTGTGTGTGCTCGAAGCGGGTCGGGCCGACTGGCGGATCGACCCGTTCATCCACATGCCGGCGGCGCTCACGTACCCGATCGGCAATCGCCTCTACGACTGGCGGTACGTCTCGGAACCCGAACCGCACTTGGGCGGACGCCGGATCGCCCACGCGAGGGGCAAGGTGCTGGGCGGGTCGTCTTCGATCAACGGCATGATCTTCCAACGCGGCAACCCGCTCGACTACGAACGCTGGGCCGCCCACGAAGGACTCGGCGACTGGGACTACGCGCACTGCCTCCCCTACTTCAAGCGCATGGAGACCTGCGACGCTGGCGCGGACGCATGGCGGGGCGCCGCCGGGCCGCTCGTGCTCGAACGCGGGCCGGCCACGAACCCGCTGTTCGCGGCGTTCCTGGAGGCGACCCGACAGGCCGGCTACCCGCCGACCGACGATGTGAACGGATACCGCCAGGAAGGATTCGCGCCGTTCGACAGGAACATCCGACACGGCCGTCGGCTGTCTGCATCCCGGGCCTATGTGCACCCGGTCCGCAAGCGCCCGAACCTCCAGGTGCGGACCCTCGCGCACGTCACGGGACTCGTGATGCGCGGCAATCGGGCGGTCGGCGTCGACTACATCCATCTCGCGGGCGGCGCCCGGCGCGTCACCGCGTCGGAGGTGATCCTGTGTGGCGGCGCGATCAACTCGCCGCAGCTCCTGCAACTGGCCGGGATCGGCCCTCCCGATGTGCTGGCCGCTGCCGGGGTCCGCACGAACGTCGCCCTGGACGGTGTCGGCGCCAACCTGCAGGATCACCTCGAGGTGTACCTGCAGCACGCCGCTTGCCAACCGGTGTCGATCGCGCCCTGGCTACGGCACCGCCACAAGCCTCGGATCGCTGCGGAATGGCTGTTGGCCGGGCGGGGAGTCGGGGCGACGAACCACTTCGAAGCAGGTGGCTTCGTCCGCACCAACGACACCGTCGCCTACCCGAACCTGATGTTCCACTTCCTGCCGATCGCGATCCGCTACGACGGTTCCCGACCCGCCGACGAACACGGCTACCAGGTGCACATCGGCCCGATGAACACCGACGAGCGCGGATCGGTCACCATCACCACGACCGACCCGTTCACCCACCCGGCACTGCGATTCGGCTATCTGTCGACGCCCGCCTCCCGGACCGAGTGGGTCGAGGTCGTCCGCGCCGCCCGACACGTCCTCGCCCAGCCGGCGCTCGCTCCCTTCGATGCCGGCGAGATCTCGCCCGGACCGTCGGTGGAATCCGACGCCGAGATCCTCGCGTGGGTGGCATCGGACGCCGAAACGGCGCTGCACCCCTCCTGCACCGCCCGTATGGGCATCGACGACGGCGCCGTCGTCGACCCGTCGACCATGCGGGTGCACGGCACCGAAGGGCTCCGGGTGGTCGACGCGTCGGTGTTCCCGACGATCACCAACGGCAACATCTACGCGCCGGTGATGATGGTCGCCGAACGGGCTGCCGATCTGATCGCCGGCAACACCCCACTCGCACCAGAACCCGTCCCGTTCTACACCCACGGTGCGGGGATGCCCCTGTGGCCCGAAGGTGACCCGCGCAACGCCGCCTCGCCCGGCGCCGTCACACGTCGCTGACCTGGCGTCGGTGCGTCGTCACCGGAGCGTCGTCACCGGAGCGTCTGGGCGAGTGCTCCCAGCGTCCGGGCCATGTCGACGAGATCGTCGTGGTCACCAGACGTGCCGGAGCGCTCCGAGACCTGTTCGGCGAGACGACGAAGGCTGAGCGCGACGTCGTTCGCCTCGCTCTGGGTGACGTCGATCCGGTCTCCGCGCAGACGGGGGGCGATCTGATCCTCCTGCAGACGCAGCGTCGCCGCGCCGGTGGACGGATCGAGTCGGCCCTCGAGCACCGCGTGTGCCGTGGCGACGACGATCCGGACCCGGTCGCGTGGATGCATCACCCAATGATGCTCGATGCGGTGCGCGGCGTCGACGTCCGCGGTGCTGGGTGGCGCGAGGCGAGTCAGGGCACCGAGGTGGCCGGCGGCGCGAGGTCCCCACCAGGGGTCGACGTGGTCGCGCGCGGCCAGGCGCCACCGGTCGGGTCCGATCCCGGCGACGGCTCGACCGGTGCCGGGTCCCGGCCCGGAGTTCGATTCGGGGTCTGCAGCCCCGGCACCGTCACCGGGCCGCCGTCACCGAATCCTGCGGACGGCCCGTACCCGAACATGCCGAGATCGAGTGCGCCCTCGGTGATCCCGCACGTGTCGCGGCCATAGGTCATCAGCGCATACACGGCCGACACGGTGCCGTGATGGTTCTGCATCTCGTCGTAGAAGACCCCCAGCCGCGCCTGGCTCGGCGACGTGGTGATGGGAATTCGCGTGGTGGAACCGTCGTCGTTCTGCAGCGTCACGTACTCGGCGCCGTCCGATTCGGATGCGAGGTTCGCTTCGATCCGTTCCGCCGCATCACCCAGCGCCGCGACGGTGGCGCGGATCGACCGGGGGGCGAGGCGCTCCAGGGTCCGGAACTCCCCGGCGGCACCTTTCATCGTCGCCGCGGCCTGGGTCGCGGAACCCGTGCTCACCTTTGCCGAGAGCTGCATGAACGACGGCACGTCGTCGAGCTGCGCACAGAATGCCGCCTGGTCGCCGTCGTACTTCGCACAGCCGACCGCCATCGCGACGATGAGCAACACGGCGAAGGCGATCGCCGCGATCTGCGCGCCCCGACTCCGGCGCGCGGCCCGACGGCCGGTGTCGTCGCTCTTCGGGGTGACCCGTCTGCCGACGGTTTCCTCCGTCGCCCCGGGGCGACGACGGTCGGCCGATCGAGCATCGCGACGCCGGTTGGATCGTGGATCACCGCCGCTCGGGGCCCGGCCGGACCGTGACCGCGTCATCGCAGCCTGCCGTCGACCGCGGTCATCGCGTCGCCTCGGCGAG
>JBDZUV010000176.1:2033-4683 GCA_040255345.1 Actinomycetota bacterium | reverse complement strand
GGTGGATGGCCTGACGAAGCCGTTCGGGCTCGTCCTCGTCTGACGACCGACACGGCGCGCGCCCGCCGGCGCGGGCGGTGCTCTCCACGCGGGGAGGACCGCTGACCTGCTGCGCTCGCCGGCCAAGCAGCTGAGAAAACATCGGCATCGACTCCCGAGACCGCGTGCGCGATGCATGCCTCTCAATCACGAGCAACATCCCCGTCTCGACCACCAGACCCCGCCGAGCCCGAACACCCAGCGGCGCCCACCAGCGCTGCCGCCATCACCCAGACCGTCGGGTGACGCATCGATGCCGACCACTTCACGCGACCGACCGTAGCGCCGACGCGATCTAGCCTCGCCCCATGAGGATCCCGCAGCTTCGCTACCGCGACCAGCGCATCGCGGTGTTCGGCGAATCGGGCAGTGGCAAGACCGTGCTGTTGTCGTCGTTCTACGGCTCGGCCCAGGAACCCGCCTTTCTCCGCGACAGCCCCTACCGGATCACCGCGGAAGACCCGGGCCAGGGCAACCGGCTCAACAAGTACTACCTGGGAATGAAGAACGAGGCGGTGTTGCCCGAAGCCAACCGCTTCCGGCCAGAGACCTATGCGTTCTCGGTGACCACCGCCGGGCCCACCGACCCGAAACTGGCAAAACAGCGCACCTTCGACGCGCTGCGCCTGTCGTGGTTCGACTACCCCGGTGAATGGTTCGAACAGGCCACCCCCGAACAGACCGAAGCCCAGTACAAGACCGAAACGTTCGAGAACCTGCTGCGTTCGGACATCGCCTTCCTGCTCATCGACGGCCAACGCCTCCGCGACCACGCCGGCGAAGAAGCCAGATACCTCAAGTCGCTGCTCCACAACTACCGCACCGGCCTGATGGGGTTGCAACACCGACTCGCAACGGGCGCCGAACCACTCGACCGGTTCCCGCGCATCTGGGTCCTCGCGTTGACCAAGACCGACCTGACCCCCGACCTCGACGTGTATGGCTTCAGAGACCTCGTCATCGAGAACGCCGCGGACGACCTGGACGAGCTGCGCAAGCAGATCGCGGTGTTCGTCGGCGACACCGGCGCACTCTCGGTCGGTGAAGACTTCCTGCTGCTGTCATCGGCGAAGTTCGAACCCGACACCATCCAGGTCGACCGGCGCGTCGGGGTGGACCTGATCCTGCCCCTCGCCGCGATCCTGCCCTTCGAACGCCACGTGTGGTGGGCCTCGAAAAAGCTGCTCCCCGGGACCATCGCGCAAGACCTGTTGGGGCGAGCCGACACGTTGGCCCACGCGTTGCTGGGCGGCCGAAGCCGACTGCCGATGATCATCACCAAGAGCATGAAGCTCAACAAATTCACCATGCTCCTCAGCTTCGTGAAGGCCGAACACATCCAGGCCGCGATCGACTTCGCCGGCAAGAAGCTCGAAGAAGCCAACCAACGGGCCCTCGCCGACCACGACTTTCTGCTCGCCACGCTCACCGGCTTCAAGATCGCCCTGGAGCACGCCGAACGCGACGGCGTGCTGTTGCGCAGCCGCCGGTGAACCTGATCTGGGCGACCCGCGGCCGCACCTGGGGGTTCACCTTTCTGCGCAACGGCGATTTGGCCGACCCGCTGCCCACCTACGAGCGGTGCTTCCCCGCCGACGCCGACGCCGACAACCCACCGTCGGTTCGCCGGGTCGGTGACCGGGTGGCCGTGCGACTCGTCGACCCCGACGGTCGCCGCGACCGCAGCGGCCGGCTCATCGAGCACGAGTTCATCGTCGACGGCGACCTGGCCGACCAGGTCCACTCCGTCGACGACGCCCGCCGGCTCCTCTGGCCACTCGTGCGAGACGAGTACGCCGCGGTCTGGCACCTGCCCGACCCCGACCGGCCCCGATGACACCCGAAGACGACCGCGACCACCGGTGGCCCACATGGATCCCTCCACCAGCCGAAGCCCGAGGCCGACCCGGTGCCGCGGACGCTACGGTCACCGCGTGGCCCACCCCCAGATGTTCGACGACGACGATCCGCTCCTGGGTCGCGTCCGCGCCATCGCACTGGCGTTTCCCGATGCGGCCGAGAAGGTGTCGCACGGTCGACCCGCGTTCTTCACCAAGAAGATCTTCGGCTACTACGGCGCGTCGGTGCGCGCCGAGGGCGAATGGGTGCAACACGGCCAGGCGATCGTGATCGTGTCCGACACCGAAGAGGCGCCTGCGTTGCGAGACGACCCGAGGGTCTTCGTGCCCGCGTACCTCGGCGCGTACGGGTGGCTGGGCGTCGACCTCGACGCCGACACCGACTGGGACGAGGTGGCCGAACTCCTCGACGCGTCGTACCGGCTCACCGCACCGAAACGCAGCATCGCAGCGCTCGACGCCCGACGCCGCTGACCGACCGTGCCCGGTTCGTCGACCGGGGGCGAATCTCGCTCGATCCGGGGCCCGGCCGGCTCCGTAGCATGTCACGATGTCACCCGGTCGCGCCGACACCGACCCGCTGGTGCCCACCGGTGACGATGCTCGGGGTGGTGACGATGCGGCCCAGCTCGGATCAACTCCCGGTGGACCGACCGGGGAGGTCACCGGCAAAGACGACTCACCCCTGACCACCCCGCCTGCCCACGCCCCGGCGCCCGCAGACGACACCGGGCCCACCGGCCCCGACTCGA
>JBDZUV010000176.1:0-1933 GCA_040255345.1 Actinomycetota bacterium | reverse complement strand
CCTGCCCACGCCCCGGCGCCCGCAGACGACACCGGGCCCACCGGCCCCGACTCGATCTGGTCGGCCGACCATCGGGCGTTGACGATCGGGTTGGTGCTGACCGTCACACTCGTCGCGTTCGAGTCGCTCGCCGTGGCCACCATCATGCCCGAGGTCAAGAACGACCTGGGCGGGCTCGGCCTGTACGGCTGGGTCTTCAGCGGCTTCTTCCTGGCCAGCCTCGTCGGCATCGTGGTGACCGGCCAGATGGCCGACCGCCGCGGCCTCGCCCTGCCCTTCGGTCTCGGCCTCGCCTTCTTCACCGTCGGGCTGGTCGTTGGCGGCGCCGCCCAGTCGATGCCGATGCTGATCGCCGGACGTTTCGCCCAGGGGTTCGGCGCGGGGGCGATCCCCGCCGTCGCCTACGCCTCGATCGGCCGGGGCCTCCCCCGCCCGTTGCGTCCGGTCATGTTCGCCACGATGTCGACCGCGTGGGTCATCCCCGGGCTGATCGGCCCGGCGGTCGCCTCGGCGGTGGAACACCTGTGGACCTGGCGGGTCGTGTTCCTCGGCCTGTTGCCCTTCGTCGTCGTCGCCACCGTCATGACCCTGCCCGCCCTCGCCACCCTGGACCGGGCGCGCCCCACCGACCCGGCCCCCCTCGACCGGCGACGCCTGGGCCGCGTGGTGGTGCTCGTGGTCGGGGTCGGCGCCGTGCTCGCCGCTGCGGAGGCGACCGTCGCCGTGGCGGTCGCCCTGGTGGTGGTCGGCCTGCCCCTGGCCGCGTGGGCCTTCGGGGTGCTCCAACCCCCGGGCACCGCCCGACCCGCGCCCGGCTTGCCGGCCACCGTCGCCGTGCGCGGGCTGCTCACCTGGGCGTTCTTCGCGGGCGACGCGTACGTGTCGCTGGCGATCGTCGACGGCCGGGGTGCCGCGACCTGGGTGGCCGGTCTGGCGCTGTCCGCGGGCGCGGTGTGCTGGACGGTCGGCGCGTGGGCCCAGGCACGGGCCATCGACCGGTTCGGGCCACGCCGCCTGGTCGGGACCGGCCTGACGATCATCGCCGTCGGCATCGCCGCCATGGTCGCGTCGCTCGCCTACCTGCCTCTCGCCGCGGCGATCGGGGCGTGGGGCGTCGCCGCGTCGGGCATGGGACTGGCGTATCCGACGTTGTCGGTCACCGTGCTGTCGCTCGCCGCGCCAGGTCAGGAAGGCGGCGCCAGTTCGGCGTTGCAACTCTCCGACACCCTCGGCCAGGCCATCGGTACCGGCATCGGCGGCGGGATCATCGCGATCGCCGACGCCAAGGGATGGTCGGCGTTGTCAGGCACCTCGATCGTGTTCGTGATGGCGCTCGTCGTGGCGCTCAGCGGCGTGCTCGCCTCGCGCCGCCTCCCACTGCGGGTGGACTGAACCGCCGGTGGGATCCGCAGCCTCGACCCGACGCTGGGCGCTCAGCGACGCGGCGGGGTGAAGCGGATGTCGAGTGAGCGCAGGTAGGTCTGCATTCCCGCGTCCTGCACGGGGAACAGGTACGCCGGCGCGCCCGACTCGTTCACGTGTGCGTGCCACAGGCCCGGCGGGGTCACGAACGCCCCACCCGGCTCCCAGTCGACCCGGGTCGGGTCGACGATCTCACCGTCCGCGTCCAGCCTCGCCCCAAGTAGTGAGTAGCACCCGGGCGCACAATCGAGGATCAGATCCAATGCGACCGACTGGTGCCGATGCGGACGCTGCACCGCCCCGTCGGGCAACAACCCGTACATCGCCCACAGCACATGGGTCGCGGTGAGCGTGCGCGGTTGTGAGGCCCCCGCCAGCAGCACACTCAACCGGTTGCGGTCCTCTGCGAGTGGCTCGGCGGCGACCGCTTCGAGCTCGGCTCGGGCACGCTCGGCGGCGAACATCGTCGGAGCGAACCGCCGGGTCGTCGGGGCCACGCCCAGGTAGCGCA
>JBDZUV010000036.1:25002-26074 GCA_040255345.1 Actinomycetota bacterium | reverse complement strand
GGGGCTTGGGGACGATGAACATCGACAGGCCCCGGTGTCCGGCCTTGGGGTCGGGGTCGGTGCGGGCCAGCACCATGAGCACGTCGGCGCGACCGGCGAAGGTGCACCAGGTCTTCACGCCGTTGATCAACCAGCCGCCGTCGGTCGGCCGGGCGGTCACCTTCACCCCGGCGACGTCGGAGCCGTAATCGGGTTCGGTCACCGACACGGCGTTGAGGACCTCGGTCGAGGCGAGCTTGGGCAGCCAGGTCTGCTTCTGTTCCTCGGTGCCTCCGGCGAGTAGGGCCCGGGTGAGGATCTCGGGTCGGGTGATCAGCGAGCCGCCCGCGCACAGCGACCCGCGGGCAAGCTCCTCGGTGGCCACGACCATGCCGATGTACTCGCCTTCGCCGCCGGTGCCGTAGCCGCCGTATTCCTCGGGGATCGACAGCCCGAACGCGCCCATCTCGGCGAGTCCGGAGATGATGTGTTCGGGGATGTCGCCGTTGGTGCGGTGGATGTGCTCGGCGATCGGCTTGAGTTCTTCGTCCGCGAAGCGACGGAACGTGTCCTGGACCAGTTCGAAATCGGCGTCGAGGTGGCGTGGCCCCGGATCGGTGATCTCGGACAGAAAGGCCGGGTCCTTGTAGGCAGCCACGAAGTCCCGGGTGCCGTCCAGCGCACCGGGCTCGACCCCCCATTCGGTCTCGCGACCGAACAGCTTCCCGGCGATCTCGGCCACGGCGTCCGCGATGTAGGCCACCGTGATGCGGGCCTCGGCCTCACCCTTGGATCCGTAGTCGAGCAGGGCCGTACCGGTCGCGACGGCCGAGGCGGCGTGGGCCAGGTCGTAGCCGAGCACCTGATTGGCGTCGACGCCCCCGGGGGCGGCGGCCAGCGCACGAGTGGCCGCGTCGATCACCCCCTGCGCGGTGTCGATGACGGTCCGGGCGCGGTCGAGGTCAGGTACGGATCCCATGGCAGGCAACGTTACCGATCTGGCAAGTCGCCCTCGGATTCGACAAGGCCGACCGTGCCCGCGGGCATGGTTGACGTGTCCGGTAGGTGGGTTGTGCCCGCGGGCATGGTTGAC